>NZ_JAUBVK010000009.1:0-233590 GCF_036705795.1 Microcoleus sp. ARI1-B5
AGACCGAGAGTTCAGCCTTGTGGCTGGAAGGGCTATGTACGGGCTTTCACCGTGATTCACGCTTCAACGAATCGCACGGGCATTCTTTCTGTGCTTGCTTGAAGTAGTCGAGAATCCGCTCGTAGCCGATCAGGTAATCAGCGCTGGTACTTACTGTGACGGAATTAGATTTCTCGCTCATTTTTCGCTCAATCCTCTAACAGTGTTGAGTTTGCTTGCTGTATTCAGCGTACAGCAAGCTGCTTAGTTTTCGCTCAAATCTAAAACAGGACTATTGGGGTGGGTAAAAATAAGAGCTAGAACGACGCAAAATCGTAGATTTAAAGCAATGCGCTAGTTCAAGTCCCTCCGCCCCCATGAAATTCACGTCAGAAGGCTAATCGACCTCTCATTTCCGGTAAAAAGACCGCGATGTCTGTAGGGGCCCGTGAGCCGATATCTATGACATAAGTTATAGATCCTGTAAACCCGCCCCGATCGATACTTCGTGCGCTACGGACAAAGAAAAAACGAAGCCGCCCCGCGCGATATTACGCAGCAACGGGCAAAGTAATCGCAAATTCCGTGCCCTGTCCTATGTGGGAATTCATCTCAATTTTCCCGTGATGCTTGGCAACGATTTGATAGGAAATAGCTAATCCCAATCCAGTGCCTTTGCCGATCGACTTTGTAGTAAAAAACGGGTCAAATATCTGTTGGGCACTGGCTGCTGCAATTCCCGGCCCGTTATCGCGAATCTTGACGGTGACAGTATTGTCGGCTGTAACTTCCGTGCTAACCCAAATCGTTGGCGAATAGCCTTTGTCTTCCTTTTTCACCTCCTCCAGCGCATCTATTGCATTACTAATAATATTCATAAATACTTGATTCAGTTGCGCGGGATAGCACTCAAGCGCAGGCAACTTACCGTATTGTTTAATAACTTGAATACCTTGTTTGAGTCGGTGATTGAGAATGACGAGGGTGCTATCTATTCCTTCGTGAATGTCGGCTGATTTCATTTTGCCGTCGTCCGATCGCGAAAAATTCCGCATGGATACGACAATTTCGCGAATGCGATCGGCTCCCATTTTCATCGAAGAGAGGGTTTTTGGTAAATCTTCTCTGAGAAATTCGAGTTCAATGTCTTCGATACGTTCTAGAATTGCATCTGGTGGGTTTGGATAGTATTCTTGATAGAGAGTGAGCAAGTCTGCCAAATCTTCGATGTATTGGTTGGCATAGTCAATGTTGCCGCCGATGAAGTTGACGGGATTGTTGATTTCGTGGGCTATCCCTGCCACCATTTGACCGAGAGACGACATTTTTTCGGTTTGAATTAATTGGGATTGAGTTTGTTTTAGTTCTTCTGTATACTCGCTAACTCGCTGAATCAATTGATTGAAAGAAGCTGCTAAAACTCCGATTTCGTCTTCGGTTGTGACTGGTACTTGCAGGTTAAAATTCGATTCGCGAGCGACTTGCTGGGCGACGTTAGTGACGGTTTCGAGGGGTTGGGCGATCGCGCGGCTGGTTTTGTCCGCCAGTAACACCCCGATGAGTGCTGAAATTATCATACTCCCCAGAATAATTCGGTTGCGCAAGCCTTCAGCTTCTTCTAATGCTTCTGCCCCTTGCAGTTTTTGAACTTCTATTTCTGCAATTTGGTCGGTCAAATTGTCGGCAAGTTTATCTAATACGATCGCTTCTTGGCCGCTGCTAGTCCTCAACATTTGTAGCTGTGCTGACTCGATGCGGTTGACCGGCAAATCCCAAACTTCGGCTTCTTTTAACTGCAATTTAATTAGCTGAGCGTAGTAATCGATGACGGTGGCATACCTTGGCAATATAGACTGCAAATTTTTCTCTTCTATTGCTAGCTTGTCGGGATTTTCTCGTGCGAAAGATTCAATTTCCGAAATCAGGATTTTCGCCTGATTGATTTGCTGGAGAAACCGATCGTGTTCGTATTGCAGCCACACCGTGTTTCCCAAAACTGCCGGCAATCTCGCTGCGTGCGATCGGGCTGCAAAGACGGTATTTTGCAAATTTTGCAGCAGTTGCTGCTGCTGCCCAGCAACATTTACCTGAATTAAAGCTTGCTTGCGAAAGTAGTCTCCCACTTTCAGTCCCGCACCCGTGCCCAAAATCGCTATGCCGATCGCTAAAGCATAGCCGTAGCTAATTTTTTGGCCGATCCGCAAATGGTTGAATCGTTCCCTTAGCCAATTTAAATTAATAGATGAATGCTGTAACAATTTCTTTTGAGCAGATTTATTTTGCTCTAGTTTGCTATCTTGGGGCTGAGTGTCGGTAAATAATAACATTGAAATTTTCTCCCAAAACAATCAGGAGTAGTTGACATCCTGCACATTTTTTTGTAAGTTTGATAAACCGTCAAAACCTGCATTTGTCAGTTAATCATTTAACTAAGTTAAAACCCATAATATTTCGGTTCTTACTCCTGAAAAGACGCGAGCTGGAGATCCGATAGTTTTTCTGGGTTTTAACTTTTGGCGGGTCTTTTTGACTGACAGTCGGTTGCGTGCGAAATGTCGAAACTCATCTTTCTATTAAGTCTACCAGATAAATCGGTGTTTTCGCTGTTAGCAGATCCGATTTAGCCGCTCCCTTCTTAATTATCTCTGTTCTTAAACCAAAGTGTTTGTGATCTGTATCAACAACTTATGTGATTAGACGGAAATTTACAAAACTTATGATAACTGCGATCGATATTTTCACTTAGTTGGGGACAGAAGGCCCAACTACGGGTTCTCCCCGTTTTTCTTTTTCTGCCATTTCTAGGTTCAATTCCAGCAGTTTTACTAAGATATCGTCGCTGTCAGTAAATCCGTAAGCTTGCATTACTTGGCGATCGAGCGCTTCGTGAAGTTTATAAAGTTGACTTGTTGGTTCTTCAAAAAACTTATTGTAAAGTTGAGTAATTCCCCACTGTTTTGATGACATTTGTTGAGTGCGGTATTGGTGCAGTTCGACCGCCGTTGCCCGAATTTGCTCTACTAATTGCTTCGCTGATCTTTTAATCCCAAACTATTTATTGCCACATTTTTTAGCTATGAGACAGGGGTTGAGACCCCTGTCGCAGTGTCGGACTGCATCAGTGACCGATCATCCAAGGCCGTCCCCCTCGGTGTTCGCGATTCCGCTGCGGTTTAGGTTCCTCAAAACGCTTAACAACTTGCGGTTCCTTATTTTCTTGACCTTTCAACCGCAGATTTCCTGTTAAAATCATCGGCGGCGAAAATATCCGTTTAGCAGCAGTTTCGCAGGTTGGACAAAGCACAGGAGTATCTGATTCTGCCAGACTGCGCCATTTTTCAAACAGGCCGCAATGTTCACACCGAAAATCGTAAAGAGGCATAGCAATTTGAGATGATAAATTTGGAATGGAATGAGTGAAGGCGGGCAGTTCCCGCCCTACTAATTAAGACGGCATAATATCCATCTCAAAAATTTCTGTCGGTAAAGCAAGCGTGCAGCAAGCATTGGGAATATCAACAATGCCGCTGATTCGACCCTCAACCGGAGCACAGCTTAATAGCAAATACGCTTGTTCTCCAGTAAAGCCAAACTTTTTCAAGTATTCGATCGCATTCAAGCAAGCTCGCCGATAAGCAACGTGGGCATCCAGATAATATTGCTGGCCCGTAAACTCATCAACAGAAATCCCTTCAAAAACTAGGTATTCAGAATAGCGTGGTTCCACAGGCCCGGGTTTGAAAATCGGGTTTACCATCGCGTATTTATCCATTCCGCCTTTGATAATATCAACGTGGAGGTCGATGTACCCCGACATTTCAATTGCACCGCAGAATGAAATCTCTCCGTCACCTTGAGAAAAGTGAATGTCTCCCATCGAAAGTTTCGCGCCTTCGACATAAACCGGGAAGTAAACTCTCGAACCCCGGGACAGGTTTTTAATATCGCAATTGCCGCCGTGTTCGCGGGGAGGAACAGTGCGCGCCGCTTCCGCAGCAACTCGATCGAACTGGGCCCCTGTCAGCGAACCCAAAACTGCATTTTTGGGGTTCGGCAGTTCTGCTAAAGGCGGTACTCGATCGGGATTTGTTGCTACTAATTCCGCTTCCCGTTTGTTCCATTTATTCAACAATTCCTGAGAAGGAGCGCAGCCAATTAAACCCGGATGGGTAATCCCGGCCAACCTCACTTTTGGAATGTGTCGCGAAGCGGTATAAATTCCCTGAAAATCCCAAATTGCTTTAGCAGCAGTGGGAAAATGTTCGGTCAAGAAACCGCCACCGTTCTCTTTAGCAAAGATTCCCGTAAAACCCCATTCGTCCCCTTGTAAAGCCCCGATGTCGAGGATATCGACTACTAAAATATCCCCTGGCTGCGCGCCGTTAACGTAAATTGGCCCGCTCAAAACGTGAACTACTGTTAAATCTACATCGCGAATGTCGTCGGGGCTGTCGTCATTTTTAATTTGTCCGTCTGTCCAGTCTTTGCACTCGATGCGAAATACCTCGCCGGGATTGACGGACACTACTGCTGGAATATCTGGATGCCAGCGGTTGTGACCGACTAATTCCTGTTCGGACATCGGTTTGGTCAAGTCAACTTTGAAGATAACTTGAGGCATAGTCTGCACTCCTTTAGTAAATGATTCAGTCTGGGACGCAAACAGTGGTTTGACACGCTACTAAGAGCGGAGTAAGCTGCTGAGGTTTAAGTGAGTCCCGCGATTTGTATGTGCTACGCGCATCTTCCCCGATTTGATAGTTGATAAATGTAAAATCTTATACGAATAAGTGCCGATCGCCAAAAAAAATAAGATAACGATTATCATTATAAAAAAAGTTGACGGTGCAGCAGTCGTGGTATGTTTTTGATAGTGGCTGTTTTAAAATGCAAAAATCTGTGACTGAACCTTCTACTGAACAAGCTGCAAATAAGATAAATAGTTGGCACGATAAAAAAAGTTGACGGTGCAGCAGTCGTGGTATGTTTTTGATAGTGGCTGTTTTTAGCAAAAATCTGTGACTGAACCTTCTACTGAACAAGCTGCAAATAAGATAAATAATTGGCACGGCAGGCTGAATTTAGTCTACGCGAACCGTGACGGCGCAACTCAAATCATTCACAATCAAATGCAAGCGCCCCTGAAGGTGCAGCGTCCGTTTTATCCTGAAGGAAAAGAGGTTTGTCACAGCGTAGTTTTGCACACGGCTGGGGGAGTTGTCGGGGGCGATCGCCTTTCGCTCAATTTCCACCTCCAACCAAAAGCCAAAGCCTTAATTACCACCGCCGCCGCTGGTAAAATTTATCGCAGCAGCGGACAGTTATCACAACAAAATATTGACATTCAAGTAGATGCTGGCGCTAATTTGGAATGGCTGCCGCAGGAAACAATCGTTTTCGACGGCGCAATTTACCGACAAGATTTGCGGGTAGAATTAGCGCCGCAAGCCCGTATTCTGCTGTGGGAAATTACGCGGTTCGGACGCAGTGCTAGGGGCGAAAAGTTCTTGTCGGGAGAATGGCGATCGCACACCGAAATTTGGCAGCAAAACCGTCCGCTGTGGATTGACAGACAATGGCTCGAAGGCGGGGGAAAAATGCTCGAAAGTGCTCACGGTTTAGCAGGAAAACCCGTAGTCGCTACCCTCGCTTGGATCGGCGAACCAGTCCCAGCGGAGATGGTGGAAAAAGTGCGATATTTGCGCTGCGAAGAAACAATTTATCCGGCATCTGTGGCAGTTAATTCTACTGTCGGCGTTACTCGCATTCCCAACGGTTTGCTGTGTCGGTATCGCGGTTCGTCCACCGCTGCCGCCAGAGACTGGTTTGTCGCCATTTGGCAATTGCTGCGCCTGTCTTTTTCAGAACGCCCTTGCTGTTTGCCGAGAGTTTGGATAAAATAGCATTCTCTTTGAGTTTTTTAGTTTCACATAGTTTCTCTTCCCGCTGCAACAAATCAAATGCAAAACCCGCCCCCAGCACAAGACATACAACTTCCGACTGACATTCCCCGCGACAATATAGCCGAGTTTTGTCAGAAATATGCGATCGGCAAACACTCTTTTTCCGGTTCTCTGCTAAAGTCCAAAAATACAAGCATAAACCACCTTGACACAAACCGGATGTTAACACTATCGTTGGTCATGGGATGTAATTACCGATGATTTGCCGCCGCTGATAGTTGAACTTGCACAAATAATGCGATCGCCCTCACCATAATAAAAATGCAACTCACCCCCCAAGAAAAAGACAAGCTGCTGATTTTCACCGCCGCCCTGCTAGCAGAGCGCCGGAAACAAAGAGGTTTAAAATTAAACTATCCCGAAGCACTAGCCTACATTTCAGCCGCGATTTTAGAAGGAGCAAGAGATGGCCTCACCGTCGCAGATTTAATGAGTTACGGGACAACTCTGCTGACGCGGGAAGATGTGATGGAAGGCATACCGGAAATGGTGCATGAAGTGCAAGTTGAGGCGACTTTTCCCGACGGAACTAAGTTGGTGACAGTGCACGATCCGATTCGTTAAATATTTAACCGCAGAGACTCGCAGGAGACAGATATGATTCCGGGAGAAATGATTGTTTCAGACGGTGAAATTGAGCTGAATGCCGATCGCCCAACGGTGCGGCTGCTGGTAGCAAATACGGGCGACAGACCCATACAAGTCGGTTCCCACTATCACTTTTATGAAGCGAACGAAGCCTTAGAATTTGAACGAGAACAAGCAAAAGGAATGCGGTTGGATATCCCCGCAGGTACAGCAGTTAGATTTGAGCCGGGAGATCGAAGGGAAATTCAATTAGTGCCGTTTGTTGGTAGCCGTCAAGTTTACGGCTTTAATGGAAAAGTGAACGGTCATCTGGATGCTGAAGTATGAAAGCAGAAAATAGTGCACAAGTGTTGAGTGTTGAATGGGGAATTTGTTAACTTAAAACTCATACCCGTTACAAAAATGCAACTGTAACCTCGCAATCCCAACCAGGAGCGCGATCGATCGCGCTCATCGAAAATCGAAAATGGTATCACTTCCAGCGCTACCCCTGGAGAGTGACAAAGCAATCTCAACAAAATTTCTCTGAATCAGCGTATAAATGCCTTTCTTTTGTTAGTCAAACCTCAGACTTTTGAGCGAGTTAAAAGTGGCAGTTTGCGATCGATATTGGTTGTTAAAACCGCAAACATACACAGCAAAAGCGCATGATGAACCCAAAATTAGTTGACCAGATCAAACAGATGTTGAAGCAGAGCTTGCTGGAAACGTCGAGACGTGTCTGGAGAACCCCGTTAGACCGGCGCACCAGCATCAAATTGTTAGATAACAGCATCGTTTACAAACAGCAGCACGAACCAGTCAAAATACCCGCATTAGCCTCAGTAAACGGAGTGCCTTCTCGGTTTTTTACCACAGAAACAAGCGTGTCTTTTGACCCGGATTATGTTTGGAAAATTTCCCAGAATGAACAAATAGATTCTCTCACTATTTGTACCTCGGGAAACACGCTGCTAAATAACAAGTTGCTGTTAGACTTGGATTTTCGGATTAGCGGTGCGGGTATTCTGGAATGGCCTTATAAACCCCAGCAAATTACCTATCCGCTGGTAGTTGCTCCTTGGTCGCATTTGTGGTGCAGTTATTACGATTATGTTATTTTTGTACTGGCAAAACTTTGTAGAGTTGAGGAGGCTTTAGGTAAGGAAATTTGGCAAAAAGCCAAAATTTGTTATCCTTTGCGGCATACAGCTTTTGAGTTGGAATTTATGACCAAACTCGGTATTCCTGAAAGTTCGCTAATCGACACTCGCGCTAGAGATACGGGATATCATGCAGAAAGTGTCGTGGTGGGAAACAATCAAGATTGGTATTTTCCCAGTCCTTACGATATAGAGCTTTTGCGGAACAAATTCTGTCTTAAGGAAAATGTCAAGCCTTACAGAAAATTGTATCTTTCTAGAAGCGGGCGGCGTCAGGTTAAAAATGAGGCACAAGTACGAGAAGTGTTGAAAGAGTTTGATTTTGAAATTTTGGAAGATATCTCGCGCACTGTGGATGAACAAATTCGCCTGTTTGCAGATGCTGCGGTGGTTGTCGGCCCTCACGGCGCTGGTTTTACAAATTTGCTGTGGTGTCAGCCGGGAACGAAAGTATTGGAATGCTTTTATGGAGGGTACACTCCGCCGTTTTTCTATTACATTTCCCAGCTATTGGGATTAGAATACTCCTGTATGGTTGATGACAGCAATGATTCGGAAGATTGGAGTTTAATTGGCATGGATATGACGGTGGATCTGGAGGTTTTGAGAAGGGAAATCAAGAAAATGCTGGAATGAATTTACAAATCGACAAATGGGGCGATCGCACAAATATTGTAAATATTTGATAACTCAGATTGAGCAACTCGGTACATAGTACAATTAAAGTTGACCTCAACTGCTAACTAAAAAATTTATTAATATTAGGAGCGAGCATGAGTTACAGAATGGATCGCCGCGCTTACGCGGAAACCTTCGGGCCGACAACGGGCGATCGCGTCCGGTTAGCCGATACAGAATTATTCATAGAAGTTGAAAAAGACTTCACAACCTACGGGGATGAAGTTAAATTTGGCGGCGGTAAAGTCATTCGCGACGGCATGGGACAGTCGCCTATTTCTAATGCTGACGGTGCTGTTGACACGGTGATTACTAATGCTTTAATATTGGATTGGTGGGGAATTGTTAAGGCAGATGTTGGAATTAAAGATGGCAAGATTTACCAAATTGGTAAGGCGGGAAATCCTTACATTCAAGATAGGGTAGATATTATTATAGGGCCCGGTACGGAAGTGATTGCTGGTGAGGGAATGATTCTCACGGCAGGGGGAATTGACACTCACATTCACTTTATTTGCCCGCAACAGATAGAAGTGGCGATCGCCTCCGGCATCACTACCATGATCGGCGGCGGCACTGGCCCGGCAACGGGTACAAACGCTACAACTTGCACTCCAGGGCCTTGGCATATGTACAGAATGCTGCAAGCAGCCGATGCTTTCCCGGTAAATCTGGGGTTTTTAGGTAAGGGAAATAGCAGTCAACCTCAAGGATTAGTCGAGCAAGTTTTGGCTGGTGCAATGGGTTTGAAGCTTCACGAAGATTGGGGAACTACGCCAGCAACGATCGACAATTGTTTGAGTGTAGCTGACGAGTACGACGTGCAAGTGGCAATTCACACCGACACTCTCAATGAAGCGGGATTTGTGGAAGCTACAATTGCTGCATTTAAAAATCGCGCTATTCACACTTACCACACTGAAGGTGCTGGCGGCGGACACGCACCGGATATTATTAAAGTGTGCGGACAAGCTAATGTTTTGCCTTCGTCTACTAATCCGACTCGCCCTTACACTGTCAATACTTTGGAAGAACATTTAGATATGTTGATGGTTTGCCACCATTTGGATCGGGGGATTCCTGAAGATGTGGCTTTTGCTGAGTCGAGAATTAGAAGGGAAACTATTGCTGCTGAGGATATTTTGCACGATTTGGGTGCGTTTAGTATGATTTCTTCGGACTCGCAGGCGATGGGAAGGGTTGGAGAGGTGATTGTTCGGACTTGGCAAACGGCGCATAAAATGAAGGTGCAGCGGGGGAATTTACCCCCCCTAACCCCCCCTTACCAAGGGGGGGAAACAAGAGGGATAACTCCCCCTTACCAAGGGGGGGAAACAAGAGGGATAACCCCCCCTTATCAAGGGGGGGAAATAGAGGGTCGAAATGATAATTTTCGGGCGAAGCGGTACATTGCAAAATATACAATTAATCCGGCGATTACTCACGGAATTAGTCAGTATGTCGGTTCGGTGGAAGAGGGTAAGTTGGCGGATTTGTGTTTGTGGAGGCCGGCGTTTTTTGGGGTGAAACCGGAGTTGGTAATTAAGGGTGGTGCGATCGCCTACGGGCAGATGGGAGATGCTAATGCTAGCATTCCGACGCCGCAGCCGGTGCATATGCGGCCGATGTTTGGCAGTTTTGGCGGTGCGATCGGGGCGACTTGTCTGACTTTTGTTTCGCAGGCTGCGCGCGATCGAGATATTGCAGCACAGCTCGGTTTACAAAAGCCAACTGTAGCAGTTTCCGGCACGCGGCAGATTAGTAAAAGAGATATGAAACTCAACGATTATTTGCCGCACATCGAAGTCGATCCAGAAACTTATGAAGTGAGGGCGGATGGGGAATTATTAACTTGCGAACCGGCAACTGTTTTGCCAATGGCGCAGCGGTACTTTTTGTTTTAACCGATTGTACGATCGTGTAAGGGCGGGTTTTAGCAACTGTCTGTGTCTAAAACTAAGGAGATCCTAAACCCGCCCCGGTCTAATTAAACTTACTTAATTCGGGATTGGATGTCTTGTTATAAAAATTGAGCGATCGCAGTATTAAACCCTTACAAACGAACCAAAAATAAAGCGCAATATTCACCCCACTTAACAACTTGGGGATACCCTCAACCAAGCTAAAAATTGCCTCATCTTGCCAGGGCAATGCTTCGGCAAAAAATGCTAAAAATAATAAACCCACGCCACTTACTAACAAAAAGTATGGCGTTGATTTTATTTGCCTCCTAAAAGTTAATCCATAAACTGCCGCAGCAACAGCGTAAATAATAACTATTGTAACTTTAGGGAATCCAGCGCGTCCGAGGTGAACATGAGTGCGAAAAACTTCATTAAATAGGAAAAATCCCGTAACTATCGCTGAACCTAAAATAAACTGATTTTCAGGACGATTCGGTTGAGTAGTTCTTAGCAAACCAAAGCTAAAAACACACACCATTACTGAAAAATAAAAGAACATTTGGAACATCAGAAAAAAGAAACCCGCCCCCGGATATGTCGCAAGACAAGGCGGAAAAAATAACCCTTTTACCGAAGAACCAAACCCATTTAGGGCAAAACTTACCACCGCTACCAGCAAGATAGCTAAAGTATTGAGCAAAAAAACAATCCTATAATTTGCCATAATCTAATTTGAGTGCCTCAGGTATTCTCATCATTGAGCGAGATCAGTTTTTTACTAAATTTACTTATCTTAAATTTAACCAATCTTGAATTTCTTGCGCTAACCAAGCCGCCTCAACCTCTTTCAAATTTGTTGCTAAAGTATAAAAGTAAGTTCCCGTAACGTTACCTGAACGAATCCTGATTTGATTTCCATCAGTCATGGTATATATAAAAGCACCCAAAATTTCCGAAATTTCCCCAGTTTGTTGTAAATAACTCCAACCAAATATCTGATGTTCCAGTTTAAAGTAGTTCCGGTTAAATTTAATTTTATTACCATTGCCCGCAATCTTAACTAAGATACTTGCTATAATCGTAAACAATCCTAATCCAATATTGAAATTTAATTCCAAAAATGCTAAGATTATCGGCCAAAATATCAGTATAGTTAATATTCCTATAAAAGCACCTAAAAAAGGCCTTCTGACTAAAGTAGAGGGAATTTTAATGTTTAACTCCGTCGCTGATTTGCTAACTTGAATGCGACTGTGAGGTGGTTTAGCAATTTTCTGAACAGTCGCAATTTGAAGATTAGCCCCTTGTATGTTTCCCGATTTCAAAGCTGCTAAAGCCTCTCTAGCCTCGCTGAAACGCTTTTCTAACGCGATTTCCGTCATCTTCTCAATCCAGCTTACCAAACTAGGATTCACACTTACGCGATCGCTAAACTGAATCCGAGAATTTTTCTGTGGCAAATCCGCAGGAGTCATCCCCGTTAACAAATGAATTAAAGTAGCTCCCAAAGCATACAAATCCGAAGCCGGAACCGCCCGCCCCCAAAACTGTTCTAAGGGTGCATAGCCGCTCGTTCCTACCACTGTAAACGTTACACCTGTCACCGCCGCTTGAGCTTGTACCGCACCAAAATCTACTAGATAAACCTGCCGATCTTCACCCCAAATTAAATTACTAGGCTTAATATCTCGGTGCAAAACTGGGGGGCTTAATTCATGCAAATAAATTAAAATTTCCAGCACTTCAGCGGCAATTTTTCGTACTTCTTTTTCGGAAAAAGGCTGACCCTTTTCTAATAATTCCTGAAGTGAAAATCCCGGAATATAATCTTGCACTAATCCAAACCAAGGCAATCCTGCCCCGGCTTCCCGCTCCAGGGAAAAATAATCTCGATAGCAAGGAATGCGGGGATGATTTAGCGCCTGCAAAACTTGTGCTTCTCTTTCAAAAAGCTTGAGTTCTTCCCACTGCATTTCCGGGCTAAAAGCTAACATTTTCAGCGTCACGTGTTCTTGAGACTCTAAATCTACTGCTAGCCAAGTTTGATGACCGGCCGCTGTGCGTCCTAAACGCTGTTGCAATTGATAACGTTCTTGTAAAATTTTTCCTGGATCTAACACAGCATTGCCCTCTTTTTTTTTATTACATGAAATTGCCTTAACTATTAAATTAAGTATTTGGCCGAGAGATTTAAATTGCTACTAGAAGTAATTACCCGTGCACTTCTCCACTGGGCATAATCGTACCGCGCAATTGAGCCCCCGCTAAATTAGCAGTGCTCAAATCAGCCCTAATCAAACTTGTGCGGTGCAAAATTGCCTCCCGCAAATCAGTTCTAGCCAGGTAAGCATCAGTCAAATCGGCTTCACTCAAATTTGCCTGATTAAAATTAGCACGACTCAAATCAGCCCGCACCAAATTAGCCCGACTCAAATCAGCCATAACTAAATTAGAATTGCTCAACTTAACATCAGGAAGAAATGCACCGCGCAAATTAGCACCAGCTAATTCAGCATCAATTAATACAGCTCTTTCCAACTTAGCACTTGTCATGATAGCCCAGGAAAAATTTGTTTCTACCAAAGTTGCTTCAGTCAAAAATGTGCCATCTAAAATAGCTTCGCTCAAATTCGCCTGAGTCAGATTTGCTTCCCGCAGAAAAGCTTCAGTCAAATTCGCTTGACTGAGATTAGCTTTAGTCAAATCAGCACCTAGCAAATTGACGCCCCGCAAATCAGCACCTTGCAAATTTGCACCCCGCAAATTTGCACCCTCAAAAATCCGCGGCTCCTTGCGCAAATTTGCACCGCGCAAGCAGGCGCCGCGCAAATCAGCACCTTGCAAATTGACGCCTCGCATATCTGCATCCGTCAAATTTGCATCGATAAAAACTGCCAAAGAAATGTTTGCTTTGCGAAAATCTGCACATTGCAAAGTGGCTCCGTGGAAGTCTGCATCGGACAAATTTGCTGCGTTCAAGTTGGCCTGATTTAAGTTAGCACCGCACAACTTTGCATTAGTTAAATTTGCGCGCTGAAGGTTAATTCTGCTCAGGTATGACATCGTTAAGTTTGCACCCCAGAGGTCCGCACTGCTTAAATTGACGCCAATTAAATCTGCACCGCTCAGGTGGACTCCTCTCAGATTCATACCTTGAAAATCTAGTTCTCCTGATGTATATCGCCTTAAAATTTCGCTAGCATTCATGTTTTTTAAATGAGGTAAAATTTGCTATTTCTAAATTTATTGAATTTCAGTCCTTGGCTTGCGGACTTAATTTGTGTAGCCCCCAACTTGAGTCGGGGATTTAATGAGTTTGATTCACAAATTCTTGAGTCCAAGCGACTGTTTTGTGGCCTAACTGTCGCCCGTGAATTTTCACGTGAGTCAGAAATTGTGATTTTAAAGTACCCAGTTTTTTGTGAATGTATGTAGCTGTAGCCTCTTGGTTTGGTACTTCGGCAGACTCCAGAATGACGTGGAGCCAACCTTCTTTAAATCCCGCTGTGGCACTAATTCCCTTGGGCTGTAGCAATTGATTGATCAAAATGGCGATCGCCTTTGGCTTGCCTTGTTTTGCCATTTCCACAAGCTGATACTGAGTTGGTTTCGGGCTAGAGTTTTGCGGCTCTGTTGCTGAAATATTTTTTTCGGCAATATTCTCCTGGGTTTCATCAGGAGGACGCCCGCTTTCTTTTGACTCCAACTCGCTCAGAATTTCCATTAATTTGTCGGTAAATCCCTGAACTTTTCCTACATAATCTCTGAGATTTTTATATTTCCAGTACAAACGCTCCTCTGAACTTTCTGTATAAAATTTCCCGCTCATCGCAGCTTCTAACTCGCTGAATATCTTTTCTATTTGCGCCGTTGCGGAGTTAGCACTTTGAGTGACTAAGCCTTTCATTTCTTCTTCCAATGCCAACTTGCGTTTGATGGAATCGCTAATATTTATGGTAACAGGATCGGCTGGCTCGAAACTTTCGACAATTGTCGGCATTTCTGCAACTTGGAATGTTTCTACCAATTCCTGTCGGAAATCCGCACTGGAATTATTGCTGCTGGTTTTTGGTTCTTTAAACTGTACATTTTCTGCCGTATCCGGCACTAAGTAACTCTTCTGGGGGTCATAATGATAGTGAGTCGGAGCAGCTTGAATGATCTGAGTAATATCCCCTGGCTCAAAATATTCGCTGCGCCTGTCAACCAGCACGATCTCTTCATAAACACTGTTGTTTAAATGCGTCTGATCGTAATCTTCGGTAGCTGAATCTTCGGCTATATCGCGTTCTTCCTGTTGCAATTTTGCGTAACAAGGATTCATGGCTTTGATAATCACGCTAGCCGCTTGGTCGCATTCGTCGGTGTTGTCGAGATTGCCCGCAGTTCCGTACAAATTAGATTCGAGTTCGGCTAGGCTGCCACAGACATTAAATAGTTGTCGCAGCAGCTTGTCAAGTTCTTGGGTTTTGAGCAGCAGCCAATCGCGATCGCTAAAAGTGAACTCGTGATAAAGAGTAGAAAAAATGAGGATTTTTGCCCTCAGCGGATTGGTTTGCTGTAAAATTTTTTCTCTGACATCAAATAGATTTCCGGGGTCTCTTTCGCTCGACTCCCCTGCGGGCAGTTGCGAACTGAAGTGGTCATCAAATGCGGGTGCTTCGTAACCGCCAAAATTAGATATGTTAGTTTCTAATTTTGTGAAATCTTGGTATTCGTAAAGTCGGCTCAGTTGGCAGACGATTTGATCGGCCACTAAAGCGTACTCAGTTTTTTTATTGACCTTGGCAACTATACTGTTTAAAACTGTTTCAATATCTTCTAACCTGCTGTATTTAGCGCAGAGTTCTTCGATTAAGTTCCCTACATCTGCGCTGGCGAGTTTGGCCGGATCGTTTTCCCAAGACTCTTTACAAGCAAAAAATATTATTTTTTTTATGCGCGAGACATTGACATCTTGTTCTAATTCGCGAACAACTTCATCTAAAATAGATAAAGCTTTCATAGTTTTCCTCCCAAAAAAATACCCTGTCAGTCGATTTGAGATTTTTGATTTTTGATTTTTGATTTTTGATTTACTTGCAGCGCAGTGAATCACCGGAACCCGAACTCGAGCGTTGCCCGATCGCCGGTCGTTGGGTCTAAAATTTTAGTATCTCCACGAGGATTGTCGGGGGCTTGTACCAGTTTTTGGGCGGGTCAAGAGTCAGCAAGAAATAATACAATCATACCACATTTGATAAATGCAAGACTTTGATGCGATCGTAATTGGCAGCGGCATTGGCGGCTTAGTCGCCGGCTCGATGCTAGCTCGCTACGGCAAGCGCGTACTCGTGTGCGAGAGCCACACCATAGCGGGCGGGGCGGCTCACAGCTTTTTGCGCCGGGGATTTCACTTTGATTCGGGACCTTCTTTTTATTGCGGTTTGACAGATCCGCAGTCGCTGAATCCTTTGCGCCAAGTCTTGAATGTTTTGGAGGAATCGATCGCAGCAATTGCCTACGATCCGCTGGGGCATTACCATTTTCCCGAGGGAAGTTTGCCAGTTTATGCTAATGCGAGAAATTACTTAGATGCTGTAGCTAAATTCGCACCGCAAGGCGCTATAGAATTGCAGCAATTTCAACAAAACTTATTAGTTTTGTATGAAGCTTTGCGCGGAATTCCGGCTTTAGCGCTGAGATCGGACTGGCAGTTAATACCTGTTTTGCTGTCTCGGTACTCGCCTGCTTTGCTGAAACTGTTACCGTCAGTAGGTGCGATCGCCAGTTCAGCCGGTACCTTGATGGATCGGGACGTGCAAGACCCTTGGGTGCGGCGTTTGATCGATTTGGAGTGCTTTTTGCTGTCGGGCTTGAAAGCGCATGAAACTGTCGCGCCGGAAATAGCTTTTATGATTGGCGAACGATCGCGATCGGCGATCGAATATCCTGTAGGAGGCAGCGGTGCGATCGTCGATGCCTTAGTCCGAGGCTTGCAGCGCTGGGGAGGAAAATTGCGCTTGGCAACTCCCGTCGAGCAAATATTAGTTGAATCCGGCAAAACCACGGGAGTTCGGTTGCAAAATGGCGAAATTATCCGCGCCCCAATTGTGATTTCAAATGCCACAGTTTGGGATACTTATACAAAGTTACTGCGACCTGAAGATTTGCCGGAAAGCTACCGAAAAACCGCTTTATCGATGCCAGCAGTAGAGAGTTTCATGCACCTGCATTTAGGAATTAAAGCCGAAAAACTAGAAGGGTTGACCGGCCACCACGTCGTCGTTCACGACAGCAATGTTGACATTACAGTACCCGGAAATACCTGCATGATTTCGATTCCTACAGTGTGGGATGCAACTCTGGCGCCGCCAGGACATCACGCCGTTCACGCTTATACATTGGAACCTTACGCAGGTTGGGAGTACGGCGGCGGTTATCAGGAAAGGAAACAACAGCGATCGCAATCTCTGTTCAAAGCTTTAGAAAGAATTATACCGGATTTGCGATCGCGAATAGTCCTGGAGTCGATCGGCACACCGCTAACCCACGCCCGATATTTGCGGCGGTATCAAGGAACCTACGGGCCTGCAATCGCCGCCGGCAAAGGCACATTTCCCGGGCCGCAAACCCCAGTCAAAGGCTTGTATCGGGTGGGAGACAGCACCATGCCCGGAATCGGCGTTCCCGCCGTCGCAGCATCGGGCATTTTGTGCGCCAATAGCCTGGTAAATTCCGACATCACAGCACAATTTTTGTAAAGCCAGCGGCCACAGGTTCGATCGTTCGGACTTTAGTCCTCTTATAATTTAGACTCTTGACTAAAGTCCGATGCTGCGAACACTTTATCCACCAGCGGCAAAACTGCCCATAATTGCGATCGACAAAGCCAAACCTGGCAACAGCAGCAATCCTAACATCAAAGCATCGTGTCCGCTCATAACTTTCTCCTGATACTGACGTTGGATAGCTTATCATACACACCCTGATTTCGCCACCATCTTAAGAATTAAAACCGACATATAGATTCAGGATTGACCGGGCAAATCTTATTCACGATCGGATTCCCGCGCAAGTCAAGCGTCGTTAACTTTTGCAAAGATTGCAGGGAACTGATATCAGAGATTTGATTGTTGTACAAATCGAGCAAAAATAAGTTATGCAAAGCTTGCAGCGCGCTGCAATCGGCAATCGGATTGTTGAACAGATAAAGTTGAGTCAAATTAGTTAACGATTTCAGCGGACTGATGTCTGAAATTTGATTGTTGCCGAGGTTGAGTTCAACTAAATTAGTTAGCTCTGCCAAAGCACTAATATCGGATATTTGATTCTCAAATAAAACCAGTCTATTTAAGTTAGTCAAGGCTTTCAACGGAGCCAGTTCAGATATTTGATTCTCGAATAGAAACAGCGTACTCAGATTTTTCAAAGAAGCCAGCGGGGTGATATCCGATATTTGGTTTTTGTAAAGGTAGAGTGTCTGAAGTTCAGTTAAATCTGCCAGAGGAGCGATATCTAAAATTTGATTTTTGTATAAAATTAACGCCTTTAACTTAGTTAAAGCTTTCACAGGCGTGATGTCAGAAATTTTGTTGTCAAACAACACAAGTTCCGTAAGATTAGTTAGAGCAGCGAGGGGACTGAGGTCTGATATTTGATTGGTATCCAGAACGAGTCTAGTCAGATTTCTCAGAGATGAAAGCGGGCTGAGATCTGATATTTGATTGACCTCCATCACCAGAGTTTTCAAGTTGGTTAAAGATTGCAGGGGAGCGAGGTCAGATATTTGATTCCCGTCGAGGATGAGACTGGTAAGCTGAGTGAAAGATGAGAGGGGACTGATATCGGTAAGTTGAACTTGTTTGAGGTTGAGTTCTGTTATACTAGAAAGCAGTTCGCTGGCTCGATCGCACTCGGAAGTATCTGATACTTGCAAAAGTATTTCTACGGTATGTTTCGCGCCGGGAGAGAGATTGTCTTTGTGCTTGCACCAATCGGGAAAGTTATTATAATTTGTTGTCATGGGTTTTAGCTTTTAGATTTCAGTTCTTGAGGTACGTAGTTGCGCTTGGGCGCTTTTTTATATTAAAGAGCGCCCAAGCGCAACTACATACCTGCACGTGTAAATCTTAAATTTCCGATAAATCTAGCAATTATGTCTAATTTGTGGATCGGATTTTTGCTGATTTTGAGAAATTTTAGCAAAAATTGTGTAAAGTAATCTTAACAGCCTTAATTGCATTCATGTGCAGGAGCCAACAGCCGACTATGACGCCAGAACTAATTTTTAATGCAGGCAATCTGTTCGTTGTGCCTTTCTGGGCAATTATGATTTTATTGCCCAACTGGGGAATTACCCGAAAAGTGATGAATTCGTTTATTCCTTTTGCAGTGCTCGCCGTCTTGTACATATATTTGTTTGGTAGCAGTCTGACTGCGGAGAATGCGGCGGCTTTGTCCAATCCCAAGCTAGCAGATATTGCTAAGTTTCTGGGGGAGGAAACGGCGGCGGCTACGGGATGGATTCATTTTTTAGTGATGGATTTGTTTGTCGGGCGCTGGATTTATTTGGAAGGACAGCGGACAGGAGTTTGGACTGTTCATTCTTTGGCTTTGTGTTTCTTTGCGGGGCCGATGGGATTGCTTTCTCATATTGTAACGGCTTGGATTACTGAAAGGTTTTTTCCGAGTTCTGAGGCGGCGGGTACTGTTACTCCTTCGGTTTAAGGAGAGGGTTTTCAATACCTTGGATGTTAATCATCCATTGCTCGATGTAGGTTTTTGTAGTGAGGATTTCAGTCAAGATTTATGGATGCGGACTTAAGTCCGATGCGGAGAACCTTAGGAAAAAACTTAAGTCCGATGCGGAGAACCTTAGGAAAAAACTTAAGTCCGATGCGGAGAACCTGTTTTACCCACAAACTCTAAAATTAGGGTGCAGGGCGGGCGCAACTTGCCGTTTCCAACAGAATTTTAAGAGGTGGCTAGAGGCAGCACTAAACGGGCGACAATTAAATTATTTTCTAACATTTCTAAGGAAAAGTCTCCCCCCATTAAGCGTACTGCTCGCTGGCAAATTAAGAGATTTTGCACGATCGACCTATGGGACGGCACGGCCAATATATCCGGGTGAGAACCGCCGTTGAAGCCCGCAAGTAACTGTCGATCGCACTCGCCGCGATCGATCACAGACAATTCTAGCCAATCTTCCCCCAAAAGCACAGAGCGAATCTCCACCTTGTCGCCAACTTTAGAGCGCCTGCAAGCCATCGCCAGCAATTCGCACAGGATCAAATCCAGCTTGATGCCGTCACCGCGAACGCTCAAAGTCTGGCCCGCAGGCAGCGACACAGCAGTCTCTCTGTTCACTTCCAGCAAGATTTCCGACTGTTTGACCAGGGGGGCCGTGCGATCGAGCGATCGCCTCAACCAAGCGCTCACAGGCACCGCATCTTGTCCGAATTGCAGCCGCCACTGTTCCTGTTTCAGCACCAAATGAATTGACCCCAAAGCATTACCAATTTGCCGTAAAACCTGTTGGTAGCGCAAAGTTTTCAGAGCATCCTTTTGTTCCTTCGCCGCAGGCAAAATCGACTGGCTCAACTCTCCCAACTCCTTCACCCCGGCTCCGAGAATGCGATAAAAATCCTCGAAACGGCGCTGCTTGTACCAGTTGAGCAGCTCCAGATCCAATCGCTGCGAGTCCAGGGCCGATTGCACCGCCAAATACCTGCGCCACCAAGCCAACTGAGACGCCATCGAACTCAGTAAATTCACCGACAACTCCGACCACTGGCGGCCCGGAGCGTCCGCAACCACTACAATGCCCGCAGGAGCGTGTTCAGGGGCACTCCGCAGCGCCACCGCCAGAATTTCGCCAATTCCCGGACTGCGCAGCCACCGCTTCGTTGCCAGCGGCAGTTCGCTCATGCTCTGTTGCAGCACGTCGTTAACCACAAGGGTTTGTTGGATCAAAGCGTCTGTTTGCACAGGAATCACGGCCTCGGGATTGAGGGCAAATACGGGATTGGCAGCTACCGCTGCAGAGATTGAACCGGACTCGGAGCCTGGATTCCAAGTAATTACGGCTACTAAAGGACAGGAAATTGTCATAGAAACGTGTTGGGCAAAGTTACGATCGAGCTTTTGCAGCGGCAACTCTGGAAACATCCTCGGCTCCGCAACAGATATCCGCTCGCCAGAATGCTGCTCGCCAGAATGCTGCAAAACCGCCAAACCCGATTTGATCGATCGCTCAAATTGCTGATATTTCTCTATTTCCGAGCTCTGCTGCCAGGAGTGCAGGATCAATCCTAACTGTTGGCTGACTACCCGAACTAATTCTCGCTCGGTGCGCCTCCAAGTGCGAGTTGCACTGTGCCCGACAACCAGCAAACCCTCGATCGATTTTGGATTTGCGATTTGAGATTTGCGATTGGGGTTTTCTCCCCCGAACTGTTTCCCCCGAGTGCTCGATGCCAAAAGCGATCGCACCCCCGCTTCCGCCAGCACTTCCCGCCAAGCGCCCAACCGCCCGTCTTCCTCCCAATTTTCAATCGCCAGAGGTTCCCCGCCACCTTGCAGCAGCCCCACGTCAGCCGCATCGAGGGCGTTGAGCGGCGACGGCACTTGTCTGCGGTTGCGGGGCAGATTTTGGCAGACAATTTCAAAGCGATTTTGTTCTTCGCCGTACAGCAACAGCAAAAAGTATTCGCACTTGAGCCGAGAGCACAACTGCTCGGCCGTATTTTTCAAAGTCGCCTCCCAGTCAGCATCGCTGTAGATAGCGCGAGCGATGCCGGCAGTTAAATCTCGATCGAGCTGCGTTTGCTCAATCCTCTCCTCCATCTCCGACAGAGGAGCAGTCAGAGCCACCAACTGCGCCGCACCCCGCAGGTAATGTCTTTCATTGTCTTGCCAAATCCGGGACTCGCTCGCTTCCACTGCCAAAAATCCCAACAATTCCCCTTCCAAAACAATCGGCGCCGCCAACAGAGAGCGAGCGCGGATTTGCTGCATCAACCGCCCCGTCAGCTCAGTTTTCAGAGAACTGTGAGATTCACCGATCCAAACAATTTCTTCCCTAGCCAAAGCCTGATAAAATTCGCCCAAATCTTGGACAGTGATGCCCGAAGCGGGTCGGATCAGGCCCAAACCAGGAGCAACTTGGCGGTTGCTGACTCGGCGCCAAAAATAGCGCCGCTCTCGCTCGAACCAATAAACATTAGTGCGCGTCGGCTCGATAAATTCATGAGCTTGTTCGACTACCGCTTGCAAATATTGGTCGAGCGATCGCAGTTCCCGCAACTGCGAAATCAGCGCCAAAAGAGACTCGTCTGGACGTTTGACTTGCTGTCGCTGCCAATCTTTTTCTATTTGATAAAGAGCAGTTGCCAGCGATCCAAATACGATCGCCAACTGCGTTTTTTCCGCCGGCTTTGGCGACGCTCCCCACTCGTCCGTACCCAGCAAAATCACGCCGTAGCAGCGGTCTTTGTAGCGCAGCGGAAACAGAGTCGTGCCTTGAATGTTGTAAGTTTGAGCAGCTTTGCGCCATTCTCCGGCTCTGTTTTCCGATCGCAAATCCGGGACTCCCACAGGCCGGAGCTGAATCACCACTTGTTCGAGCAAATCCCCCGGAGTCAGGGAAAACCGCTGTTTGAGAAAAGACAAATCGCCGTTAGGAGTCATGCCGCCTTTCCCGAACAATCGGTGCCCCTGTCGATCGTACAACCCGATCCAAATCAACCGCCAGTCAAATTCCGCTTGCAAGTAAGCGAGTGCCGTCTCCACCAGCACTTCCACATTCTCCTCTTCTCGAAGAGTCTGGAGCACCCGCTCCAGCGCAGCGACTTGTTCGTCTAAATCCTTCGGTCTTTGCTCGTGCCCCATTTCCCACCTTCCCCGCACCTTTGTCCAATTTTCAATTACCGACTTAAAAAATTTAAAAATCCAAATGCAAAACAATCAACCTATAATATAGTCGTCTCAATTATGATTCAATCTAAAACATTGGATAAAGCCGAGCGAAGTTCAAGTAAAAATCTCACCTTTCCAGGGGAGCAGCTCATTTTTATAAAAAGCATTTTATTTTATATATATAGTGCTGTCGAGAGCTCGCTTGGTCATAACAGCTCTTCGAGCTCTCGACAGCACTATAAAGGCAAAACTGAGATGCTCCCCCTTTCGGGTCTCCTTGACTATTTTTATTTCCCTTCTCATTTCTCATTTGTCAATTGCCCCAGGACAAGTCATTGGATATTTATCGATCGAGCGTGCGCCCGCTGTTGTTTTCCGTATTGAAAACCGATGCCGAGTGGCTGCACAACCGCACTCTTCAAGTTCTAGAACTCGCAGCCCGAACCCAGTCTAATCCCGCCACCAGCCAAATGCTCTGGCGATTGCAGAAATCTTTGGGAGTGCAAGATTCTCGCCTCGAACAATCGAAGTGGGGACTGAGCTTTAAAAATCCAGTCGGCTTAGCGGCGGGATTTGATAAAAACGGCGTAGCAGCAGACATTTGGGCAAACTTTGGCTTTGGCTTTGCCGAACTCGGTACAGTCACCTGCCAAGCCCAGCCGGGAAACCCCCAACCTCGCTTGTTTCGCTTGTCTCGCGACAGTGCAGCACTCAACCGCATGGGATTTAACAATCAAGGAGCCGCGGCAATGGCAGCCCGGTTTCAGGCAGCAGAGAAACAGTCAAAATTCGATGCCTCGCGCCCCATGTCTGACTCCCCATTCCCGATCGGCATAAATCTCGGTAAATCTAAGGTAACACCGTTAGAGCAGGCAGCAGCCGATTATTTGGAGAGTTTTAAGCTGCTCAAAGATTGGGGCGACTATTTTGTAGTCAACGTTTCCTCTCCCAATACGCCTGGATTGCGATCGCTCCAAGATGCCGCAGGGCTCAGCACAATTTTGGAAACTTTGCAACAAGAAAATCGCTCAATCAAGCCAATTTTAGTCAAAATTGCCCCGGATTTGGAACCAGAAGCGATCGCATCCATTCTCGACTTAGCAAAAACCTACCAACTAGCAGGAATTATCGCCACAAACACCACCATCCGCCGCGACGGATTGAAAACCCAAATATTGCCAGAAACCGGGAAACCCATCGCCGAAGAAGCGGGCGGAATTAGCGGGGCCCCAGTGCGAGAGCGATCGACAGAAATTATCCGATTTATCTGGCAACATACAAAAGGCGAATTACCAATCATTGGAGTAGGCGGCATTTTCACCGCCGAAGATGCTTGGGAAAAAATCGCCGCCGGCGCGAGTTTAATTCAAGTTTATACCGGTTGGGTTTACGAAGGGCCTTGGATGGTGCGCCGAATTTTGGAAGGCTTGCTGCAAAAGTTGGAAGAAAAAGGATTTAATTCGATTTCCGAAGCCGTTGGTTCGGAAAATATTAAATAGTCCGACATTCCGACATGGGCTTAAAAGGAGCATCTAATTTTTGTAAAAAGCATTAGATAAGATTGTTGTAAGTACGTTGTTGCGCTTGGGCGATCTTTTATATATAAAGAAAGAGCGCCCAAGCGCAACAACATACCCCGATCTGGGGACAGCACTAAAACAAAAACTAAAATTATTCCCAAATAATTTTACACCTAAATAACAGTATAACCAAGCAGTTTTTCAATCTCATCGCAGGCAACAAAAACACCATTTTGTGCCCCAACAATTCGTCCCAATTCTGCCGCTTTTTCTGCGTATCCAGGATTGTCCAACAACTCGCTCAACTCTCGCGCAGCCCGCAAAGCCGTGTAACTTTTGCGCGCCACAGTCCGCGACGTTCCCAACCGTTCCACTCGCGCTGCATTGTCCGGTTGGTCGTGACTGTAGGGCATTACGAGAGTTGGGCGGCCGGCCCGCAGCGCTTGAGCTGTCGTGCCAATCCCTCCCTGATGGACGATCGCCCCAGCGCGAGAAAAAATATGAGAATATGGAACATAGCTAACAGCCAGAATATCTTCTGAAAGATTTTCCGGAGGCGCATTTTTACCAATCAACAAAACTGCCCGACGGTTTAACAGCTTAGCCGCTTGAATACTTTCCTGATAAAAGTTACCCGGAGCCATCACTGCGGCCGAACCCAGAGTAAAAACAATTGGCGGTTCCCCTGCATCCAAAAATTGCTTAACTTTTGGTTCTAGTTCCGTTCCACCGTCACTTCCGTCGTAAAAAGTGGAGCCTGTAACAACTGTATTGGGCGGCCAATCCGGTTGGGGTTTTGCCAAAACAGAAGGAAACAGGGCCAGTACGAGATAGGGTGAAAACTTGTCATCAATAAAGGGATTGCCTTTTAAAGGAGGTAATCCAAGTTCCTGTCGGAATTGATGAACCGATTCGCCCCAAGACTTGCTGACCAATTTGGCCAAGTTAATAACTGCTTGATTGGCGATCGATCCCAACCCCCGCAGCTTAGCTAAAATTGGAAATATAGGTAACACCGGCGGGTCACAAACAGAGAAAAACGAGATCGGCGCCATCGCACTTGACGCCCATCGAATCCCCAATTTTTCTGCAACTAATCGAGCCGCCACCACACCTTCGCCTGCAAAAATCAAATCTGCATCTTTAGCGCAATTCATCAAGTCCCCATAAGTCTCGCGCAAACTCGGACAAACCCACTTTCGCACGATATATTCCGAGCCTGTTTGTAAATCCATCATCCGCGCCATCTCTTGAGGATCGTCGAGAGCGCTATTGTCAGGCCGCATCCGGTGAAACTCGAATCCCAAGGCTGCAATTTTGGCTTGATATTCCTTGTGGGTTGCAAACACCACATCATGACCGCGTTTTCGCAATTCCAGGGCGATCGCAATTTTAGGATGGAGGTCGCCCAAAGAACCAATTGTAGTGAAAACAATTCGACTCACCCTCAAAACCTCTCGATCGACATAAGCTCTAGGATAACCCAGTTAATTCCACATTATATAGCAGTTGACAGTTGACCGCTTGACAGTTGACAGTTACATATGGGAATCAAACCGTTTAGGGTAGAGGGGTCTCGGGTTCTATTCATGAGGTTATCGGTAGTCCTAAAAGCCAAGAAGGTTGCTATATTTGTCAGGTGCTTTCCGAAGCACCGAGAGGCCTATCTACAGGGCCTACAGGCGATCGGTTTGGGAACCCCAAATTAAGGTAAATTTCGCCAATCTAGCACGATACGCTACAGTTTTCGCGAATTTTTTGCAGTCCTCAAAGCGCTTTGGGAAGTGCGCGCCACCCGTCCGAAACCGACTTTTTGGGAACCGAATTAAAGAATAAAATAAAAGTTATGAGCGCTCAGCTTAAGATTTTAGTTATTAAAAAGAGGACTAAAGTCCTCACTACAAACGCTTTTTTTATAAATAATATAAAATTATGTAAGTCCAAGAGTTGTGAGTTTGGACTTAAACAAAATAGCCAACGAAAATCACAACTCATAACTTCCCCGTTGCGGTAGCACTCCATAACTTACTTGCGTTTAGAAATTTCTGACAGCTTCCAATCTATGCTCACCATCAAGAAACGTTCTACAGCCTTTAAAGTGTCTTGTTGGATATTTTGAATAAGTTGAAACGCATTTTCAGACTGAACATTTGCCGAGAATTCGTCAGCGGTTGCTGCTGCTTTTTCCGATTGGGCTGGTTCAGAAGACGCCTCAAAGCTGATTTGTGGGTGCTGATTTTCTTTTTCGGTCATTTCTGAGTCACCTCCTTTGAGTGATTAGATACATAACCATAACTACAAATACAAGCGATCTGTATCCGGGATTTGGAAAGTAAAATTTTCTGTACCAGAGAATCGCAGTTACCAAAAAACTTGAAAGTTTTGAATTCGGTTATAAGATCTCTTCAACAGCATTTATGCACTTTCCCTCAGAAACCCATTCTTTTTGGGTAAGTCCTGTTGAATTAATACCTCGTATTTTCCGATAAAATAACCGCGATCCGGTTGTGAGTGAGGAATGCGAGTCCTGCCTACAAACTAATTTCATTGCGCTCGTGACCGCAGGCACGATATTACACATTTCTAACTCACACACTGCCAGTGATGCACATCACTGAATTGTTATATTTACTTAACAGTAATATTTCCGAGATTCTGATATTGTTAAAGCTTAACAATTAATTTGACTGCGATCGCTCTCAAGCTGAAAGCAAGCGTCTGGAAAATATTAAGAAACTGAAGGTGTAGAGCCGATGGCGATTTATGTTGATACTGCAATTGTAGCGGAAGCCACACGGGCGAGCAAGTTCGGGTGGATAGCGGGAATTACTACTAATCCCACACTTTTGGCAAAAAGCGAGCTATCTCCCAAGGAGACACTCAAACAACTGGCACAACTGATTCCTGGGGAAGTGTACTATCAGCTAATGGCATCAGATTTTGATGGCATGGTAGCAGAAGGAAAAGCCGCTTTTGAGTCGATCGGGCGACAAACAGTTTTGAAAGTTCCAGCAACGGCTGCGGGCTTCCAAACAGTAGCGCATTTGTCGGGGGAAATTCCTTGTGCGGTGACAGCTATATACAGCGCCGCCCAGGCCGTTGTCTCAGCAGAAGCCGGGGCAAAATATGCGATCGCCTACGTGAATCGCGCCACCAGACTCCTCGGAGACGGTTTTGCCTTAGTACGGGATATGGCCAACGTATTGCAGAGAACGAATACAGAGATTTTGGCAGCCAGCATTAAATCGCCAGAAGAAGCAGTAAAGACTTTATTAGCCGGCGCCCATCATTTGACATTGCCTTTAGACGTATTGCAAGCGATGGCCGTTCACGAATTGTCCCAGCAAACTGTGGATGAATTTGCCAAAAACGGGCGAGGAATTTTAGGATAATACCAAATCCATTTGCACAATCTCTTGATTATTTTGTAATTGGGAATTGGGAATTGGGAATTGGGAATTGGGAATTGGGAATTGGTAATTGGGAATTGGGAATTGGGAATTGGGAATTGGGAATTGGGAATTGGGAATTGTTACTTCTTCCCTCTTTCTTCTTCCTTCGATCAACTGTCCCAGGTCAACTATCAACTGTCCCAGGTCAACTATCAACTGTCAACTGGCTATGGCATTCGCCAAATCTTAATAGTGCGATCGGGACTGCCGCTCACCAAAGTCTTGCTATCTCTGGCAATAGCAACAGAATTCACAAACTGACTGTGACCAGAAAGAGTGCTTCTTTCTTTTCCCGTCTTCAAATCCCACACTATAATATCTCCGCCTCCGCCGATCAAAGTGCGGTTGTCCTGGCTAAAGGCGATCGTCCTCACCGAGCCCGAATGCCCTTTAAAAGTGCGGGTGCGCTTCCCGTCTTGCACGTTCGACAAACGGATCGTATTGTCGGTGCTAGCACTAGCCACAATTTGCCCGTTCGGGCTAAAAGCCACAGCATTAACCTGGCCCGGGTGACCTGTGATAATTCTTCTGACTTCTCCGGTATCGAGATTCCACAAACGCACCGTCTTGTCATCGCTGCCGCTAGCGAGAGTGTTACCGTCCCGGCTCAAAGCGATCGCGTTTACTCCTCCGGCGTGGCCGCTCAAAGTCCGCAACCTGCTGCCGGTTCTGACATTCCACAAGCGAATAGTTTTGTCATCGCTGCCGCTAGCGAGAGTTTGACCGTCCCTGCTAAAAGCGATCGCGTTGACGGGGGCTTTGTGAGCGGGAATCGTCCGCATCCGTCGCCCCCTCTTCAAATCCCAGAGAATCACATTATTGTCGCCGCCCCCGCTGGCCAAAATCGAGCCGTCCGGGCTCACCGCCAGCGTGTTGACCGATTTTTGAGAATGCACCGACTTGAGAGGCCGCACCAGCAGATCTCCCGTCTTCACATTCCAAATTCTAATCGTCCCCAAGCTTGCGCTCACCAAAGTTTGACCGTTAGGCGACAGGGCGATCGCATTTACACTCTCGACATTATCCAAACTTTTTTGCAAAAACTGACTGCTAGGCCAACTAGAAAGCAGCCACACCGGGTTGGCCGGAAACACCCCGTAACGCACCGAACCGTAAATTTGAGACGCGCCAATACCCAGCATCAAAACAGCAGCGCCCGCCAGCAACTTCTTTTTCCAATCAAAAACATCTTTCTCGGTCTTGTTCAATCCCGAATTCAGAGGTCTGAGGCGGTTTACAGAAGTCTGCTTCTTCGCCTCCGGCGCCCCGGAAGTTGCGCGAAGTTTAGTTGGTCCCGTCGTCGGTAACTGAGTCGGCAACTGAGTTTCCCCGCCGTCGAGATTAATTTCCTCCAAGCACTGCAAAACCATCTGCGGACTTTGAGGTCGATTTCCCGGAAAAGGCGCCATCAGGTAATCGATTACATTGGCCAAGGGGTCGGAAACCTGAGGAGCTCCTTTGCGCCACATTAATCTGCCCGTGCGCGGGTTCTCTGGAAACGCCGTCGGTGGCTTCCCAGTCAGCAAATACACAAAAGTGCGCCCCAGAGCAAAAAAATCCGACTGCGGCACAGCCTTGCCATTAGTTTGTTCCGGCGGCGTGTAGCCAGGAGAAACAATACCAGTCACATTTTGCCCCTGGCCCACCTTAGCGAAATAAGTCGCCGACACTTCCCGAGCAGTCCCGAAGTCAATGAGCACTAACTGCCCGTTCGGCTTGCACATAATATTGTGCGGCTTGATATCCCGATGAAAATAGTTGAGTCGGTGAACTTGGTCTAAAATTTCCGACAGTTGTTTGAGCCAGTTCAGAGCTTGTTCTTGACTGATCGGGCGGCCCCGATGTTTCAGCCAGTCTTGCAAATTTGCCCCAGCAATTTTCTCCATCACCAGACAGTGAAAAGACTCTGTGCTCTGAGCTGGCGTAAATGTAAAATAACCGTCGCGATCGACTTTTGGAATACCTGGATGTCTCAGCCTGACCAACACGTCGGCTTCTTGCTTAAACAGTTCTACAGCTTTGGGATGTTCTTTGAGCAAGACTTTGAGCACTCTTCGAGCGCCGTTGTCATCTACTTCAAATGTTCTGCCAAAGCCGCCGCCTCCGAGAGGCGCGACTAGCCGATATCTACCTTGCAACAAAAGTTCAGACCCGCAGTGGATACACGCGGATTTGCCAGAGTTGGCTGGATCGGAGGGATTCGGGCATTTGGGATTGAGGCAATAACTCACGAAGCCACATAACCCTGATTGAGGTTGCTCTATCAAGTTTTACTTTGGCACTCTCAGCACTCTTGGTAACTGAGATTCTTGCTTGGGCGAAGTCACTTGCTTGCAACTGGATTGCTCCAGGCGCTTTAGAGGTGTCTTCTCCTCAAGCGTAAATTCCGGTATGCCCTACCGTACTCGATCGATCGTCTCGATCTAGTGAGGTTTTTGTTAAAAGGCGAGTTTTCCTAGACGGCCACACCTATCGGTGTCACTACGTACTCAACAATCCAGTTAAGTTTTTACGTTGTCTAGTTAAACTCAATTTTCAACTTACGACGATCGTATCACACCTAGTACAAGACTGATGAGCACTCTTGATTTAACTCCTTCGCGTCGCTAAAGTCAAGCGGACTAAACTCTAGCTCCTTTTCCGCATTTCGTCTTTTTGTCTAACCTGTGGCGCTCCGATCGAGCGATCGGGCTGAGGGCAAAGGTTCTTTTGTTGGTCACAGCCGATCGAGGTCAATAACCCCTGATGACAGCAGATAATTCACAAAAAAATCAAAACTAATCATTACCCACGCAGCCACATTTCCATTGTACGATCGCCGCGACCACTCCCTAAGGAAGAAATAAAAGAGAGGGGGAGAGGGGAAGAGTGGGAGATGGGGAGAGGCAGAGAGTGGGAGATGAGGAGAGTGGGAGATGGGGAGAGTGGGGGACAAAAATCTGCCTAATGCCTTTTCGCTCTTCCTTCCTTCTTCTTTCTTCCCTCTTCCCTCTTCCCTCTGACAACTGTCAACTGTCAACTGTCAACTGTCAACTGTCAACTGTCAACTGTCAACTGTCAACTCTTCCTTCTCTAGCCTTTTAAACAAGTCCCTCCATTACCGGATGAAAGAAGAACGCCAGGGCCAAAACCGTATAAGCAGCCAACAGCAAAGTACCTTCGAGCCAGTTAGACTTGCCATCAGAACTGATAGAATTCGCAATCAGCACCGACACCGTAACCGCTACCAGGTCAAACGGGTTGAAGTTCAAGTCCATCGGTTTGCCCACGATAAAACCCACCAAAACCAACACCGGGGCAACAAACAAAGCAATTTGCAAACTCGAACCCATAGCAACAGAAACCGACAAATCCATTTTATTTTTCATCGCCACTGTCACCGCCGTCGTGTGTTCGGCCGCATTGCCAATAATCGGCACTAAAATCACCCCGGTAAACAGCGATGTCAGCCCCAAACGCGCCGTCGCTTCTTCTAGAGTACCAACCAGGAGTTCTGACTCGATCGCCACCATGACGGTACAGGCCAACAGCACCCCAATCCACAGCGGTAGATTCACCTTGTGGTCGGGACTGTCTGGTGCTAAGTTACTTTCGGCTAATTCTTCGAGACCTTCGACATCTGCCACCCCTACATCGTAAAGATAACTGTGGGTTTTCATCGAAAACAGCAGAGTCAGCACGTAGACAACAATCAGGACTATAGCAACAGCGCTAGAGAGATTCTGCATAGTTTCTGAAGGGATGCCCATAGAGGTGACATGAACCGCCGTCGGCACCAAAATGGCAATCACAGCTAAGTTCATCGCGGAAGCATTCAACCGCGCGACTGTCGGCTGAAATTCTTGTTCTTTGTAGCGCAAGCCGCCTAGCAACATCGCAAATCCCATCACCAGCAGTAGGTTGCTGATAATTGAACCGGTGATGCTGGCCTTGACAACATCTATTAATCCGGCGTTGAGGGCGACGATGCCGATAATCAATTCCGTGGCATTTCCGAAGGTAGCATTCAGCAAACCCCCCAAGTTGGCGCCGAGGACAACGGCGATTTCTTCGGTGGCCGTACCCATCCAGGCTGCTAAAGGGACGATGGCTAGGGCGGAGGTGATGAAGATTGTGGAGGATTCCCAGCCGAGAAAGTGTCCGGCGATCGAAACTGGGATAAATAGCAGCAGGCTGGAAATTATGTTGGTTGTGTTTAGCATTTAGATTCTGAAAAGCTCCCAACCGTCAATCATAGCCTGCCATCAAGTGCAGCAAAGGGGAGGGAGAAAGAAATTGGATGCTGGTTTAAGGCTATTGGCGATCGCACTCACTCACGTTTTTTGGTCAGAAGTTGGCGAAGATACTTAATAAAATTGAAAAGCTTTCGCGATAATTTGAAAATTACTCAGCCCAGAACTAAGCTGCTACAAAGATAAATTGCCTGTTCTGAAGATGAGAGAGTGCCCGAGTATCAAGATATCTGACAGTTAGTGGCGGGATCTAAAATTCGATGCCAGAATTAGAGTGTCAACGAACAACCAACAGCTATATCGTTCGAGGAGTTTTGTCAACATGAATTCACCTGACATGACACGAGATATTGCTTCAGAAGATTTGTCGATCGCCAATCCGGCCGCTTATCCCGAAGTTACGCAACAGCTATCGGAAAACGTAATTTTCACAACTGTCGATGACCTTTTCAATTGGGCAAAAATGTCCAGCATATATCCGCTGATGTTTGGCACTGCTTGCTGCTTCATTGAGTTTAGCGCCATGCTCGCTTAAGGCTTCGATTTGGATCGATTGGGTGTCTTTCCCCGGATGTCTCCCCGACAGGCAGATTTGATGATTACCGCAGGCACAATTACGATGAAGTACGCTCCGGTTTTGGTGCGGCTTTACGAACAAATGCCGGAGCCCAAATACGTAATTGCTATGGGCGCTTGCACGATTACGGGCGGAATGTTTAGTGCCGATTCTCCTACGGCGGTGAGGGGTGTGGACAAACTAATTCCGGTGGATGTTTATTTACCTGGATGTCCGCCGCTGCCCAAAGCGATTATGGATGCGATCGTCAAACTGCGCAAAAAGATTGCTAACGACAGCTTGCAAGAACGGCAAAAGACGGAACCAACCCACCGCTATTACACCCGCCCTCACCGGATGAACGCTGTGCAGCTAATTCATGACGGCAAATACCTGGAAACCCATCAGGTTCCGCCAGAACTTGTGTCCTCTGGGTTGCCTGTTTTACGGGAGTTGGAATCGATTCGGGCGATCGAAGCTTGAAGATGATTCAAACTCAAATATTGCACGAGTCTCACCTAATAATATCATCTCCGCAGCCAAGACCATAATAAACGAGGTTTGATCGTTCGGACTTTAGTCCGCATAAATCAGAGGACTAAAGTCCGAACGATCAAACCGTTACAGATTGCGGATAGTTGACCGGACACCATATGAAATGGATTTTTGTATTCGATTAGCTTGCTTAGAAGACATTCCTAAGCTGACAACTTTAATTTCCGATTCTGCTAGAGCTTTGCAAGCAAAATACTACACTTCAGAGCAAATTGAAGGCGCAATCGGCACAGTCTTTGGGGTTGACAGCCAACTGATTCAAGACCAAACATACTTTGTTGCTGAACACAATAACCAAATTGTCGGTTGCGGTGGGTGGAGCAAGCGAAAAACGCTTTATGGAGGTGATTCAGGCAAAAATAATCAAGAAGACAGCCTGCTCAACCCAGACACCGACTCAGCAAAGATTCGGGCATTCTTTGTCGATCCAGCACGGGCGCGTCAAGGAATTGGCAGTCAGATTATGCGATCGTGCGAACAGGCTGCTGAGCGTGCTGGATTTAAGGACGTTGAGACGATCGCAACGCTGGCGGGAGAGCCATTTTACACAAAATTTGGCTATCGGGCGATCGATCGGTTTGAAATTCCTCTCCCAAACAGTCAGTTTCTCCCCGTTGTCCGTATGTTTAAGAGCTTTGCGCGCAGCCCGTACATGAGTAATGATCGAATCAGTGTCGGTTAAATGCGATCGCAAACCAATTTGAAAGCACAACAGTAGCAAATAATTATCAACCATGTCAAAAAAACTAGATTTTGTTAAGGTAGAAGTCGTCCCCCACGATCCACGTTGGCGAGATGCCTTTGAAACTGAGTCGAAACTGATTGCACTTGCACTTAGCGAAAATGTGGTGGCGATACATCACATCGGTAGCACGGCTATTCCACAAATTCATGCAAAGCCGATTATCGATATGCTAGTTGAGGTTAAAGATATTATGAAAATTGATGCACAGAGTTCAGCACTTGAGGCTTTAGGTTATGAAGCAATGGGTGAGTTTGGGATATCGGGTCGTCGTTTTTTTCGCAAGGGTAACGAAGCAGGGATTAGAACACACCACATTCACACGTTTGAAGTGAACTCAGCGCAGATAGAACGCCACTTAGCGTTTCGAGATTATATGATTTACCATCCTGAAGACGCCCAGCAATACAGCGAACTAAAACAAGAACTCGCAAACAAATACTCTGATAATATTCAGGGGTACATGGACGGAAAAGCTGGGTTTATTAAAGACATGGATCTTAAAGCGGCCAAGTGGAGAGCATCTGATAAAAATTATGATATTAGAAGTGGCAATTCTTGATGTTAAAGCTAATATGGCTGCTGAGTTTGAAAGCGCTTTCAAAACAGCTTCACCTATTATCTCTTCTATGCCGGGGTATATCTCGCACGAGCTGCAACGCTGTATAGAAACCACAAATCGTTATATTCTGCTGGTGCGGTGGCAAAGTTTGGAAGACCATACCGTTGGATTTCGAGAATCCCCAGATTATCAAAAGTGGCGTTCCTTATTGCATCACTTCTACGAGCCATTTCCAACAGTAGAACATTACGAAGTTGTTTCATTATAATCGAAGGACTGAAGTCCGAACGATCTAACCTTTATTCGCAGTCTATCGATTAGTTTGTAGTGCGGACTTCAGTCCGCTTTTTCAGAGGACTGAAGTCCGAACGATCAAACCTTATCACAGAAAAAGGAGGAAAATAACAAATGATTGATATCGGTTTAACTCACATCGCCCTGCCCGTTTCCGATGTTGATAAAAGTATTGAATTTTACTCGAAGTATGCTGCAATGCAAGTCGTTCACCGCCGCATTGATGCAGAAGCTGGTGTTGCTGTAGTGTGGCTTTCTGATAAAACTCGTCCTTTTGTAATTGTGCTAATTCAAAAAGATTCTGTACGTCCGGTTTTGTCTCCCTTGGCGCATCTGGGAGTTGGCTGCAAAAGTCGGGAATATATGGATTCTCTGTGCGATTTGGCTCGTCAAGAAGCTGTACTGCTTGATGAACCAAAAGATTCGGGGTATCCGATCGGCTATTGGGCTTTTTTGCGCGACCCGGACGGTCACACTCTAGAGCTATCATACGGTCAAGAAATTGGATTTACGGTGGAGAAGGTTGGCTGAAAATAGGCTGTGCAGGGCTTAAGTGCACTTGCACACCACGGTGAGGGCGGACGAAAGGAACCGTCTTGCAGTCGCATATAATTGGAATAGTCCTGAACGGTAAATGTGCCATGCAGCATCATCAACCGTCAATTGCTCGATCGCCCATCGAGTGTGTGAGCCTGTTTCCCAGTCCACCGCACTTGACCAGTTTTGCAACGCAGTGGGAGGGAATCTCAGTTATTAAGCTGTTGCACATTTAAATTGTATATTCGGGGCAGGCGAGCCGGCCCACCCCACTCATTGTTTGATTATTTCTCGACAGACGATTTAAATGCAAAACAGCTTATCACACCAAAAATGATGCTCGAACACCGCAAGAATCGATAAAAAATAACAAGCATCTAAAAGATCGATCGGAGCTGCGCTTCCTATCCTGGTGGAAATTCAGGTTCTGCGATCGCACTCCGATTCAATTCACAACCACACATCTCAAGAGAGGTTTTATGATCCATCACATTTCTATTTCCGCTCAAAAACCCCAGCACGTCGCCCAAGTCCTGGCAGAAATTTTCAAAGGTCAAGTGGTGCCTTTTCCACCTCATCCCGGCAGTTACATGGTCATAGCAATGGATGAACACGGTACAGCCATTGAAGTCTATCCTTCAGGAACTGAACTCTTTCCCGGCTCCGGACAGGATGGGTGCGGTTTCCAGCAGAATCCGCAGGCGTCTCAATTTACAGCAACCCATGCAGCCGTGTCCGTCCCTAGCAGTCAAACTGACATTGAACAGATTGCAGTGCGCGAAGGCTGGCGAGTCGTGCGCTGCGATCGCGAATCTTTCTTTGATGTGATTGAGTTCTGGGTAGAAAACCATTTGATGTTAGAGTTCCTGACACCAGAAATGACCGCCAAATATTTGGCATTCACTCAACAGCCGGACTTGCTGAAGAACTTTGTAGCTGCACCTGCTGAGGCGATCGCTTAAATTACGAGAGGCGCCAGCAGACAACTAAAATTAATTACGCCACTCGTGCGGCAAGTATCTCCGAATTATTTAAGAATTCGGAGATATTAATTGTTGGTAATTTTTATATTTTTAACGGGTATCTCCTCCAATGAACATCTCTATTCGACTGCTTCGAGAAAATGAGTTATCGACGGCTGAACATATTTTTCGAGTTGCCTTTGGTACTTTTATTGGATTGCCTGAACCCGCAGATTTTTGTGGTGATGCGAACTATGTTCAAACGCGATCGCTCGTCGATCCGACAGCGGCTTTTGCAGCAGAGGTTGATGGCAAGTTAGTTGGCTCGAATATAGCAGTTTGTTGGGGCAGTGTCGGTTTTTTTGGGCCGCTCAGCGTTCATCCTGATTTTTGGGGTCAAGGTGTGGCAAAATGTCTGATTGAATGTGCGATCGACCGTTTTTCTGACTGGGGGATTCGACAGGCAGGTTTATTTACTTTTCCGAACAGTCCGAAACACCACGGGCTTTATCAAAACTTCGGATTTTACCCGCGTTTTCTGACTTTTATTATGGTAAAATCCATTCAGTCAGTCGAGCTGGATTTTCCAACAATCAAATATTCTGAACAGAATCCAGAAGAGCGATCGCACTGTCTCAAAGAATGTTACGCACTTACGGATGCTATTTATCCAGGGCTAGATTTATCGCGGGAGATTTTGGCAGTTGAGGATCAAAACTTGGGCGATACGGTGTTGCTTTGGGATGACAAAGGTTTGGCTGGATTTGCTGTTTGTCATTGCGGTGCGGGTAGCGAAGCTGGTAGTGATGTATGCTATGTCAAGTTTGGGGCTGTGCGATCGGGAGTGCAAGCAGGCGAACTGTTTGAACGGTTGCTTGATGTCTGTGAAGCGTTTGGGGCGAGTCAAAAAATGTTGCGTCTCAGGGCTGGAGTGAATGCGAGCCACGATCTCGCTTATGCTATGATGGTCGATCGCCTTTTTCGCACTGAAAGTACAGGTGTAGCAATGCACAGGCCCAACGATCCCGGTTACAATCGACCTGAGGTTTTTGTATTAGACACTTGGCGCTAATGCAAAACAAGTTTGCATGATAGGAAATGTCTAATGATGAATCGCAGGTTACAAGACAGGAACTGGTTGACTGTTGCCTACATATCTCTAGTTCTCGTTCTTCTGGCACTCAATCCTTTTCGATTTCATTGGTTTGTCGCTACACATGGTTGGAGTTCTTATTTTTCCGCTGTTGATTTCTGTCAGAATGTTCTCTTGTTCTTTCCATTGGGAGTTGTACTGCATCACACTTTTCGACTTCCCCATATTTGGATTGTTTTTTATGGAGCTTTATTGAGTTCTGCAATTGAGATAGCACAACTTTCACTGATAGAGCGAAACACTAATTTTTACGATATCCTCTCAAATAGTTGCGGTACTTTAGTCGGCTCCTTATTTTATAGGTATGCTGTCTCTGAAAAAAATCGGGGTAGCATAGGAATTTCCTTAGCTTTTATGTTAATGCCATTGTGTTGGGTTACTGCCATGCGATCGGCAACGCAAGATATATCTGCCTGGTTAGTAATGCCCTCAGCAATCGCTGGGATGACAGCGTTTGAGTTGAGTCTTTCCGATCGCCGATTAAAACTGGTAGCTTTAACAATATGGCTAATTTTTGCACTAACACCGCTGATTAACATCAGTCCGATCCCGGGACTTGCAACATTTATAATTGTTCCTGCGATCGTCTGGATGTTATCCATTTTTCCAATACCTAGACCAAGTTTTAGCCTGTGGCTGCTAATCATCGGAATGGTTCTAATCCTGACAGTCAACGTGATGTGGTACGCGAGCAAAAGCTCTGTGTCGTGGACTGTACCGGCTCACTTGCACTGGATAGAAACCCTAATGTCAAGCATTGGTATTGTAGCGGGCTGGGCCTGGAAAAAATCAAGCGATAGTTCTAGGTGAATACCAAAGTTGAAGGTGCGCTCGGTAATCCATGCGCTACATTTAGATAGAGATTTTGCATAGCCTCGCTCGCTGCGAAGTGCGCAGCCTACATTAAGAATTTTTGGGTAATTTATAGTTAAACAAATCTCGTCAAGCGCATCAAAAATACTCATTTTGGAGGATGACAAGAATGGAACTAAAACTATCGGATAAAATTGCCTTAGTCAGCGGTTCAACAGCCGGAATAGGCTTGGCCATTGCCGCAGAACTCGCCCGAGAAGGTGCGACGGTTATTGTGAACGGACGGACGGAAGAACGGGTGAAAAGGGCGATCGACCAAATCAAAGAAATTGCTCCCAATGCCAAGCTGCAAGGCGTGGCTGCGGATTTGGGAACTGCCAGCGGAGCCCGCGAATTATTCGATCGAGTTCCAGAGGTAGACATTTTGGTCAACAATCTGGGAATTTACGGAGCGAAAGCCTTTGAGGCGATTGATGATGACGAGTGGATGAATTTTTTGGAAACCAACGTCATCAGCGGAGTGAGACTTTCGAGAAAGTATCTGCCATTAATGCTGACCAAAAATTGGGGGCGGATTATTTTTATTTCCAGCGAATCGGCACTCAATATTCCAGCAGAAATGATTCACTACGGAGTCACGAAAACGGCGCAACTTTCCCTCGCGCGAGGTTTGGCCCAGATGACTGTTGGCAGCAATGTAACTGTTAATTCTGTGCTGCCGGGGCCGACGCGCTCCGAAGGAGTAGAAGATTTTATTAAAGGATTGGCAAAAGACCAAAATGTGACTCCTGAACAGGTGGAGAAAGAGTTCTTTGAAAAGACTCGCCCTTCGTCGCTGATCCAGCGTTTTGCTGAGACTTCGGAGGTGGCTGCACTGGTGGCGTTTGTTGCCAGCCCAGTAGCCTCTGCTATTAACGGGGCGGCTTTGCGTGTGGATGGCGGTGTCGTGCGATCGATCGTTTAGCCGCAATTAGGTCTTTGTGCGCGATCGATCGGTTACAATTTTGGTCAAAACGAAGCTGTCAATGTTAACCGAACAAAACAAAGCTACGGTTCTGGATTTCTACAAAGCATTTGACGAGCGCCAGATGGAGCGAGCTTTAAAGCTGCTTGCTCCAAATTTTGTCGCTCATCTGGCTGGTGTTCCTGAGTCTTTAGATAGTGAAGGCTTCAAGCGATTTGGGATGGCGTTTTATCTTGCCTTTGCCAACGGGGAACACGCCTTTGATGAAGTGATTGTGGCAGGAGATAGAGTTATCACTTGTGGGATATTTACGGCGACGCATCTGGGAGAGTTTCAGAGTCTGCCGCCGACTGGCAAACAAATCAAGCTGTCAATTATGCACATCGACCGCGTAGAAGACGGTAAAATTGTGGAGCATTGGGGACAAGGCGATGCACTTGGATTGATGCAGCAGCTAGGGATTGTTTTTCTGCCGGGGCCGAAGCTGATCGGACACATTTTGAAGGGTATTGCATCCAGGCTGTTTCACAAGTCTGCCTCGAGTTGAGGTAAGAGTCCAAAATCTCAATGCACGCGATCGCATCAAGGCTATCTGTTGGCTTCGATAAGTTACTAGAGGCGGTTGAAGGCGCATTTTTAACCCAAAAAAACTCTACAAAAGATTTTGCACCGACACAACACATCAAGGCGATGCCACACACCCCTCAACAAAAGCGTTGCCTGCTGTTGAAATTCCCCCTGTTTAATTCAATCCTTCTTTTGGTAATAATTTCAGCACTCAAAGACTGCTCCTCAAAAGTAAGGTCAGATATAGCTTACAACATATCGTTAATATTACTTTGGACGTTTAACCCCTCCTTTCCGTTTAACTTTAAACCCATACAAATAGATTTCAGGCATATTAATACGTCCATCCGAACGATTTTCTACAATCCCAAGTTGAAGTAAATATTGCAAGATGCCTTCAGGGTTAGTGACAGGTGGTTGTTTTTCAGGACTCCATGTGGTAGATTTTACCGCATCTAAAAATGTGTCCTTGGGCATGGGAGCTGTCAGACCTACTAAGCTCGTCTTAAGAGATTCTAACCAGGGGTACTCCTCTTGTAATTCCCTAATTCTATCATCTGAAGTATCCATTAAAGCCCCCTGTAAGTCAGAGGGTTGCAAAATTGCTGTTCCAGAGAGGTTATGTTCAACTTGTCCTTTTATTCTACGGTCTGCTGCTAATGCAAATAACTTCAGAAAAGAACGTGGCGCAATTCGACCGCCAGCATCCTGAAGGTGATTAGGAATCCAACGATAGGTAATTCCTTTTTTAGCGTTAGCCCCCATATACTTGCCAATCATCTTTTCGATCAGTTCTTCAAACAGTTTCTCGTTTGATGTTGCAGTCAATCCCAAGCTAGGTTTGTTTTCAATAATCAACTGTGGGATGTTTTGCAAATATTCTGTCATTTCAGTACCCGAGTTAGCTAGACGCTTAACCAAGAGTTGGTAAAGCCGGGAATGTTCCCATTCCAACCGAATCTGATGGGCTTGCAGTTTGGAAGCATCAGGAAAACTCAAAAATTCATCTCGAAATAGATCGGTACGCAAAAATATTTTGGGGCGTATTCTTTCCCAACGCCGCCATCGATCGAGCCACAAAGCCAAAAGTTCACGAATTGGGCTTGCTAAGGCGACATAGGAAGGAACTATCCGATCCAATTCGTCATAAGTGACAAACAACCAATCATCTATTTCAATGAGTTTTTCATCTAATTTGTCTAAGACATAATTTAATTTCTCAACATTGTTATTCACTAGGGGCAGCCATTTTGACAAGAGAGATAATTTTCCTTTAAGAACCTTAACGATTTCCGGCTCTATTTCTTCAAGAAGAAACTCTTTGAGCTTAAATTCTTCTTGCTCTAGGATGACACCTAACATTAAACCGATCCAGAAGCTAGGCCATTCAATGTTTGTAGCTCCTTGCATTTGGCGCTCAACAATGTCTGGTGCTGGAAATCGCTTTTCTGCTTGGCGAGTCCGCCCAAAGCCCGCTATCCATGTGGTTTTGCTCAAAGCAGGTAATGCTCTGATTACCAAACTTTCAACCAAAGCTTCCCTTCCTGAAGGGATGGCTAGTAAACGGAATAATTCTGTTTTTCCTACCCCGCGTCCTCCTAGTATTAACAAGATGTCTGGTTCTAAAGCAAGCCGATAATCTGGGAGCGGCAAGAAATTTTTTAAGAACGTCTCCTCGTTATCACTTTCGCGTTCAGCAGTCGCCCTTCCGGGGGCGATTTCAATTATTAATTCCAGCAGTTTTTGTTTATTAAGTTCACTCATAGTTTCAATCAATCTGTCTTAAAATCACGACCGAAAAATCCGCATAACTTTTCTGCAATATCCGGATAAGGATGATTAGTCATAATCCTGACGAGTTCTGACAGTCTATCGGATTCTTCTGGGGTTTCGTTTCGAGCAAATAGAGCAATGTCCCCTCGCAGGCTCTCCTGATACGGTACAACAAAAGGAGTAAATGGCTCCTCAGTATCATTTCCATTAGGAACAGTTTCATTTTCCGAGTAATAATTTTCTTGAAAAATGGTGTATGCTTTTTCTCTAAATTCTGTTAACTCTTGTTCCCTGCCCGGTATTCCTAATGCTGGAGCCATCGAATGTACGAGAATTAATGGTAAACGCTCATCAACTCCAGGGCTTGCTAAATGGCGTATTACATGAGTTAGTCCCGCCCAACTTTGGCGTGATTGAGTACCAAAGATGACTGCTGCATGGGAAAGATTGGCAATCGCCAAGCCACCAATATCGTGAAAACCAGCCCGCGCATCCATCAGAATAAAATCTAAAGGTTTTGCTGCACTTTGTAATTCTTTTAACATATCTCCCATTGTACTTCGCAGTTCACCACCGACAAGGTTCTGAAAGTCAAGACGGGCTAATTTTTCTAAGTAATCTCGATCTACAGTCCCGGCCGGAAGTAATTGCAGGCTTTCACCATTATCTCCTCGCAAAGTCCGCTCGTTAATATTTATTAGGTGGGTGCGAAGTTTCCAATCCTTGCCTTGAACCTTCTTTTCCAATAAATAATCAATTACACCAAGATGATTGGAGTTTTCGGGTGAAAAAATTGTAGCAAGACCTGGTGCTTCTAAATCGAGGTCAACAATGGCAACTCGATGACCGTTACGGGCTAAAGTCAATGCAGTAGCAACGAGGGTACTGGTTCGTCCGACACCTCCTTTGAAGGAGAAAAAAGATACGATCGCAGGCTTACGCTTTTCATAGACTAATTCCTCTTTCCAAGGTGGTTCACCTACCTTCTTATCTGTCCAGGCCTGTTTAGCAATGTGACGCTCAAGAATATACCAGCGAGGCAGAACTAATTCATCATCCCACGAGGCCAAAACTCTTTCTTTCTCGATAGTATCAATTAAGGCTTTGTAAGCATCATTTTCTCCGGCTGGCAACCAGATATCAGTGCCGTAATAAGGGCCAAGTTTTTGAGAAAGAAGCTGAGCGAGGTCAGTAGTATTAACTTCTTGTGGTTTTTGACCTTCCGATAAATCAAGAAAAAGTCTAATTTTTCCATTGACATCACGAATAATGGTGACAGACTGAAGCTTAGGCACAAGTTCAGATACAATGCTTGGTTCACTAAAACATTCCTTTACTCGCTCAAATGTTTCACCAAAAGCGATCGTCATGTGTTAAATATCCTTGCTGGAAATTGAGCCATTTAGCACTAATTTGGGGATGATTTCTCGGTAAATTTCTTCGGCACGTTGAACAGCTAACTTTGCTTCTTCCTCAGTCCAAAGCTGAGACTTGGCGTATCTCCTCTCTGGGTGATCTTGGGCTAGAACAGTGCCAGCTATTCTTGAAGCAGGAAGTTGCCGATCCAAAATGGGATAAAGAACCCGCAAGCGTTCCATTGCTCTTCCATCAAGTTCCTGGAGGTCGTGTCCATACTTTTTTACGGCACCTTTATCATCTTTAAAGTATAGCTCCACAAGTAGTTTAAATGAACATTCCACGACATAGGCAGCAAGGTAAACAGCGTTGTCCCAGCGTTGGCTTTGCAAGAGAATTTGGGCATCCTGTAAATGCCTGCCTGCTGAGTTGGAAAAGGACTCTTGCATTGTCTGTGTAACCAATACTTCGGACAGTTGCAGTATAATCATTTTCTGGATAAGCCTGCTACTGTCCTCCGCAATGTCTGCGATCGCCCCCGACACCATCCAAATCAACTTTCGGGAGGAGGAGGACTGCAACAGTACAGCGCCGTGCGGTGCAGCACACCCCTGAGCAAAAGCGTTGCCGGCTGTTGGGATTCGCCCTGCGCTGTTAAATTTACCCCCACAATTGCCGCACAGTCGATCGCCAAAGATTAAATTTTTCCGGCGAAAACTTGCTATTTAATAAATAAGACTTTAAGATCCAGCAATGTAAATCAAACTCTCAACCAGCAGCCCTGCAAGCACTAACCCGAAATGGGTGGCAAGTGCCAAAAAGCTGCAAAAACTACCTTTTTTAAGTCTTTCAACAGCAAAGCACGGGCAGAAAAACCCAGGGATCTACGGTTGGCATATTGGAACGAATGCTTTGCTGGCAATACTACAAATGTATCAAAACTTGTCTGCCCAAATTTAGCCCGAACAGATGCCTAGCTGAAACTCTTGCTGCCTAAGGTTTCAGTTACTAATTAGGCGGGTTTTATTGTCATTAACTACTTGAGGATTCGATCGCATGGTTACGATTTCTACAACTCAATCCGAGCTGCTACCTTTGTCTTCGCCAACCGTAACGCCTGCCACCCAAAGCAGCGCCGCTACTGCAACAGGAGTGTGCGTGACGGTTCACGGTCACTTCTACCAGCCGCCCCGGGAAAACCCTTACTTGGACGCGATCGAACGCCAAGCCAGCGCCTCTCCGTCCCACGACTGGAACGAACGCATTGACAACGAGTGCTACCGCCCGAACGCCTTTGCGCGCATACTCAACGATCGCGGCCTCGTCGCGGGGATCGTCAACAACTACGAATATCTCAGCTTCAACATCGGCCCGACCTTGATGAGCTGGCTGGAACGCTACGATCCGGAAGTTTACCAGCGGATTCTGGAAGCCGATCGCAAAAGCTCTGTGCGGCTCAACGGTCACGGCAACGCGATCGCCCAAGTGTACAATCACATCATCATGCCGCTGGCGAACGAGCGAGACAAATACACCCAAATTCGCTGGGGGATCGCAGATTTCCGCTCCAGATTCGATCGCCATCCCGAAGGAATGTGGCTCGCAGAAACCGCCGTAGACTACGCCACCCTCGAAGTTTTGGTCGCTGAAGGCATCCGCTTCATTGTCTTAGCCCCCTCCCAAGCCGAACGGTGCCGCCCGCTAATCGGGCAGAACCAAGAAGGAGAGCACGAAATAGATACCGAATGGCACGAAGTCGGCGGCGGTCAAATCGATCCGACTCGCCCGTACCGCTGCTATTTGAAGCCAGAAATGCGGTTGATGGCTTCCAACCAACTTTCGCCGCTGAGCACTCACCGCTTGGGCCGCGGACACGGCCAGCATTCGGCAGCCCCAACGGCGAACACTCCCTACATCGATATCTTTTTCTACGACGGCCCGATCTCGCGGGATATGGGCTTCAACGACGTTCTCAGCAGCAGCCACCACTTGGCGGGACGCTTGGGTCAAGCAGTGCGGGGAGACCACCGACCGGCTCAACTAATCTCCGTGGCGACAGACGGCGAAACTTTCGGCCACCACAAACACAGTACCGAAAAATGTCTCGCCTACGCCTTCACAGAAGAGTTTCCCCGCCGGGGCTGGACGGTGACGAATTATGCTCATTATTTAAGTCAAAATCCCAGCACTTGGGAAGTGGAACTCAAACCGGTGACGGCCTGGAGTTGCTCGCACGGGGTCGATCGCTGGCAAGATGATTGTGGGTGCGGTGGCGGCGGCGGGTGGCACCTGCTGTGGCGCAAGCCTTTGCGGGATACTTTGAATTGGCTGCGCGATCGGCTGATTCCGATTTATGAGGAAGCGGGGCGCAAGCTGTTTCGCGATCCCTGGAAAGCGAGAGATGAATATATTGATGCGATCCGCGATCGATCGCCCGCTAACGTTGACAGTTTCCTCGAACGCCATCAAGTTCGCGAACTCGACGCCGCCGAACAGGTAGACGCCCTGCGCCTGCTGGAAATGCAGCGCCACACTTTGTTAATGTTCACTAGCTGCGGCTGGTTTTTTGAAGAAGTTTCTCGCCCCGAAGGCGTGCAAATTTTGCGCTACGCGGCGCGGGCGCTGGAATTGGCGGGGGAAGTTACGGGCGTGCAGCTAGAAAAGGATTTTGTCGCTCAACTGGCCCTAGTACCCAGCAACGTTGACTGTTTCAAAACAGGCGCAGAAGTTTACCGCCAACTGGTGGTGACGGCTCAAATTAATCTCAGACAAGTGGCCGCCCACTACGCCATTAGTTCTCTGTTTGCCAAATATCCCCGCGAACAGCGGATTTACTGCTATCAGGCCCAACAGCAAGATTTCCAAATTCAGCGCATGGGATCGATGACTCTGGCTGTGGGTCAATTGCAGCTAACCTCGGAAATTACCCGGGAAACAGAGGTGTTTGTGTTTGCTGCGTTCCACCTCGGCGGCTGGGATTTCCACTGCTGCATTCAGCCTTTCGGCAGCCGCCGGTCTTACACTATGCTGAAAGAGCGGTTGTTTGGAGTTCTGCAAGAAGCTTCGGCGGCCCACGCGATTCTGGAAATGGTGCGGTTGTTTGGGGATCAGTCTTTTAGCTTGCGGGATTTGTTCGCTGAGGAACGCCACCGCATCGTGCAGTTGCTGAGTCAGGAAAATTTGACTCGCTTGGATCAGCTTTACACTCAGGTTTACCGGGAAAATTACGGGGTGATGATGGCTTTCCACCGCGACGAGCTGCCGGTGCCGGTAGAGTTGCAGGTGGCTGCTGAGGTGGCTTTGGGACACCGCTGTTTGACGGTGGCGAAGGCGCTGGAACTGGAAACGGGGGACGCGGAGCCGCTGCTGGCGGAAATTGAGGCGATCGCCACTGAAGCGGGCCACCTCCGCAGCCGGTTGAAGGTTCCCGAAGTTAAGCAAATTTTGGAACGGCGGGTTTGGCGCGAGCTTGACGCGCTGCTGCAAGCAGGAGCGGGCGCGGACGATCGCTCGCCCCTGGAGTTGGAAGCTGATATCCGCTACATCGAGCGTTTGATTGCTGTGGGATCTCGGCTGAGTCTGGGTTTGTGTTTGGACAAATCTCAGGAACTGTATTTCGATTCTCTGTACAGTCAAATTGTGCCTCTGTGTTTGGGCTGGCTGCAACGGCAAGATGCCTCGGCGGGCGAAAATAAGGTCGCTCCCGTTGCCTTGGATATTGCCCGCTCAGACGGCGGCTGGGAGGTGTCTTCGATCCGGCAGTTGCTGGAGTTGGGTCAAACTCTCGCCGTTGATGTTGAGTGTTGGTTGAACCAGTTAAGCCGATCGCTTCTCGATTAGTGGGCCTCCATTCGGGCGCACCAGAATCCGCCCGCTCGGTTTAAATGCCGATCGGGCGCTGGGTTCAACCAAGAGTCGATCGGCATAAAGCCGTCCTCGGTTCGCGGCTGGCGATCGAAGTACCGACAGAAAACCGCTAACTTTCTTTGAGTTTTCGCTCGAATTGTGTGGGAAGATAAAAAGACTGTCCCCAAAGCCTACAGGTGTTCTGCACTTGCACGCTTTGTAGAGTTTTTCCGAGAGAACACTAATTTTAAATCTATGAAAGTTGGCGATCGCGTTTGCGTTAAAAACTCTGTTGTTGTCTACCACCACCCGGAAAATCGCAGTCAACCATTTGAGATTAAGGGTATGGAAGGAGAAGTCGTGGCGATCGTTCACGAATGGCACGGCAGACCAGTCAGTGCCAATTGGCCGGTTCTAGTTCAGTTTGACAAAAAATTTCGAGCTCACTTCAAAGAAGATGAAGTCGAATTGATATCTTCGGAAGTCTAGGACTCTCAAAAGTTGAGACCGGAACCCAAAGATAATCTCATAGCATTTTAGATTTGAGATTTGAGATTTTAGATTGGGAATGATATCATGTCCGGTCGCTTGACTACAATAAGATTGGTTTGTAGTGCGCCCGAAAGTCCGCCAAATGCTGCAGACTTTCGGGCGCACTACTAACTTTCATTGTTATGGTCATCGACCGGACATGATATGACTGATGAGATAAGGGTTTGGATATTTCCTACAGTTGCATTGCTTTTTGCAACTGCTATCATATCCGGCTATGTAACATTCTAGAGTTTGTTGTGAGGACTTCAGTTTTTTCTAAGGCTTTTAGTCGATATGCAGGACTAAAGTCCGAACGATCAAACCATCTTTTTTGTTTAATGCTTAATTTTTAGACCGTCGGCGGCAGAACCAACCGAAGATGTTGAAATCTCCCTGCATTTTCTGCAATTCCTGCTGGTGCTGCTTAGCTGTAGCGTAGTACCACTGACAGTGACGTTCTAATTCTTGACGGTACTTAATTTCGCCGTAAAACTCGCGAACCATTTGGTTCTGTTGGAAAATTTCGGCTGCTGGGGTCGATTCGGGGACAACGTTTTGCAACTCGTGGGGCAACATGATTGTTTGGGGGCGACTGTGGCAAATATTGGCTGTAATGACTTTAAGCTAACATATAGCAGTTGACAGTTGATAGTTGACAGTTGACAGTTGACAGTTGTCATTGGGAATTCTTGCATCCGTTACATCCGTTACATCCCGCACATTGCTCGCTGCCGAACTTCCTTCTTAGCTTAAGATATTCAATCCAAAATCCAAAATCCCAAATCTAAAATCTCTTAAAGCCATCCCCGCAGGCGATACACCATTAAGCCGATGTATTCTTTCAAAGCTTTAGTTGACTGATGTAGATAATAGGTATCCGGCAACAAATCCAGTGCGAATGCTTGCCCATTGTTTTGGGATGCTGCGATATCCTGCTGCGTAATCTGAAAGTCTGTTGGTGCGGCAATTGCTTTTATTCCCTGACGCTGAAAAATCAAGAGCGATCGAGTCATGTGCATCGCCGATGTCACTAGCAAAACCGGCCCTTTTATACCTTTAGCATCTAGGATTTTCCGCACGTTAACGGCATTTTGATAAGTGTTGTGCGAATCGGGATCTTGCAGAATTGCTGATGCCGGTACGCCGATTGTTTGGGCAATTTCTGCCATATCTGCCGATTCTGGAGATCCCCCACCTTTCCAATCTACTCTACCGCCGCTGAGCACTAGCAGGGGAGCTTTGCCTTGACGGTAAAGCCGGGAAGCGTAGATTATGCGATCGCCCGCTTCCCCCAATTCTACCCAAGGGCGAGGCGCTAGCGCTGCTTTGACACCGCCGCCCAACACGATAATCGCGGATGCTTGAGGGAATTCGGCGGTTGGTAAATTTTGCCATTCGAGCGATCGAACTAACGATTTTGAAACCCAACCGCTGCTTCCGAGCAGTAAAATAATTAGAGCCGCAGCCATTGGCGCCGCCGCCCATTTTGGACGCTTCCAAAGAGTTATTAAAGCCGCCATCATTAACAAGCAACTCAACCCCAAAGGATAAATCAACAGCGGCAGCAGTTTCGACAAAAATAGAAACATTCAGCAAGGAATTAAAATTGCTATTTAGCGGGCACGGGCAATGGCGAATCGGTAATTGGTAATCGGTAAATAGTAGACCCCTCTTGCATTCCCAAGCTTTCAAGACTTCAAATTATCTGCGTCGCTCTGCCTTGAATCTGCGGTTGACCTATCAATCAAAGATTTCTGAAATATTGTCTAGTAACTTGGTTGACAGGAGTTTTTTATTTTTATTATTTAGTTTTGAATTTTGAACGTTTTAACTTAAAGCTCAAAACTCAATACTAAAAACTTTTTTCCGTGCTAGCGGCGGTCTTCAGGACTCGAAAGCCAGTCCAACAGTGAAGTAGCTTCACGCCGGGAGCTTTTGATATATTTATTGCCCCCCGTTTCCACTACTTCTTTATTGAGGATAGCATCAGATTTTTTATCCTTAGAACCTGTATTGGGGTTGAGTAGTAGTTCGTTGTGCCACCAAGCAACAATTAAGCCTGCTGCCACACCGCCGATGACACCAAGGCCGAGACTCACGGGCAGACTACATCCTACTAAGCGAAACCCAACGGTAAACAACACAAACCAGATCAGCGCGGGGTTAAACCCCTTGGAGTCTCCGTTAAATTTTGCCATGAGCTGCAAGTTTTGTTTGTAATAATACAGAAAGATATTGACAATATTAGCAGACAATCAAATTCGCTAGGGATCTCGCACTGCAACTACTCCCCACAAATCAATTTTAATTGTACCTCTAAGTCGGCCGCGGTATCTACAATCTTTACAGAAATTTGCTCTAATTCTGTAAAAGGTTCTTCTTCTGCTTGCTGCGAGCTCAATAGTTCTGCTGTGGCGTCGGCAATATCGCCCCTGCGCTGTTGCAGTCGTTCTCGCAATACTGCCATTGGTGCGGTGCAGTAAACGATTTGCAGCGGCAAGCCGCGGGATTGAGCCTGATTTATCGCATCGGTTCTCAAGTTTTGGCGATCGAACTTAGCATCTAAAATCACATCCCAACCTCCCTGGGCCAGAACTATCCCCAACTCTAACAATCTACCATAAGTCAGTGCCGTCATTTCATCCGAGTACAAATCTTGCCCGCCCCGTTCATTTAAAGGAATTCCGCCTAAATGTTTGCGAACAGCATCGGATCGAATGTGAATCGCCCCAGTGCGGCGGGCCAAATATCGAGCCGCTGTACTCTTGCCAGAACCAGACAAACCCGACATCAAAGTTAACTTTCCCCGGCGCGGTTTTGTGTATTCCCAAGCCAGTTTATAGTAATGAGCGGCAGTCTCTGAAATCTGTGCTTTTTCATCAGTAGAAACCGAGGCATCGTCCAACATTAACGAAGTTACTTTTGCTCTCACATAAGCTTGACGGCTCAAATACAGCGGCAGCAATTGCAGTCCTTCCCAATCGCCTGTTTGTTCGATGTAAGTATTCAGAAAAACATTGCCTAAATCTCTGCGCCCCCGCGATTCCAAATCCATTACTGTAAAAGCGACATCGTACATCACGTCAACAAAGCGAAAAGGCTCGTTAAATTCAATGCAGTCGAACAGCAAGATTTTATCTGGCCACAATGCTATATTCCGCAAGTGCAAATCTCCGTGACACTCGCGAATTTTATTGTGGGCAACCCGCAGGTCGAACAAGTCTTGATTTGCCTCAAAAAACGCATCAGTATAATCTTTAGTTTCCTGATATTGCGTCGGACTCTGCGGCCCGCCGATATATTTTTGGGAAATCCGGTAATTGTTATCTATTGCTCTGCGAATCTGACTGACTTCGCCAAATCTGCGAATGTAACTATTACTAACTGCCGTGCTGTGAAACTTGGCAACTTCGCACCCTAAGTCTGCCATAATTTGCTCGGTCAACTGTCCGCGTTCCAACAAACTGAGCAACAGCGAATCTTGAGGAAACTGCCGCATTTTAAGCGCGTATTCTACAGCAACTTCAGCGGGAGTTAGATCGGGTGAATTGCTGCCAAGTTTAAACGCCTCGCCAGTTTTAACAATTGGCAAAACTTCCAGATAAATCTCCGGTGCTGTGCGTCGGTTCATCAGCAATTCTTGGGTGCAGAAATGCTGCCGTTTCTCCAATGTCGAATAGTCCAAAAAGCCAAAATCGACGGGTTTCTTGATTTTGTAAGTATAATCTCCTGTCAGCAAAACGAAGGAAATGTGAGTTTGAATTAGCTGCACTGGTTCTGTGACGCTGTGCGGGTAGAACCCAGGCTGCAACATCTGCTGAATCAGAGGTGGGAGAGAAGGAGCGGTCATATCAATTTTAGATTGGGGATTTTCGATTGGGGATGTTGACTTTAATCCGATTTATTATAGAGTTGATAGTTAGTGTAAACCAAAAATTAGTGATGACAGAAAACAATCAAGAATCCGGTTCCGTGGATGTGTTTGGCGTGGGCAATGCCCTTGTAGACATCTTAGCATTAGTGGAAGATGAATTTGTACTCAGTCACGGGCTGAGTCGCGGCGGGATGACGCTGATGAATTCGGAAACGCAGGGGGGGATTTTGCACGATTTGGAGCACAATTCGCTGCAAATGCGATCGGGGGGTTCTGCCGCAAATACAATGATTGGTTTGGCTCAGAGCGGCGGTAAAGGCTACTATTCGGGGAAGGTTGCTAAGGATACTAACGGCGAATTTTACCGCCAAGATTTGCTGGCGGCTGGGATTGATTTTAACGTGCATCCTGCTACTGAGTCGAACGGGCCGACGGGTACTTGTGTCGTGCTGACTACGCCGGATGCGGAACGCACGATGTGTACTAATTTGGGGGTTTCTACTACTCTGGCTGCGACTGATATTGATGTCGATCGCCTGTCTCACTGCAAGTACAGTTATGTTGAGGGCTATCTTTGGGATGCTCCCGATCCGAGAAAGGCTAGCATTGAGACGATGGAACAGTCTAAGCGTCTGGGCGTGAAGGTGGCTTTTACTTTTTCGGATGGCTTTTTGGTCGATCGATTTGCGGATGATTTTCACAAGGTGGTTTCGGAATATTGCGATGTAATTTTTTGCAATTCTGATGAAGTTCGGAGCTTTTTTAAGGAGGATTCTCTGGAAGAGTGCGCTCGGAAGATGAGCGAAATTTCGGATTTGGCTTTTATCACGAATGGGGATAAGGGCTGCACGGTGGTGGAGAACAAGCAGATTGTTGATGTGGCTGGATTTCCGGTAAAGGCGATCGATACTGTGGGTGCTGGGGATGCTTTTGCGGGCGGTGTTTTGTTTGGAATTACTAATGGTTTGAGTTCTGTACAAGCGGCTCGTTGGGGCAATTATTTGGCTTCTTTGGTGGTGCAGATTCACGGCCCTCGCCTTGAGGGTTCTCAGGCTCATTTGCTGAATCAGGTGATTTCTGGTTAGGAATTGAAATGGGCGATCGCACTTTTTGTCGTAAAGGGCGATCGCACTTTTTTAAACTGCTCCATCGCACAGGCGGGACGCCCGTGCCACAGTAGATGCAGATAAGAGAAGGGCGTGTTAAAATCAATCAAAGCTTAACTAATTATACCTCCTATGGTAACAACCACATTGACTCCTCCTCAACAAAGTAGCGAGGAAAAACTAATTACTTTGACAGGCATTAAATGGCAGACATTTAAAGCGATAATGTCTGATGTCGGCGACGGTAGAGCGTGGAGAATTGCTTATGCTGAAGGAGTTTTAGAAATCAGAATGCCATTACCTAAACATGAAAGACCTAAAGTCATGCTCGAACTATTTATTGGAGCTTTAGCAGATGAGTTAGAAATTGAAGCTATGAGCCTCGGTGCGTTGACTCTGGAACGGGAAGATTTAGCTCGTGCTATTGAACCGGATACTTGTTTTTACATTCAAAATGAATCTTTAGTTAGAGATAAAGATGAAATTAATTTACCTGCCGATCCGCCGCCGGATTTAGTGGTAGAATCAGATTACACGAGTTCTTCTTTGAATAAGTTCTCAATTTATGCTTCTCTGGGGGTTCCTGAAATCTGGAGATATCGCAACCAATGTCTTGTAGTGTATCAATTAGTTGAGGGTAATTACGAAGAGAGAGAGAACAGTTTGGCTTTTCCATTTTTGCCGATCGCAGAAATTCCGGGTTTGATAGAACAAAGTAAGGCGATCGGACAAAGGGCGGCTGTGCGTTTGTTTCGGGAAAGAGTTAGGGAAGTTTTGGCGCAGTGAGTTTTGAAAATAGTAGGAATGGGCGATTCCCTACGGGATAGCTACGCTTCACGGGCTTTTTGAGCCGGACTATTGCACAGGCTTTTTGGCCCGTGCCACGATGGACGGGGATGGAAATGGATTAAGGGCGATCGCTTTTTATCCAATCAAACTGTAAGAGTAAAAACAGCTTTATGGTGGAAAGTAGCGATAAATATCTTTCCGGTGCAGCACCCTGGCAAAAGTAACAGTTTCGCCATCAAAATAAAAACCTATTCGATAGTCGCCAACCCGAAGCCGATACGCATTATCATCACCTTTCAATTTTTTTAAGTTAACAATTGTTTGTAAATCATTACTATTTGGAATTTCCGCAAAAGCAAAATCCTTGATTTGCTCAAACACAGGCGTACTTTTAAGAGCTTTTAAATCCTTCAAAAAACTGGGTAGGTATTCGACTTTCATTCTGTTTCCAGTTCGGCAAGTGCTTGCTGTAAACTTAACGGGGTTTCATTTTTTACTTCGCCCATAGCCTGGAGAAGTCCTTTATCTTCGATCGCTTCTAGGAAATACTGATAGTCGTTATAATCTAGAATGACTTGACTAATGTTGCCCTCGGCATCGAAAATCAATTCTTTGGCAAGTGGATAATCTTCTATTTTCATACAGTTTTATGGTGAGATGAGTTAGGAGGGAATGATGCTTCTATTATAGCTGACAACCTTGGGGCGATCGCCCTGAGTCTGTTTGTGCTAAGATTAAATAGCTCTAAAAATTAGCAAATAAGAGCCTTTCACGTTTTATGTCTAAGCAATCAGTCATCACAAAGTATATTGAAATTACACCGGGAGTGCTTGGTGGTAAACCACGCATTGCGGGTCATCGAATTTCTGTAGCACAAATTGCAGAGATGTATCTTAATATGGCAGAGTCCATAGAAGAAATCGCTAAGGACTATAATTTGTCACCGGCTTCGGTTCATGCAGCCATGACTTACTATTACGATAATCGAGAAGAAATTGACCGCCGCACTGCTGAATCAGATGCTTTGATCGAAGAGTTGAAGCGCAAGAGTCCACCCTCTCGTTTGCAGGAAAAGCTGAGGGAAATTAGAGGTGAGTGAACGCATCCGCTTTCATTTAGATGAGAATGTTAAATCTGCTGTGGCGCGAGGGTTGCGCCGACGCTTAATTGATGTTACAACAATTTTTGTCAATTTTGCAGAATGTATTGACTGATAATATTTTTGAGTTCTTGAGGAGCTTCTTTGGCTATCGCCGCTCCTAAATCTGGACGCACAACCCACCACCAAACCAGCTTTTCTAAATGATTGGGTGGATTTTCATTGGGACACCATTCGATCGTACCTTCATTTACACCAATAATGTTGGCACAAAGGTCATTAGCAATGCTAACACGATCGTCTAGCTTTTCAAACTGTACGATGTCTTGCCAGCTAATTTCATTGGGAAGAGAATTGAGAATTGATTGGATATCTAGAGTCAGCATTAAACAGTACCTCGAAAAGCTATAATAACTCTAATGCCAAAGTCTTGTTGTTCTGGAAAAGATTGAGTGCTGAGCCATCCTCTCACCGTTAGAGTATCCGTACCCGTTAGTTCAGGTTGGATAGAGTTGTAGAAATTGGTAATTTCCTGATGAATTGACCCCGTACCGTGTTCGAGCCGCACAAGATTGCCTGTATTGTGTATTGCTTCTGCCCCGAATATCTGTAAATTTGATGTTGTTGGCCCAACTATATGATGCCACGCTAACCCCGATCCTGCCACCCCCATCGTTCTTTTAAATTCACCAAAAGTTTGAAAGCCTTGTCCGGGTATTATAGGTGGGATGACTGTCCTTAATGCTAGTTCTCTAGCTAGTCGTCTCGCTATTTCTCGTCTTGTTTCGTCTGTCATTTATGTGAATTAGCTTTCACTACTTTAATTTAATTTTACGATCGTTTATCACGCTTAAATCCCGATCGGCATATTCCGAAAAGTCACCCAAATCCTGTACTTCACCTTTAGCTGCTTGTGCGAGGCCGCACTTGACTGAGGCTAATGCTTGGGGGTTTTGCCACAACCACTGCTCGCGATCGGGTATGTTGGTTATTGGGTCTAATAAAATTTGTCCGGCTTCGTTGATGAGAACGCGATATTCTGTTGACTTGGGTTCGAGGTTTAAACTGAGGTGTCCTTGTGGAGCTGTGCTGATTAAGTTTTTCAGAATCCAAAACATATCTTTAAGCTATTATAAAGTTAGGTGAAACTCCATCTATGGAGTTTTAGTCGATTATAACAAATTAGATGTTGTTTGTTTATGCGGATTTTAAGTGCGATCGCACTTTTTGTCGTAAGGGCGATCGGACTAGATAAAGGGGGATAGACACTGTTGTTAAAGTACACTCTGTTATGCTTTAATGATAGCAGCTTGTTATCGGGGTATAAATATGGCTGATTTACCATCAGAAACTACTGAAATCATCAATCAATTAAAACAGCAGTCGTTAAATATTGTTAATAAAGCTTTAGCCTGGGAATTAACCATTTTTGAAATGTTTGGAGAGACAGACGCAACGATTGCGGCACTAGATGAAATGAAAAGTGCAGCCGAAAATGCTGAATCTTCCTACTCCCAACTGTCTACTATCCAGCTTCAAATTGCTTAAGCTCAACCTGTTGCCTCTAGTGATATGTTACAATTACTAGAACGAGCTATAGCACGAACCCAAGCAAGGATTCCGGCACTGGAGCGTAGTATTGAAGAAGTTAAGATGGAATATAACTTGCCATGAATAAACAACCGCGCATCCCCGATCCAGAAACATCTAAACGTTTACTAGCTAATCTCCGTCGAACTCGTTTGGAGGTTCAAGAAGTCAATTTAGAATTGGGAGAGATTAATGCGATGCTGGCAGAACAGCAACGCCTGCAAAGATTGAATCGAGTCAGGATCTCGCTCGATAGCTCAACAGTAGAAGTATAAATTTGTTAGCAAAACCTGCCAAGATTTTAAGGAACGCGATCGCTTTTTTAACCACAAATAGAGGTGGAGTGATTAAGGGCGATCGCACTTTTTGTGGTAAGGGCGATCGCACTTTTTAGCAACCGCTTCGGAACGGGAATGGAGAAGGATGGAATAAGGGCGATCGCTATTATTCAAAATTCCCAACGAGCGAGCTTGTAAAAATCTATATTTGGGCTATAATAGTAGTATTTTTAAATCATACCTACTCAAAAATCATGGCAACAACAGTAAGCGTAGAACACATTGAAATGACACCGGGAATACGAGGCGGGAAACCCCGGATTGCTGGAACGAGAATCGCCGTACAAGATGTGATGGTGATGCACCTAAAAATGAGTTATTCTCTTTTAGAAATTGCCACTAAGTACGATCTGCTTGTAGCCGCCGTTTATGACGCTATGGCTTATTATTACGATCATCGCCAAGCAATTGACAGAGAAATGGCAGAAGATGATGCTTTTGTGGATGAATTTATGCGTCAAAATCCAGGTAGGTTACAAGCAAAAATAAAGGAATTAAAAGGTGAGCCGGCGAATTAGGTTTCATTTAGATGAGCATATAGATCGTGACATTGCTAGGGCGTTACGTCTCTATGGTATTGATGTGACGACAACGGTAGAAGCCGGATTAAGGACTAAGATGGATGAGCAGCAGTGGTTGTTTATTCAACAGCAGCAGCGAGTGCTTGTCACTCAGGATCGAGATTTTCTAGTTATGGCTGGTATGAGTAAGGATCATCCTGGTGTGGCTTATTTTAAACAGGGTAGTCGTTCGATCGGACAAGTAATAGAAACTTTGATTTTGCTGTATGAAATTTACACACCAGAAGATATGGTCGGAATGGTAGAGTATTTGTGAGGGCGAAGGGATCTCGCACTTTTTGTCGTAAGGGCGATTCACGCTCGGGATAGCTTCGCTTTACGCTCTTTTTAGCAACCACAGATGAAGGTGAGTTAATGGGGAAGAATTAAGGGATCTCGCCGCCGCCTGTGGCCGACTTAGACCCCTGTAGAATGAGCCATAATAGACAAAGCCGCAACCCTTGTAGCCCGATCGATTAACCAGCAACCATCAGAGAGTTGGATTTATGCTAATTCAGAAAATCGTTGAAGAATTACAAGACATCCCCGAAGACAAACTCGCAGAAATCTATGACTGGATTCACTATTTTCGTCTCGGATTAGGACGAGAACAGCCACAGCCCCGCACCCCTGGTTTACTGACAGGACAACTCGGTGATGCTTTTTTTGAACCCTTACCATTCGAGGAACTGGAAAAATGGGAATAAGCTACCTTATCGACATGATTATGGCACAAGCTGAACTCGAAAATTTGTCGCTTATTACCTACGACACAGCCTTTCACACGGGGCTAATTCAAGTTATCCCCACCATCGAATCAAGAGCATGAGTATCAGAAGGGCGATCGCACATTATAAGTAACTAACTTTCTCCTCATTTCACGGATATTTGGACTTCCTTGTTTAAAGAGAATCGTTCTATTTCTATAAATTCAAAATCGCCCAGATTAATCGGGAATTCTAGAGAGTCTCCGCGATTAAATTGAGACAATAGCTTATACAGTTTGACACTGGCTTCCTGATTCCATCTAAAGGTTTTGCAGAAATGCGAATCGCCCTTGATTAACGGGATAGTCTGTCCTGAAGCTGTGGCTGTTTCTGCGGTCATAGTAAACTGATGCCGATCGCGATCGAGCAATATAATGATATTGAATGTTCCCAATTCGATCGCTGGTTCTATTGAAAGCACTGTGATATTCATGGGATGCCTCAGAAAACTGCTGGCGATTCCTCTTGAGGTTCGGGGGAACTGCTAAGCTTTGTGCTGATTCCGATCGCACTATTCTGAACTTGAGAGCGTGAAGCGAAGCTATCCCGAAGGGAATCGCCTGCGTTCGGCCAGTCGCTCATCGCTGTTAAGCTGTAGTAAATTGACAGTTGTGCGCCCTTCTGGGGTTAACCCAATAATCCTGCCATTATCTAAGGTAAAGTGTTCGGGCCAGTTATGCGTCCGGGGGTGGAACAGGAAACTAAAAGCGCCAGTCTGGGGATCGAAAGAACCGAGGTCAGTCCCTTTATATCGGTTGCACCGCCAGCAAGCGAAGGCAAGATTGTCTGCATCAGTTGTACCTCCATGCTTGACAGCAATTATATGGTCAACTTCGTGAGGAAAGAAACTCAAAGAAATTCCCAGCAGACAATACTCGCAGCCGTAGGAAGCGCGTTCTTCAATATATCGGCGAAGGGTGGCAGAAATATAAGTCACAAATCAAGATTGGCGGGTGAGATAAGGTAGGTTGCCCATTTTGAGCATGATTACTAGATGTTCAATCCGCTCGTATTCATCTAGTTCTAGTTGTTCTGCGTTCGTGAGTTCACCGGCTTTGCTGCGTGCTACCAATATCCGCAGGCGTTCTTGCATCTCAGGAGTGGGGCGGAAGGCTGCGATTTCTTCCGCTGTGGGCGCGCTGGCAAGAAAGTTTAAAATATAGCGGTAGGTGCGGGATGGCAACACTGGCTGCTCGACACACAGGCGCAAGAGTTCTGGCAGTTGTTCGCCCAAGAGTGCGAGTTGCTCCCAGAGCTCGTCGGGAACTTCAATGGTGATGGTTGTCACTGTTATAAACCCTCAAAGTACAGGAGCTATTACTTATTCTAGGGCTTTTAGGATAAAGGGCGATCGCTCTTTTTGACGTAAGGGCGAGATCACTTTTGAACCGCAGATGCACGCTGATGGACGCGGATGGGGGAAAGGGATCTCGCTCTTTTTAACGTAAGGGCGATCAGTTTTAGTGGTTTTAGATAAATGAGAAGGCGATCGCTGGACTACAAAGTTTCAAGTTCTGAGTATATAATAAACTCGGAAAGAATTAACCACTAATTGAGTTCATTAACAGGTATATCCCGCCCATCTGCTGCCTCACGTTTGATGAGGACAGAACCGTAAACCACTCCTCTGCCATAATTAGTCCAGTGGAAGTTTGGGTATCCTCCCCCGTAACCATTTCTTGAGGCCCAACTACTGACAGCGCGGAAGAGTTCCTCTGGGGTTTGAGGGTTTCCCAACTCGTTAGCTGGGATGTCCCGCCAGTCTGCTGCTTCACGTTTGATGAGAACAGCACCGTAGACAACACCTCTGCCGTAATTAGCCTGATGGAAGTTTGGGTATCCTCCTCTGTAGCCATTTCTTGCTGCCCAATCACTGATAGCCCGAAACCGCTCTTCTGGGGTTTTAGGGTTGCCTAATTCACTAGCTGGTATATCTCTCCAATCTGCTGCCGAAGTTTTTATTAGCATTGAACCGTAAACAGGCCCTTTTCCGTAATTAGTCCAATGGAAGTTTGGATAACCGCCTCTGTAACCGCGTTTTGTTGCCCAGTCATTAACAACACGGAACCTTGGTTCAAGCCTCATCTGACCTACTAATTCTGTTCCATAATACTGGTTGCGGGCTCCTGTATTTGGTAGATTAGGCGACTCATAGAACCGAAACCCATTGGCATCGTCAAGAGGGACTGACGCAGCTATATTACCCGTACATGACGGGTTTTTACGTGGCTCAATGTGTATGTGAGCATATCCGCTGGGAGTAGATTTTTCTGGATTTACCGTACCCAGTACAGTTCCTTCTTCTACAGGTCCAGGCTTCACTCTGCTAGCAGGATTTAGATGACCAATGAATAGGCTCCCGCCCCCAGATTCCGGCGATAGACAGACAAATTCATTCCAACCATTAATGTAAGTTACATTTCCTGTTACAGGTGCCAAAACTGGTTGATTGTTGGACGCACTATTTGTACCTGGTTGGCATCCTGTTCCTCCTGGTCTAAAACTGTTTTTTGCAAAAGACAAGTCAAAAGCAAAAGTATTTCCATGACTAATTGTTCCATTGTAACCTTGGCAAACATACCAATATTGACCAGCCTTAAACGGAAGACCAATCCTCCGAACTTTTGGTTGAACTAACACTTGCGCTAGGCTGCTACTATTTGTTAATTCCAACAGAATGGGTATAGATATAGCTATTAAAAATACGATCAGCAAGCGCATCCAAACTTTGCGTAGATTAATTGTTTTCATGTTAATTGCTAATTAATGGTGATAGAATGCGTAATTTTTAGTAAGAACGCAATTGTATTTAACCCGAATATTACGCTGTCGTAATTATTTATAGTTGTTTATTGTGCCGTCAGGCATTATTGCACCGCTAAGGTCAGCATTCTTTAAAATAGTACCAGCTAAATTAGCACCAAATAAATTAGCTCCTTTCAAGTTAGCACCAGTTAAATTAGCACCTAACAAATTAGCTCCTTTTAAGTTGGCCTTAGTCAAATTAGCACGAGTTAAATTAGCGTCATGTAGGTCAGCTTCACTCAAATTCACACCACTTAGATCACAATTTTGGCATTGCTTAGTTGTCAACAATTGCCTGACTGTATCCAGATTTTTTTTTGTACATAGGCTTGTTAGATTCACGACTCTACCATCTGCTGTTTGCATATAACAGCTCCAATTATTATCTGAAGCAGGTTTGACAGAATTCGTAGTAGCTTCTGCTCCCATAATTGGGAACACAAGATAATTGAATACTTGCCAAAGCAGTAATCCTAGAAAATAAAAATTTCGGTGGCGATTTTGTAAACTTTTCAACATAAGAAATGAGATGTAAATTTCGGTGCTAGGAGCATCCTTTGTTCATTTACTTAGTTCATAAAGTTCATAGGATAGTTAATCTACTGACTTTGATTTCACTCGTGAACTGTATCCGAAAGCCAAAGTCATGTATCTACAATAATCCCTAATCCTTGCTCTGTATCGGCTCAACGGCTCACCATTTGGCTCAATGTGAAAGGCTCATTTGGCTCATTTGGCTCATTTGGCTCATCTTTCGGCTCTCCGATGTGAGCTATAATCCCATTGAGGTAAAGTTGTGGTATAGGAGTAAAGATGGCAGGTTTGCTCAGAGCATCCGAAGAAGGATTGAAAATTATTGATATGGTGCGGCGCAATCTTGGATGGAATAAAACTGAAGATACCTGGTGCAAAGCCGCTCTAACTTCAAAAGCCACTTTAAAGCGGTTTTGGACGCAAAACCGAATTCGACGCGAAACATTTATCGATATTTGCAAAGCTGTCGGAATCAATAACTGGGAAGATATTATCGAGCGCAATGATATAAAACAAACAGAATTACTTTTAGCCGCCTCGATCGCAGATATCGCCCTCGACTCCCAAACCGATCGCACTTTCCCCCTACCAGAAAACTTACCCCCCATCAGAAATTGGGTACAGCGCACCAAAGAAATCGACACCTTAAAAACCCTAATCACTGCTCCCCCCCTTACCAATGAGTCGCCTGCTCCTGCTCCCCCCCTTACCAAGGGGGGGCTGGGGGGGGTTCCCATCGCCATCTCAATTGTCGGATTACCTGGCACCGGCAAAACCACCCTCGCCAGCCAACTAATTCGCCAACTCCACACAGAAAATACCTTCTTCGCCTCCGTCGCTTGGCAATCCTTGCAATCTGCAACAAGCAAAGCACCACCGTTCGATCGCACCATTGACTCCCTGCTATTCACCCTCTCCAACGGCGAAATTACCCCAGCCGTCACCCCTCAAAATGACTATTTCAAAAAAACCGAAAACCTGCTCAAAATCCTCAGAGAAAAACCTTGCTTGCTGGCGTTCGATCGCGCCGAAACACTTTTGCAAACAAAAGAAGCAAAAACCGCCGGTTATTTCGCCGAAGATTGTGCGGAATATGCTTGGTTGTTCAAACAACTTTTAGAAACAGAACATCAAAGTAAAATCGTATTTATCAGCCGCGAAAGCTTGGCAGAATTGCCGCCAACAATTACTCGCGAAATTAGGCTCGACGGAATGACAAAAAATTGCGCTGTTGCCCTATTGACATCATTTAATTTAATCGCTACAATTGAAGAATTGACCGAACTTGCCCTGCGCTATCGAGGACATCCCGAAGCTTTGCAACTAATAGCGTCATTGATTCGCGATGACAGCGAATATCAAGGCAATGTTAGCAAATTTTTGCAAGAGAGAGACTGGTTGCTAACTCGATCGATTGAGAGTTTGCTCGATGAAACGATCGCCCGCCTCAGCGACATCGAGCAAACTTGCACGAGCCGAATTTCTGTCTATCAAACCGCAGAATATCCGCTAAATTTTGCAGCAATTGCCGCTCAAATGCCAGAAGTTAGCAAGTACGAACTTCAGGAAAATATTATTCAAGCGCTCAAACGCCGGCAATTGCTGTATTATGACAGTCAGCGATCGTCCTATCAATTGCATCCCTTAGTGCGCGAAAAGGGATCTCGGCTGTTGCATCAAAATCCTGAAAACTTTCGCACCGCACACCGCCAAGCTTACCGCTATTTTATCAGCATTCCCCTCAAACCGGAATCTGAATGGCAAGATATCGAGGATATAAAACCTTTGATGAGAGCGCATTATCACGGGTGTCAAGCTGGGGATTTGGATGCAGCAGCGACGGCTATTTCGGGAGTTGATGAATATCTGAAAGAGTGGAATTATCCAGAACAGATTTGCAGTCATCCGCCATTACCATTGTTGGCTGATGTGCAGAATATTACAGAAGATTTCCCGCAGGATAGCGATGTTTAATACAGACATAATGATTGTAGGGGCGGGTTCGCCGAAATCTATGATATAAACAAAAGATCCACGAAACCCGCCCCGGCCGGATATTATTGTTAATCAACCGGAATTGATAGAAAACGAAGCCTTAACCCGAAAGACCGCCAGGGACTCAAGTCCCCCTCTTATAGCGAAAGTCCTCTTGCATAGGACTGAAGAACTCATCAGTCCTATGCAAGAGGACTTTCGCTTTGAGGCGGGGGTTTAAACCCCCGCCGGACTGTGGGAAAGCGCGTTAAGTTAATTAACTAACACGCCTTGGGCATTGCCGTTTCCCTACAGATATTCTGTATTAACAAAACACCATTCAACTGCTCGAATAAATCCCTCTTTCATGCAGTTGCTGCATAAAAAACTCTTCCAAACTAGGCTTAGCCAAATTCATCCCAATTAGCTGCCCTCCCGTACCACTCAGACTAGAAATAAACTCCTTCGGACTGCCTTGTAAATGACCGTACCACAAATCATTATCAACTTCCATATCCGGTATCCATTTTTGCAGGATATTCAAGTGGCCGCCCCTACCTTGAACCCGGTAAGTTTCTGTTTTGCCGAGGAGTTCGTCGATCGCACCAATGCAGATTAACTCACCCCGGGCCAAAATTGCCACCCGATCGCAAATCTTCTCCACATCAGACAATATATGCGAATTAAAAAAAATTGTTTTTCCTTGATTTTTCAGCAATAAAATTATCTCCCGCATCTGATAGCGCCCCATCGGATCTAAACCCGACATCGGCTCATCTAAAAATACCACATCGGGATTGTTAATCAAAGCTTGAGCCATGCCGATCCGTTGCAGCATTCCCTTAGAATACTGGCGCAACTGTTTTTTAATTGCCGCCGATTGAGATAGCCCAACTAAATCTAGTAAATGCGGAATTCGCTGCCGCTGAATCGAGGCGGGAATTTCAAACAAGCCCGCCGCAAACTGCAAGAATTCCCAGCCCGTGAGATAATCGTAAAAGTAGGGATTTTCCGGCAAGTAGCCGACTCGTTGCTTCACAGTGCGATCGCCCAAAGGCCTCCCCAACAGCAGCGCACTGCCAGAAGTCGGCCGCACTATACCCAGCAAAGTCTTCAGCAGCGTAGTTTTCCCCGCTCCATTTTGCCCTAACAGCCCGAAAGTTTCCCCCTCACAAACAGTCAGAGTGCAACTTTTGAGCGATTCAATCTTTTCGTTCATCCAGAAGCCGGTACGGTAGAACTTCCCCAGATTAAATGTTTCCACCACTGGGGTAGCTCCGGGCCTCTCGGTGGGAGTTGGCGCATCTATAACAGGTTCCATTTTCGTCATATAAATAAGTAGCACCTGATTATATTCTATTGCATAAGTTTAGTCATAATTGCTCTTTTTAATGTTAAACTCATATTAGCTGCACTTAAAATTTTGTGAATATGGAACGTTCAAAAATTATTGCTATTATCACCGGCGTGATTTCTATAATTTTAGCAGTTGCCTACCTGCTGCTCGTCACAGTCTTGGACTTCCGAGGCGAAATGCTGCCCGCACCTCAAAGTCAGTTGCCAGTCTCGCTGCCTGTTGGGCAACTTGCTATTGCTAATCAGACGCAGGCCAGCACTGAGGATTTATCCTTAATTGTGACACCAATAATATAATTTAAATTTCGCCATTTCGCCAATAAATTATGTACATAAAACTACTGGCGAAATGGTGCTATTTGTAGGGTGCAATCGCGAGTATTCGCAGCAGTGTGACCGTCCTCGCTCCTAACATCGCACGCGAGCGGGCGCGCTCGCACTGCACTCTGACTGATGACTCAATTAATACACATGAATTGCTTTCATCATGTGATATGCTACCAGCAACTGCGTCAAAGCTAGCGGGTAACTTTGCAAAACTTCGCCAGTTGTGCCGATTAGTTTGCCAATTTCCGGGTTGCCTTGGGCGCTGCAAAATCCCCGGAGGTGGGGCATTTCGTTGCACAAAATCTTTTCCAGTTCGTTTACTTGCTCGCTGGTAGCGTGGGAATCTACTTCTAAAACATCTACTGGTTTGCCCATATCGCGATCGAGTCCCAAGCGAATTGCAGGCTTAAAACTCTCGCTGCCTCGACCTAAAATCTCAGTAAAATCAGGGTGAGGAATTGTCGGTCTCAGCACTAAACGCACGCTCAAATTGGATTCATTGTCCGCTTCTGGCGGGTAAAAACTAACTACAACGTCTGCAACTTTGCGCTGAGGGCGAATGAAATCTTCTGAATCCGGTTCCCGTTTTTTTATTTCTGCAAGTACCTGTTCTTCTGTATAACCGCGCTTCATAACATCGCGCTTAACTTTCCACTGAGTTCGCAATTCTTCTGGGGGAGCGAGATACACTTTTACGTCGTAAGAATCGCGGATTGTTCGAGTTGCGTAACCCAGCAAACCTTCAACTATTACAAATTTGCTGGGCTTGATGTATTCCGGCGGGTCGAATGTACCTGATTTGTGGTTGTAAATGGGTTTGAGAATTGCTTGTCCGGTGCGCAGCAGGCTGAGGTGCTGCTGCATGATGTCGAGATAATTGCAGTCGGGATGCAGTGCTGTGATCCCGATTTGGGCCCGCTGCTTTCTGTCGTACCTATGATAGTCGTCTGTACAAATCACAGTGACATTTTCCGGCCCCAATACTTGGGCAATTCCCCGTGTCAGGGTGGTTTTGCCCGCTGCGCTGTCTCCGACAATACCGAGAATGATTGGTCGATCGCTCATTGTTTTTACCCCGACGGACAATAGCAAATTTTGTTGTTAATATTAAATCTTATCAAAATTCGGTTCGATCCGATCGCTAGTCGCATGGTTTGACTTGCTCCCCTCCCGAGTCTCCCCAATCTGTAAAATTATTGTATTATTTCTTAATAAAATGCGGCACCGGAGACTCAGAGAGCATCTGATGAAAAAATCGCGCCCATTTCTCGATCGCGCAGGATGTCGATCGTACTTTTGCATCCGGCTATACTCAGAATTTCGGGAAAATTACCGCTGCCAAGTGTCCCGCTCGTCTGTGAGTGTAGTGCAAATAGCAGCAGCGGTGGCAGTGATGGGATATTTTTGGTTTCAAAACGGGCAGCAAGCAGTGAGTCAACTTTCCAGTCAATCAATCGACACGGAGGGCGATCGAATTTACCCGGAATATGAAGTTTTAGCCAAAGCTTTCGCCGTGCCTGACAAATTAAGATAAATTTGAGTTTAGGATGTACTCCCGCCCTCAGAAACCAGTTCTTTTTAATCTTTCTGACCTGCTGCAATGAAGTATCTTCGTGAATAAACCCGATTTCGACGCACCTGTGCGTAAGTTCTCAATTTAAACAAATCTTAAATTTAACTAATACCACATTCCCAAAATAATGGAACTGTAGGCAAGCTCCCAACCCATATCCACTAAGTGATTCCTAATCTCAAATCGTTCGACACTCCGACAAGCGATCGCGACCAGGAGCGCGATCGCCGAAATCTCAAATCTCAAATGGTATAAGCCCATAGCAAGCTGATGAATCAACCATATTCTAAACAATTTAGCGGCAGTATTTTAATTGTTGACGACAATCTTAACAATTTAGCGTTACTGGAGCGGATATTATCGAGGAAAGGCTATAAAGTACGACTTGCATCTAACGGCCAACTGGCGCTCGATTCTGTCAATTTGACTCAGCCTGACTTGATTTTGCTGGATATTATGATGCCCGGTATGGATGGCTATGAAGTTTGCAGTCGCTTGAAAGCTAGCGATCGCACTCGCGGCATTCCCATTATTTTTCTGAGTGCTTTGGTAGAACTTTCTAATAAGCTGAAAGCCTTTAATGCTGGCGCGGTGGACTACATTACTAAACCTTTTGAAGCCGTAGAGGTGGTGGCTAGGGTTGAAAATCAATTGCGGCTGAGGGAACTCGAACTGCAACTGAGGGAGAAAAATAAGATGTTACAGCAGGAAATTGCCTTTCGGGAAGAGGCAGAAATTGAAACGCGGTTGCTGTTGGAAACAACCAAGTTTCAGAAAGAAGAAATTGAAGAATTGTTATTAAATATTTTGCCTAAAGCAATTGCCGATCGCTTGCAGGAAGGACAAATCATAATTGCTGACAGCTTTTCGGATGTTAGCGTTTTATTCGCAGATTTGGTGGGATTTACGAATTTTGCATCTCAAAAAAGTGCGACTGAAACAGTAAAAGTTCTCAATCAAATTTTTAGTCAATTTGACCAGTTATCGTTACAGCACGGTTTGGAGAAAATCAAAACTATTGGCGATGCTTACATGGTAGTCGGCGGTTTGCCGGAACCTCAGGAAAATCACGCTCCGGCGATCGCCCAAATGGCACTGGATATGCAAGCTGCTCTCGCTAGCTTCAATCTCAAAAACAATCAAAGCTTTAGTCTGCGCATTGGGATCAATATTGGTGGGGTGGTGGCGGGAGTCATTGGTTTAACTAAATTTAGTTACGATTTGTGGGGGGATACAGTGAATGTTGCTCAGCGGATGGAATCAAACGGTATTCCGGGGGAAATTCAGGTGACTGCTGCGGTTTACGAGCGTTTGAAAGATAAATTTTCGTTTAAAATGCGCGGGGCTATTGAGATTAAAGGTAAAGGAGAAATGATGGCTTATTTGTTGCGGGGGCGAAATTAGTTATTAGTCCTTAGTCCTTAGTTATTAGTTATTAGTTATTAGTCAGTAGTTATTAGTTATTAGTTATTAGTTATTAGTCAGTGGTCATGAGTCATGAGTTATTAGTCATTGGTCATTCTGTAGATGAGCGGCACAATATATAAGCAGTCAAAATAACGGTTTTAATAACATGGCTCAAGCGCAAAGAAGTGCTGATTTTAATTTAAACACACTCAAAATCCTGTTCAGAATGAAATACTGCTCTAATTTTTATAGATTATATTTTGAGTTTTTGAGGTTAGATTGTTTTAATCTGGGAGCGGAAATTTTGCCGATCGACCTCTCTTAAATATACTTTATTTTAATTTGTAACTTTTAATACAATATTTTACCTGTATTACTACTTAGTTAAAACAGTCTTTTGGGTTCATTTAAGGCATTTAATATTAAGCGCCGAAATTTATACGCAAGTAAAAAGCTCCACTGGCGATCGCAAAAGTATAAAATGTTGTTTCCTAGCAGCTCAGTGGAATTTGAGATCGAGACATGGAAAATTATGATGTTTATGCCCTAAGATAGATACATTAAGTTTTTTCAAGTTAATGTCTGGGTTGGGGTGAGCCGATATGGATGCAACAGTAGATGTAGTAGATTTGACTGCGGTGATGCCTGGAGATCGCCCGAACGCGCAATTTTACACCGATTATCGATCGGCTGTCGCGCCGCGTGCCATCGGGATCGGCAACCCGCCCTCCGCAAACTCTGGGAGTTTCGCAACCGGCGCGCAACGGTCAAAAATATCGATATTCCCGGCACAATTCCTGCCCGGAGTATAAAACCCTACGCCGGCAGTTACGTCCTTGTGGAGGATTTCCGCGACGCCGCGATCCCAGAATACGATCGAGTTGCATCAGCAGCAGTTAATTGCACCGCTCGAAATAGTCCTCAAGCGAACAGACATTCTCGACGCACTCGAACGGAGTCCAGTTATTTACAAATAGATTCCACTCCAATTATGGGGATTTTTAGTGATAGTAAAAAAACAGATTTTTAGGCTAATATTTAGCACAAATAGGCGACGCATTCGCCATATATTCGAGCCGTAACCCGAAGCACACCGACAGGGGAATGCAGGCCAAATTTATTGGAGAAATTGTCTGGCAGGAAATGCTAGTAACTATGATACACAACTTTTACGATACGCTGGCACATTTGGCAATCTATGCAGGTGCCGCACCGACGGAGCGCAAAAAAATCCTTAAGCGCGTTTGGGCAAGTCAGAAAAAACTCAAAGAATGCGCGCACCGCAGCCCGATCGATTACCAGCACAAGCTCGATCTGGTTGAGGCAGAATGGCTGCGCATTTTCGGGAAGAAAGCAGAAGCAATGGAACTTTACGATCGAGCTATTGCCGGAGCTAAAGCTAACGACTCTTGGAATGAAGAAGCTCTTGCTTGCGAACTCGCTGCTAAGTTTTATCTGTCATTGGGAAGAGAAAAAATTGCCCGAGTCTACATGATAGACGCCTATGATTGCTATGTCCGCTGGGGAGATAGAGCCAAAATTGACGAATTAGAAAAATGCTATCCTCAATTGTTGTCACCCATTTGGCAGCCTGCAAAACTCGCTGCAAATCCATTAGCAACTTTCGCAGCGCCTGCCAACCAAAATCAATCGCTGCATCCATCCATTCATGCGTCTGTGTCGGCGAGTGTCTCAGATTTCGGAATTTTTTCAACTCTGCTCAAAGCTTGTCAAGCGCTGTCTAGTGAAAGAAATCTCGATCGCCTGATTGCCAAACTGATGCAACTGGCGTTGACAAATACAGGCGCTGACAAAGCAGTCCTGATTTTGCCAAACGGCAATCAATGGGAAATCGCAGCGATGAGCGCTCTTGACAATGTGGGTGTCCAGCGGGCGGGAGGCTTACGATCCGCAACACTCGATGAAAACAGCGATATCCTGCCCCTCAAAATTGTTGACTGCGTTAAAAACTTGTTGAAACCTGCGATCGTGCGGGATATCGCTCAAGAATGCGATTGGGATTCCGACTCTTACATCCTCAAATACCAACCGCAGAGCCTGCTGTGTTGGCCAATTCTCGATCGAGGCAACTTAGTCGGCATTTTGTATCTAGAAAATCGGTTAACCGCAGGAGTTTTTACCCGCGATTGCCTGCAACTTCTCAATCTCCTCTGTTCCCAAGCAGCCATCAGTTTGCAAAATGCTCTGCTTTATAAAAAATCTCAGGATTACAGCCAAAAATTAGAGCGATTGCTAACAAAATTCAGCCGCACCGAAGCTCAGCTTGCCGAGCAGAAACAAATGTTACAAGCAATTCTTGATGTCGCTCCGATTTGGATTTGGATGGTTAATCCTCAGGGAAAAGTACAGTTTTTTAACAACACATTTTGTCAAGATATCGGTGTGCCTCTCTCCGCTTTCCTAGCTGTGGATCATTACAAAGAGATACTGGGGGAGGATGCAGAGGGCTGTATGACTTCAGATGCTGCCTGCCTTGCCCAAGATTTGCCGCATTACTCCAGCGAAACTCTCACATTGGTTGACGGAAAAAAACACTATTTAGAAATCACGAAAGTGCAGTTAAAAAATTACGAAGGCGAGACGGTCGGGATTATTGGTTTGGGTGTTGACGCCAGCGAGCGCAAGCGCTCAGAAGAACTTTTGCAACAGCAAAATCAACAGCTAGAACAAACTTTAAAAGATTTACAGCAAGCACAGTTACAGCTCGTACAAAACGAGAAAATGTCGGCTTTGGGCAATTTAGTCGCCGGAGTCGCCCACGAAATTAACAATCCCATTGGGTTTATTTCTGGCAATTTAAGCGAAGCTAAAAGGAGTTTGAAAGATGTTGTGGAACACTTGGAATTGTATCGCTCCGGTGCACCCCAATCGGAAATTGCCGACCATGCCCAAGAGATAGACCTCGATTATCTCTTGGAAGATTTACCGAAGATGATTGATTCAATGCAAGTCGGGTGCGATCGCATTTGCAGCATCAGTACCAGCCTCCGCACCTTCTCCCGAGGCGACAAAGACTACAAAGTTCCTTTTAATATTCACGACGGCATTGATAGCGCCATTTTAATTTTGAAACACCGCCTTAAAGCAAACGAACACCGCCCGCAGATCGAAGTGATAACTAAATACGGCAGTCTCCCTAAAATCGAATGTTTTCCCGGCCAATTGAATCAAGTTTTCATGAACCTGCTTGCCAACGCGATCGATGCCTTAGAAGAGTCAAATCAAGGGCGCAGTTTTAGCGAAATTGCCGCCAATCCCAACTGCATCACGATTTGCACTGATGTAGTGGGCGAAGGGTACATTAAAATTACAATTGCTGATAACGGCACGGGGATGAAAGAGGAAGTCAAAAAGCACATATTCGACCATTTGTTCACGACGAAAGGTGTCGGGAAAGGAACTGGATTGGGGTTAGCAATTGCCCGTCAGATTGTGGAAGAAAAACACGGCGGCACCATCGAGGTGAATGCCGAGTTAGGAGTTGGCACTGAGTTTGCGATCGTTTTGCCTGTGAAAGGATAAATTTTAATTAAACTTAAATGTTTTTTGGGCGATCGCGTGATAACATTTAATTTGACCGATCAATTCTCTTGGAGGGTCTTTTAAATGCCCTACAGCCAATTTAGGCTCGAACAAATCAAGTCAGAATTTGGCATAACTCTCTCCGAACAATTCGGACTTTTTGCAGAAATTCCCGAGGCTACCTACAGCCAGTTTTTGTCGGAAACCCTAGAGTACAATATTCCGCTAGCTCTAGCAATTAACTCTGAAAAATCTCGTTCTGAAATGATTGTAGCGCCAATCTTGATTGAACTCAGAAAACAATTTGACAATGGGATAGGCTTATTTTCAGGTAAAGATTTTACGGTAGATAGCCAGAGAGGTTTAAACGGATTTTGCGATTTCCTGATTAGCAAATCGCCCGAACAGTTAATTATCGAAGCGCCGGTTATTGCTTTAGTCGAAGCCAAAAATGATAATATAGAATCGGGTTTGGCTCAGTGTATGGCTGAAACGATCGCAGCTCAATTGTTTAACCAACAAAAAGGTAATGAAATTAAGAAAGTTTACGGAGTTGTGACAACGGGCAGTCTCTGGAAATTTATGCAGCTAGAAGACCAAACTATATCGATCGATATAAATGAGTATTTTGTGGGGAATCCTGGCAAAATCATCGGTATTTTGAAAAGTTTTATTGAATAACGTTGTACAATTTGTTTGATCGTTCGGACTTTAGTCCTCGGATTGATGCGGACTGAAGTCCGAACGATCGAACCTTTTCTAATTTACTAACTTGGTAAACTTAATTTTATTACCTGTCCAACTGATACCTCGTGCTTGTGCGTCGCTACTACCACGGCACCTTCTAATCGCGGATCGTAACATCCAACCCAAGCCGCAGGATGGCATTCGTGCACTAAATACCCGTACAGCCAAATTGCTCCTCTACCTTCAATGACAATTCCTTGGCTGAATTGAACGTCTTGAGGAAGTTTCAAACCTTGTAAGTCCTCGGGTGTGATAATACCGTCTTGAGTTGTAATTCGCAAGCGCAAATGTTGGTAGGCTAAACCGTCTTGAGTTTGATTGGGGATTATTTTTAATTCAATAGGATTCATTGGATGCACAAATGTTGAATGCTGTTTTCAGTTGACAGTTGACCTGGGATAGCGACCTCTACCTGGAAGGAAGAGGATTGGAGTAATGAATAGTCGGATTTTAATTTCTCCCGAAAAAGCTTTGGGCTTTAAACCAATTCTTTCTGGTAAGTAGAAGGAAGTTCGGCAACGGATTCGCTTGCGCGAGATGTAACGGATGTAACGGATGGAAGGAAGAAGGAAGAAGGAAGAATGCTGATAGCAGCTCGTTTTTGAGCAATCTGTATTTGACGTTTAATTAGGTGGATTTACTTAAAATCATATACCTTTTAAGGTAAATTTGGAATGCGATCGCCCACTTTGATTCCCAATTGGGCCGCCCTGCCGCCTTTGAGTTCAATAACTCCGTCAACGGGAACATCCGGGCCGTAGTTGGGGCAGGTGTCGCTCAAACACGGCGGTACGTTGGGAATTATCGCCTGCACTACGCCTTCGCGCAGAAAAACCATATCGAGCTCGATTAACACGTTTTTCATCCAGAAACGCACGTTTCGCGCGGGGGCGATCGGGAACAGCATTCCCCTGTCATCGGGCAATTCTGTGCGAAACATTAACCCAATTGCTTGTTCTTGGGGAGTTTTCGCCACTTCTAGTCCCAGGGCGCGATCGCCCACAGTAGTGTTGACAGAAACTGGCAAAAGCTGACCCGTATCCATCCCGCCAAACATCGATATAAAGTTGGATTCAGTCAGATTAAATCTTCCCGAAACGACTCCTAAATAGTTGCCCGAATTTTTATCTTGCATCACAGTTTGGTTATCAGAAACAGAAATATTCAAATCGCTAAACTTAATGCCATCGGTCAAGACAATTTTATCATTGCCGCTGCCAAAATCTGTAATTACATCGGCTTGGGCGACAGTAGATGCGGCGGAGGTTCTTTCAAGCACAAATAAATCATCGCCCGCGCCTCCTGTCAAGATATCTTTGCCTTCGCCGCCGATTAGCAAATCGTTACCCCGATCGCCAAAAATCCAATCCGAGTCTTGTCCTCCATAGATTGTATCGCTACCCTGGCCTCCAAACAGCGTATCGGCGCCTTCATTTCCGGCGAGCAAGTCATTTTCCCGATCGCCAAAAATCAGGTCATTTCCCGCCAAACCTTGAACAGTATCATTACCCGCAAATCCTCTAATCGTATCGCTGTTGGGGGTTCCCAGGAGAAAATCGAAGCCGAAAGTACCGCCGGTGTTAACCATTTTGCGTTTAATGATGCGTTTAATAAGAAGAAGCTTTGGCGATCGGCATCCGCCAACCGGTACCAAAAGCTCGAGCGCTAATTTTCAAGCCCGGGGCTGCTTGCCGCCGTTTAAACTCCGATTGCATGACTAATTTTACTACAGGTTTAACCACCGCAGCATCGTGTCCCGCAGCGATGATTTGTTGGACAGATTCGTGATGTTCTATTAACCGCTGCAAGATGTCATCCAAAACATCGTAAGCAGGCAAAGAATCTTGGTCAACTTGTCCCGGTTTCAGTTCAGCACTCGGCGCTTTACTAATAATATTAACTGGAATAATTTCTTTTCCCATCTCGCTGTCAGAATTCAGCCACCGACAAAGCGAATAAACGCGAGTTTTCGGCACGTCAGAAATTACCGCCAATCCGCCATTCATATCGCCGTAGAGAGTGCAGTAACCCACGGACATTTCTGATTTATTGCCAGTGGAAAGCAGCAAATGTCCGAACTTATTAGAAATTGCCATCAACAGATTGCCGCGAATCCGGGATTGAATATTTTCCTCGGCAATCCCGAAAGTGGTATGGACAAACAAATCGGCGAGAGTGCGATCGTAAGTTTTCATCAAATCGCCGATCGGCAACATTTCGATCGCAATACCCAGATTTTTAGCTAATTCCAAAGCATCATTAACCGAATGATCCGAACTGTAAGGAGAAGGCATCAGCACCCCCAGCACATTTTCGGGCCCGATCGCGCAACTGGCGATCGCCGCCACCAAACCCGAATCTATCCCGCCGCTCAAACCAAGTACAACTTTAGAAAAACCGCATTTGCGAACATAATCTCGGACTCCCAAAACCAAAGCCGCCCAAATTTCTGCATCCTCTTGGGCCGGATGAAAACTCAACGGTGCCGCCTCACTTCCTGCTGTAGTTTGCTGATTGCTGCTCGCTAAATCTTGTTTATTTTCGTCATATTCCAGCACAGCAAAATCAGTTTCAAAAGAAGCTAATACCTGAATCAAATCACCCTTTCTATTTACAGCAAAACTGCTGCCATCAAAAATAATATCATCATTTCCCCCAACCTGATTGGCGTAAATAATCGGTATCCCGCAGCGGATGATGCTGTGCTGCAACATAGCCGATCGCACTTCCCGCTTCCCCACAGAATAAGGCGATGCCGACAAATTAACCACTAAATCCACGCCCAATTTGGCCAAATCGGAAATTGGATCGCCCGCGTAACTGCGTTTACCCCAAAACTCCTCATTGTTCCACAAATCCTCACAAATTGTCACCCCAATTTTGAGTTCGCCAAGAGTAAAGTAATTGCTGTTTTCTCCCTCCTCAAAATATCTATCTTCATCAAATACATCATAAGTCGGCAACAAGCGTTTATTAAAAACTTGTTTGACGGCGCCATTTTGCAACAAAACAGCGCTGTTAAACAATGATTTTCCGCCTAATTTAGCAGCACGATCGTTAGGTACGGCCGTGCCGGCTATAACTGCCAACTCCGGTGGCAAAGCTTGCGCCAGTTGCTGCAACTGTGCGGCTGCGGCTGCAATGAAACTCGGATCGATTAACAAATCGCGCGGCGGATAACCGATCAGGGAAAGTTCCGGTGTTAGCAATAAGTTTGCGCCCTCAACAGTTGCTTGTTTCGCAGCCTCCAGAATTAGGTTGGAGTTGCCAAAGATATCACCAATCGTTGGGTTGAGTTGTGCGATCGCAATTTTCATCTCACTTTCTTCACTACCATAAATATTGCTAACAGTCCGCCCGGGCGGACTCAATTTCCTATACTCCTAGATTTGAATCTAGGCAAACATTACTCAGATTTGTAATGTTTCAACTCTTCCTCAATATAATAATTTACCAAATCCCGGTAAATATTTTCAACCACATCAGGATTCAAACCCGATTCACTCGCCCACTCCCGCCGCTGCTGCAACATAGCCTGAAAGCGATCGGGCGCTCTAACGCTAGCTTCACTGGTTTTGAACCGGGCGGCGGCGATGACGTATTTAAATCTCTTGCTCAAAGCATCGATCACTTCTCGATCGATGATATCAATTTCCTCTCGAACCTCGTGAATATTAGCGCATTCATCAGGGTCTTTCATCGTCGGCACTCCTTAATAGCTTATTTTCTCATGTTACTCAATTGATCCCCGAATGTCCGTCAATTTTAGATTTTAGATTTTAGATTTTAGATTTACTCGCCTTGATTAATCTGAGAGCTTGAACAGGAGTCTAAAATTTGGGGAGATCCACAAAGCGATCGTCAGGGGCTTGTAGCCGTTTTTGGGCCCAGTCATCCTGGTAACAGCTAGATAAACACCAGCGGCTTATTTTTCAAAGGAGCAAAAGCTGCCGCATCAAAGCGGTACAAACTAGCAGGGCGGCCGGCCCCCCGCGAAACCTTAACCCCGGTATCGCACAAAAAACCCAATTTCAACAATCGAGTTCTAAAATTAGAATAATCCGCAAAATTTTCCCCCAAAATAGTCGTATAAAGTTGATACAAATCGCTTAAAGTAAAAAGCTCCGGCAAAACTTCAAAAGCTACCGGACTGTATTCAAGTTTGTTGCGCAGTCGCCGATATCCGTATTCGAGAATTTGATTGTGATCGAAAGCTAGTTTAGGAACTTGTTGCACGGGATACCAAGCAATGCCGCCGACGCGGTGGCCGACACCCGCAACTACACTCCCAGCAATTAACTCAGCTTCCTCAAACCGCACCAAAGCAAAATAACTCACCGAAAGATAGCGATCGCCCCTGGTAAATTCCCGAGGATCGCGTCCCGGTTCCCCAAAAGTATACAATTGCTCCAGATACAAATTTTCTACCCTGATTTTCTCCGACAAAATCCGGTAAGCCGCATTTTCCAGAGACTCTCCGTGCCGCACCAAAGTACCGGGAAGACTCCAAGAATCGATAAACGGTTCGTCTTGCCGCATTACCAACAGCACCAGCAAGCGGTTCTGCACGGTATCGACGGAGAAAATCACATTATCTACTCCTACTTTAAAGTCAGCTAACGAGCAACCCTCGCTCTTTTTTGTGCCTCGTGCCATGCGTACAAATGCTCCCGATTGATGTAATCTTCGATGGGTGGAGTCAGAGCTTCCGTGTCTCCTGTTTCGCGATAGGAAGTAGAAGAAACATCGGGAGCATTTAAAGATGCGATCGCCACTTCTGCACCCAGGCGCCTCAACTGCCACAAATCTAACTGTTCTGATGGATAACCAGGGCGCGGTACTATCAACAACTCCACTTCTTTTAACAACTGTTCAAATTTGTACCAGCGAGGCAGTTGCGTCACCAAGTCGGAACCTATTACCAGCGTCAACTCTGTATCCGGCCACTGCAATCTTGCTTGTTCCACAGTTTCTAGCGTCCTCGGACTGCTGAGTTCTGGATGCAAGCACAGGTTGTGTCTCGGCGAATTAATTTCTTGAATGATTAACAGCAGCATTGCCGATCGGTGTTCGAGGGATGTTTGGTGCGACTTAAAAGGATTGTCCGACGCCCAAACTGCTACCCAATCAAAATGCTGAGAAAGCCAACTCAGGATTGTTTTGTGTCCGGCTGTCGGCGGATCGGCACTGGTTCCAAACAAGGCAATTTTTTGCATAGGGAATCGGGAATGGGGAAAAAGGGAATGGGTTATTGGGAATTGGTAATCGGTAATCGGTAATTGGGGATTGAACTAGATACTAATGACCCAAGCGTGTCAACTTAATTATCAAACGTAGTTCAAAGCCTGCTGTTTGATGATTAACCTCTCGATCCCCCCTAACCCCCCTTAAAAAGGGGGGGACAAGAGCGATCGAAGTCCTCTCACAAAGGAGAGACTGTAAGCTCTCAAAGTGGGTCTTCTTAAGGGGGATTTAGGGGGATCTAGACGCTTGGTAGAAGCGAGATTTTTCATGAATTTTAGTCGGAACTTGACACCAATAACTGATGACTGATGACTGATGGCTGATGACTGATGACTGATGACTGATGACTAATGACTCTTTTTAGTTTTTTGAGTGAGACTCTGCAAATCAGTAGAAATTTCCACCGGCGGCGAAATCGGGTTGTCTAGCTGGCGAGTTTGGGCCGGGAGACTGGCGACAGAAGCAGCAGTTCGTTTAGCAATATCCTCCAAACTTTCCGCCTCCTGCACTCGTTTGCCCTCCTTGACAACCAATTCCATTAATGGTATGTAAGAATCGCAATTGTGAATATTTTCCCCTGTCAGTCCCAAACAATCGCCGATAATTTCTCCATCTTTCACAGTTCTAAAAATTTGCTTTCTTCCTGGATATGTTACCTTGCCACTGGCCTCCTTCATCACCGGAAGCCCGTCAATTTCCACCAACTTATAAACACCGTTCACCGGCGAACCGCTGACCAACTTGGTTCCCAAACCGTAACCGTCAATGCAAGCGCCCGCACTTTTTAATTTAGCAATTTCTCGATCGTCCAAATCGCCGCTAGCAATAATTGGCACGCCCGGAAGGATCGATCGCACTTCCCGAGACAGCGCCGCCAAATCCCCCGAATCCAGGCGCACGCCTTGCAAGGGCATTTCACCGTTATTTACTCGATCTGCCAACATCCGCGCCGCCCCCACAGTATCGTAAGTATCGATCAGCAGCGGCGCACCGGGAAAATAGCGGTGAAAAGCTGCAAACGCCTCATCTTCGCTGCCTTCAAGAGCCGCCACAGCCATTACCAAAGCATGAGCCATAGTACCGACTGGTTTGCGGCCCAACTTCAAAGCAGCCAAAACATTAGAAGTTCCATCTAACCCAGCAGCCAGAGCCGCCCGAGCCGCCCACACAGCAGCTTGAGGCCCAAAAGCCCTGCGCGTCCCGAATTCCAGCAACTTAGTCTCCGGGCCCGCCACATCCCGCAGCCTGGCCGATCGCGTCGCAATTAAAGTTTGATAATTGATCGCATTCAACAAATAAGTTTCGACTAACTGAGCCTGCCACAGAGGAGCTTCGATGCGCAATAGAGGCTCGTTAGCAAACACCGCCGTCCCCTCCGGAACCGCCCAAACATCGCCAGTAAAGCGGGCTGCGGCGAGCAGAGTCCAAAATCGCTCCGGGGCGCCAGCAAAAATCCCAGTGGACTGCAAAGCCTGAATTTGCGCCTGGGAGAACCGAAATTTCTCTAGATAGTCGAGAACTTGGGCTAAACCCATGGCGATCGCATAGCCAAAACCATCTGGCAGCCTGCGCGCGAATAATTCAAAACTCGCAGGGCGATCGTCGAGCCCTTCCCCGACGTAACAAGCAGCCATCGTTAGCTGGTAGAGATCGGTCAAAAGGCTGTAATCTGCTGGGGAAACCGTGAGTTCCCGGTCTTCTAAGATTTCCTCAAAACCTGTGAGGTGCAGGCTTTCTGTCGCAGTTTTCATAGCGAAAAACCCCGGACAAACTTCTTTGTCTTAATTATAGTGACAAACACCATATCTTTTTGTAATTTTTTGATGAAGATTGCAGATATCTGTCGGATGATTTCGTTGATTACGCCCTTTAATAGCTGGTTTCAGCTTAATAGCTGCAGGAATATTATGGTAGAATCAATAAAAATAGCTGTTTAAGAATCTCAGCAATTAACCCCAAAAACTCAAGGATTCGGGGTTGTTTAGGAAAATATTTCGTTGCAGCCCTCGATCGAAGTTAAAAAACCGGGTTGGCGATCGTCGTCCGTGCGATCGCGACTGTTTGCGTTAAGTCAAGAAAAATATACCAGGAAACCGGGGCGATCGCCCAAAAACGCGCGATTTCTCAAAGCTTCAGTTTGCTTCGATGCAGTTGACAGTTGACCGCTTGACAGTTGACAGTTACATATGGGAATCAAACCGTTTAGGGTAGAGGGGCCTCGGGTTCTATTCATGAGGTTATCGGTAGTCTTAAAAGCCAAGAAGGTTGCTATATACCGGGAAACCGGGGCGATCGCCCAAAAACGGGCAATTTCTCAAAGCTTCAGTTTGCTTCGATGTTGCAGACTAATAAGTAATTAAAACAAATATTGCTAAAGCGATCGCTCTGAAGAAACTCAGACTAATCTATAAAGTATCAACAGCCAGAAAAGAGAGGCGGTTCTTATGAATCTTTCTAAATCTGTGGTAGGCGCAATGCGTTACGTTTCGGAAGCTGCATCGAGGATTTTTAGACGGAGCGATGACGATTATCCGGCTACTGGCGTTCAGCCTTTTGAAGGTAGGCCACCCAAAGGCTCTAAATGGGACAGATGAAAAGCCGATCGGGCTTTTCTAGCGAGGTAGGCAAAGACATTGGTCTCACACAATAACGGTAAATTTTTCAACTACTTTTAAGTATCTTCAATTGGCCCCAGCTAAAATTTGTTTAGCTGGGGTTTTGCCGTTATAAATTGGTAGTGATGACCTTAATGTTTTGAGTTTTATGAGGACTCGGGGTCCTCACTACGAACCAATTACCCAAAATTGATCGAGCAAAAAGGCGATCGCCCCGCTGCCAATTGGCACAGTCAAATTGTCAATTCCCAACTTAGACACCGACTCCAAAGTAGCAGCAACCAAAGCCACAATTGCTGACACAGCCAAAGTTTGCCAAACTGCGCCGCCAACCCCCAGCAAAATCAAACTGCTAACAGCAAAACTCACCAAATACATAGTTGCAGAACCTTCCCAACTCTTCTGCATTCCCCAAACTCGATAAATATGCTTGCCGTATTTTTGACCGATGACAGCAGCCAATCCGTCGCCCCAAGTCATCACTAAAATGCCCAAAGCAGCGTATTCTTGATGTTGCATCGGCCAAAACCAAGCTACGAGAACGCTGATACTCACAGCATAGAAAAAAGTCCCCCAACTTGAACGGTTGATACTGTTAAGACTCGGCAAAATCGGAACTTGGTAGGAAATTAGGGCGATCGCACCAGCCAAAACCCCTGCCGAAATCCCCACCCAGCCGGGTATTTCCAGCCACCAAGCCAGCAAAATCACGTTTCCAGTACCGATGTGAACCACCTTCCGCGATACCTCCGCACCGACAGCAGTAAAGCGGTTTAACCCCTCAGCTACCAGTAAAATCACGCCCAACCAGGCTCCCACGAGGGAAATTTGCAACCACACAGTCGGAATTTCAGAAAATATAGACACGATATTTAGGAAAAACTCAAATCGGGCACTGTTTACTACTTTAGTGGAGATTCAATCGATTTCGGCATCAAGGGCGATCGCTCTCCCGACAGATTGGTTTAGACCCCGCTTAATGAAAAAATATAAATAAGTAGGTGAGGCTTAAAAATACATAACTATGTCATTGCGACCGAAGGGAAGCAATCGCCAAGTTGACGATCGCTTTAGATTTTGTGACACGGTAACTTTTATTTGCGCCTACCTACTCAACTACCGCTAACTAAAATTGCCCCCATGACCTTCAGCATATTCGATTTGTTTTGGGTTTTTCTATTGCTTAGCTCCCTGCAACCGGCTTGGCAAAAACGCTCTCTAGAATTCCGGCGCCTCCAAGCACTCAAAGAATTCGAGCGAGAGCGAAACAGCCGCGTGATTTTCCTAATTCACCGACAAGAATCGATTAGCTTTCTGGGAATTCCCCTTTCCCGCTACATCAGCATCGAAGATTCCGAGCAAATATTGCGCGCAATTCGCTTGACGCCTCCCGATGTGCCGATCGACCTTATTCTCCACACTCCCGGCGGCTTAGTGCTCGCCACCGAACAAATTGCCAGAGCTTTAATCCGCCACAGAGCAAAAGTAACAGTATTTGTGCCCCACTACGCCATGAGCGGCGGCACAATGTTAGCCTTAGCTTCCGACGAAATTATTATGGACGAAAACGCCGTTTTAGGGCCGGTCGATCCGCAGTTGGGCAATTTTCCCGCCGCCAGCATTCTCAAAGTTCTCGAAGACAAACCCGCCAGCGAAATCGACGACCAAACATTAATTATGGCAGATTTGTCGCGCAAAGCAATCAGACAAGTACAGCGATTTGTCCGCACGCTTTTAGAAGATACCGTTCCCCAACCGAAGATTAAACCGGAAAACATAGACCGAATTATTGAAACGCTGACGACAGGACAAATTACTCACGATTGTCCGATCGCAGTTGAAGAAGCGACGGAGTTAGGATTGCCGATAACCGTTGGTTTGCCGAAATCCATCTACTATTTAATGGATTTGTACCCGCAACCGCAAGGCGGCCGGCCCAGCGTGCAGTACATCCCCATGCCTTACGAACCGCGGCCTGCTTTACCGGAGCCCAAGACTCAGCCGGCGGTTCGCTGAAACAGAGGGCACAAGTTTAAAATTGTCGGCGGGGCGATCGCCTTGCGGTGAGAAATGTGCGATCGTCCGTTAGAATTTACTGCATAACAAACTTAACAGGAAAATAAGTTTTATTGCTGTGCAGTATGTCTTAATTATTCATGAAGTAAACTCAGCGCTTGAAACCGCGTTTACTTTTTCCATGTTAGATTAATCGGATAAGCACGATCGGGATTTTTAGACTATGACTTTCAGTGATGTAGTTGAGGCAATCAAAATTCTTTCCGCTGATGAGAAGCAGGAAATTCAACTGTTGTTGAAGCAATATCTCCGTGAAGAACGCCGTGAGGAGATATCTGAGAATTTTAAGTCGGCGCAAGTCGAACAACAAAAAGGTTCGCTGAAATTTTCTGCCAACATCACTGAACTGAGACAACTGATAGAGGAGTAATCATGGAAGTCAGTTTCAGTTCTTCATTTAAACGTGCTTTCAAAAAGCGCATTAAAGGCAATGCAGATTTAGAGGCGAGGTTTTGGCAGAAATTGGAGCAGTTCACGATTGATCCATTTGATCCGAGCTTGAAAACTCACAAACTGTCGGGGAAACTTAATGATTTGTGGAGTTTTACCGTAGATTAGGACGAAAGGGTGCTATTCTACTTTACGGAAGATGGAAAAGCTGTGGTTGTAGATATTGGTAGTCACGATCGAGTGTATTGATAGGAAAATAGGTTTGATTGCTATGCAGTATGTCTTAATTATTCATGAAGTCGAAAATTATGCAGCTTGGAAAAAGGTATTTGACAATGCTGCAAATATCCGAAAAGAAGCTGGCGAGCGCTCCTATCAGGTCTTGAAGTATGACAATGAACCCAACAAAATTGTTCATTTCTCGGCGTGGACATCGACAGCAGATGCCAGGGCGTTCTTTGAGTCGCCTGCACTGGTTAAAATTAGAGAGTCAGCGGGAGTTAAAGCTCCTGAATTTATCTATTTAGACCAATTGGAGTCAGGAGTATTGTGAAAGACGCATTCGTATAATGTAAGTTGTTCAGTCCTAGACGCACAGGACTAAAGAAACCGGGTTTTTGACCAAATCTTCTGGCTCAAACGAACTATTTTCGTAAAAAACCCGGTTTCTGACTACCCCTGCATCCAGGACTATTATTCAAACTAGGTGGTTGAGTTTTTAGTATGTACGACGGTAGCTACTACCAGCTAATGGCTGAGTACAATTGCTGGATAAACCAAAATCTATATTCTGTCTGCTCGGCAATTCCTGATGAACAGCGCAAACAGGATCTCGGTGCATTCTTTAAGTCGATTCATGGCACTTTGAATCACTTACTGTATGGTGACAAAGCATGGATGGGTCGTTTCACTCTTGAGCCATTTTTGGTGACAGCGATCGGTCAAGAATTGTATGCTGATTTTGATGTTTTGAGAGCAGAACGGGAGACAACCGATCGCCAAATTATACAATGGTCTAGACACCTTAATTCTGACTGGCTGAGTCAACCGTTTGAGTACACAAGCAATGTAGACGGTAAATGCCGGGTGTTACCGACTTGGGTTTTGGTGACACATATGTTCAACCATCAAACTCACCATAGAGGGCAACTTACCACACTGCTAACACAACTTGGTTACGCTCCAGGCGTTACAGATATTCCCTGGCTACCGGCAATATCGTGTTGAGATTTTAGATTTTAGATACTTCGATTTCGCTCAGTACAAGTTTTAGATTTTAGATTGGGGAATTGGTAATTAATTTGTGAGTGCCTCATTTTCCTGATAACCGCTGACTCAAGAAACCGGGTTTTTTAACCTTTATTGAGGGTTTGAACCAAATATTTTGGTTGAAAAACCCGGTTTCTCGCTACCCGTGCGATCGCGAACTAATATCGAAATCCTCTTTCACAACTCGCGTTTCAACAACTTTCGCACCGCCGCAAAAGCCCTCCCCCGCCACTTGACCGGCAGCAGCGACAATCCCAAACCCGCCCACATTTTCGCCTCAGAAATCGACTTTCCCGCCCGAACCATCCGCCGCCCTTTTGCAGTTTCACCCACCTCAATCAGCCGCAAACCAAGCGCTAATTGAGTTTCTGCAATCCTTTTGAGCCTGACTGTTTCCAACTTCTGGGACTCAAACTCGTAGCCGGTCAAATAGCGCAATTTATCGCTCAAATACGGAATTGCCCGATCGACTCCTTGCTGTTGAGCGTGAAATCGATACTCCATCAACAGCTCGGGCAAGTAATAGCACTTTTTGCCGGAAATTGCAAGTCTTACGAACAAATCGTTATCTTCGCAGTTTTGCCAATTCGGCCGCAGAAATCCGACTGATTCCAGCGCGCGGCGCCGAAACAAAGTTGCTCCTATTTGCAAACTTTGTCTCAGAAAAACTGTAGCCAGCAAATCTTCAATAATTCCAGCCGACAACTCGGTGCGGCCCCACCGCTGCGAATTGAGTTTTGTCTGGTTTTCGTCAATATTATTGTTGACATCAATTACCCAGTGGTCGGTACTGACAAAATCAATGCTGGGGTTTTTATCTAAAATAGCAGATGTCCGCTCTAGAAATTGCGCGCTCAGGCGATCGTCATCGTCAAACTTAATAAAATATTCGCCCCTAGCCGCCGCAAAGCCCGATCGCATATTATTGCTTTTACCGATATTCTGCAGGTGGCGAATGTAGCGAATCGGGCGATCGACAAATTCCGACATCAACAGCGCAGTGCTGTCAGTCGAACCGTCATCGCAGACAATTAATTCAAAATCTGTATAAGTTTGATCTAGCACGCTGGCGATCGCACTAGCCAGCAAATGCACTCGATTGCAAGTAGGAATGCAAACGCTAATTTTCGGCACAAACTGACACCATTTTAGATTGGGGATTGAGATTGCGAAAAAATTTCGCAATTGAGTTCAGGGAAAGAAACCACCTATGCCCTATGCCCTATGCCCTATGCCCTATGCCCTATACCCTATGTATTTTAATTTAAACGAGCCGTACATTCAAGAATTAACTTTTGATTCACCAAAGCAAAAGGTTGAATTTCCAAAGCGCGGCGAAAAGCTCGAATAGCACTTCTGTATTCTCCCAGAGCAGCGTAGCACAAACCCAGACCGTGCAAAGCCCCAAAATGCACCGGATTCAGTTGGAGGACTGTTTCGCAGTCTTGGATCGACCTTTTATAATTTCCTTGGGTATAGTGAAGTACGGCGCGCCGGTTCCAAGCTTCAGCAAAATCCGGCGCTTCCGCAATCAGTTTCGTCAGCAAATCCAAAGCGTGGCGAACATCACCTGCATCTAGGGAAACTTGCGATCGCCTGAGAACTTGCATCCCGTACTCACCCTTCTGGTTAAACCAAGTGCGCCAGAGTTCTGTAGTAGCCCGATCGCGCACGCTTTCGTCAGACTTTTTCAAGTCTTCGAGCAGCGCCTTGACAGATAATTCGTCCATAAGTGGGAAGATTGTTAAAAAAGTTTTATCAATCAATTTTATCGCGACAGCGACAACTTTATTTATCGAACAGCGCATGAAGATTTTGATGCTTTCCTCGACTTTTCCCTATCCGCCAAGCCGCGGCGGAACTCAGGTAAGGACGTTTAATTTATTGCAATACTTGAGCCGGCGGCATGATGTAATTCTCGGTACTGTGCGATCGCCCGATGTCACCGACTCACAAATCGACGCATTACGAGGGCAAGTTACAGAATTGGCAGTTTTCCCCCACCCGCAGACACCCCCCCAACCCCCCCTTGCTAAGGGGGGGCTAAGACTCCACCAGGAGACTGAGGAAGGATTCTTACCTCCCCCCCTTAACAAGGGGGGGACTGAGGGGGGGTTCTTTCCTCCCCTCAATCAGGGGATTGATGAGAAAATGAACGAAATACTAGGAAAACTGCACAGATTTAGTCAATTTTTGTTATCCGGGACGCCTCCAAACCTGCTCTCCAGCTACTCAAGAACCATGCAGAATTGGGCAGACGATTTGGTAACAGCCGGCAAATGCGATGCTGTTACCTGCGAACACAGCGTTAACGAGATTTACGTGCGTCCAGAATGGCGGCAAAAACTGCTGACAGTGGCAAATATTCACAGTTCCGTTTGGGGAACTTGCAGGGAAATCTTAGCCACCGGCACTTCCCAAAACCCCCTGCGCGATCGACTAAATTTGCCCCTACTCGCCCGCTACGAAAAACGCTACTGTGCCAAATTCTCCCGCATTGTGGCGACAACATCCACAGACAGAGAGCAACTCCTAGAATTGCTGTCGCCTCCGGGGAGACTCCGAGGGGAACAAGATTTTTTTGTGCCGCCAATTGATGTCATTCCTAACGGCGTGGATTTGACAGAATTTCCGTACCGGTCGATCGATCCAGGAGGTCACAACTTAATCTTTGCAGGCGCCATGAACAATTTGCCCAATATAGACGCGGCCAGGTTTCTCAGTTTGCAAATACTGCCGCCTTTGCAGCAGCGCTATCGGGATGCTACCCTCACCTTAGTCGGCGCCTCGCCAGTCCCCGAAGTCCTCGCCTTGGGGCAACTTCCGGGAATTCAAGTAGTAGGCCGGGTGCAAAGGGTGGCAGAATATTTGCATCAGGCTGCTGTTTGTGTGGTGCCCATGCGGATTGGTTTTGGGATTAAAAATAAAACATTGGAGGCGATGGCTGCGGGAACGCCTGTAGTTGGTAGCGATCGAGGTTTGGAGGGTTTAGCCGTCGGTGGCGGCCGAGAACCGACAAGGGCCTTGCGGGCGAACGAAGTTCAGGAGTATGTTGAGGCGATTACCACTTTGTTGGAAAATCATCAGCTAAGACAAGAACTGTCTCTGAGCGCGCGAAAGCGAATTGAAAGCCAATACACCTGGGATATCATAGGTCGGCAGTACGATCGGCTATTCCAATTTTAAACTCTAAATTCTAAATTCTAAATTCTAAAATTCGACGATGGAACACAAAATTAACCCCTCAAAAAATCGAGCCAAACCCCCAGAAAATCCCAAAGTTGCTCCCCCTCCGACAAGACGCCGCCGCCAAACCCGACGCCCCAAAAAACTTCAAGAGTCCCAGCTTCCCATATCAGCTTCCCCAACTCCCGCCAGATATCCCTGGAAAAGACTGGTAGCTAATTTGACAGCCCTCAGCGTCTTGTGCGGCTGTGCAGCTTTGATGGGAGGCGGCGCTTGGCTGAGTTACCAGCTAATTGTCGATCCCAACGGCAACAAGTTGATCTCTCAGTTTGTGCCTGGATGGTCGCGCCTGCCTACAGGTAGCAGAGATTCGATCCAAACTCTCGATCAAATCAAAGCCAGCATCCGCAAATTGGGATTCGTAACCGGAGAACCTCTGCCGCTTCCCGTCGAGGAATCGGCAGATAATTCTATTTCCGATTTGCTGTTGCCGGTGATGGTGGAAAGGACTGTTAATGCTTCTACTGTTTGCAAAAATCCTTGCCGTCAAATTGTCGAACTTCGCGTGTACAAGCGGGTGCAACTTCCCGATCGCGATTCCGATACCGTGCAGTATTTTCAGCTAGCAAGTTCAGTGAATATAGAAGGCCCTGCGGAATCTTTTGTTATTGCTTCTTTGGATGACTCCCCGTCTAACAATCAAGCCTCGAATCAGCCGCTACCGCTGACCGAACTGCGCCGCTTTGACGGCAAGCCCCCCTCATTGGGCATTTGGTTTAATGTCAGCGGTCAACTGGTGCGGGGCGACAAGAAAATTCCCTACGGACAAGTCGTTCGCTACAACCCCAGCCAAAATCATTTAATCTCGCTGTTGGATTGGGCCAGTGCGGCCGGACAAGCGCCGAATTGGCAGCAAATTGTTAAGGGCCAAAACCCGCAGTTGGCGATCGACCAAACAGTTGGTTTAGAGCCGCAATTTACCATTTATCAAATTGGCCCGCGCAAATTTCTGCCGAACCCAGTTCAGTTAACAGCGATTTCTTTAGAAGAATTTGCCTTCAATGACGAGACTTATAAAAATGGGCTGCGGCTGGCGAAAAGCGGGCTGTGGTCTCCAGCATTAAATGTCATGCGTATTGCTAAGGGGAAAGCCGGTCAGAATTGGCCGGCTGTCGCGCAAGCTCAGCTAGAAACGATCGAATTTCACGCTAAAATTACTCGGGCTCAGGCGATCGCATCTTGGGCCAGTCCCAGCCAACAAGTTCTCGCAGAATTGATCGACGGCCGCTGGAGCGAAGCTTTGCAAGTATTTGAAGCCGATCCGAGCAACAGTCACGAAATTGCCACCACCCTCAAAAATGACGGCGGGCGGATCTTCAACCGCGTAGACGCCGCCCTGAGAGTCAATGCTGCTGATGCCGATGTCAAGGCTTGGGGCGCCCTGATTGTAGCGTCTCAAGACGGAACTCGCGAGGCGATGAATTGGCTCGACCAGCAATCAGATACTGACAGCGAAACTAGAAGTCGAATTCGGAATTTGGTCAATAAACTTGAAGAAGCAGTTTCTCAAGCTGAAAGTTTAGAAGACCACAAGAGTCAAATTATGGGTTCTGCTACTTTAATTAGCAGTATCAATCCCGCTGAGTGGCTGGAACCCACCGCGAAAAACGAGTTAAAATTGACCGGAGAACAAGTTTGGTATCAGGTGCAGGTAGCGAGTTTTTACGACGGCACCCGCTGGGTTAACTCGCCCTTTGCAGATGTAGAAGTGCGCTCTTTTCCTGCTACTCAAATCAAGTGGTTGTGGGGGCGGCTGGGCTTGCAGGCTGACCCCAAGATTAAGATTGAGGTAGCGATGGCTAACGGTCAACAAAGAGTTGCTGTGGGAACGGTGAAAGCGGTGCAGATTCAAGACGGAAGTCTGCGCTTGCTGGCGGCGGTTGACAAGCGATCGTAATCTGCCAGAAAGCCTTCAGCAGAGGGAACAGTCCTAGACGCACTCTTGACACAAAGAAACCGGGGTTTTTTACCATTTCTGCCGATTGCAACAGAAGTATTTTCGTAAAAAAACCCGGTTTCCTTCCACCCGTGCGTCCAAAACTAAGAATCAGGAAAATGCTTTCTTCTCCCCCTCCCGCAACTCCGAAAGAGGCGCAATCTCAAAACTCTTCCCCTCCCCACTTATCGCTCTTGGACAACAATGCAGACAAAAATTTTGTTAATTTAATTAACACAAGTTGCACACAAAAAACCCAGAGATGTCAAATCGCGCCCTTTTTAGAGAGTGCTGCAATCATCTGCCGTTTCACCGCTTTAGCCCAAAGCTCAAACTCCAAACTGTTGATATTCTGAATTTTTACTTCCTCAACAGGCTGAGTTGGGGCTTCTTTCTGTGCTGTAGTCTCCATTGTTTTTTTCCTCGTCCAAAAAATGTTATTAGTCGATCGCAAGCAGTGAGCATCATACCTATATTTTATGTAGTAATTGCTGCCATTATTTATACTAAATACAGAGAATTTAACCATAAAATGCAGTAAATACATCTAGATAATGCAATTTGCGAATATCAGGTCAAAAGTCCTGTAACTCCTGCTAGATATAGGTTTTTCCTGACATTAAAATGTGACAATTTACATAGTATAGCCCGCTCGAACCAATACTTAAGTTAGTCAACTTATTTGAAAATCAATGTATTGGTATATACAGCAAAAATATATTTTATGCAATTTACCAGAAAGAATGGGTTTAAAGCCCCAAGCTTTTTCGCCCTTGATAAATTAAAAGAAGACTATTCATTACTCCCATCCTCGGACTTATGATTGTCAAGTGCTGTCCACTGTCAACTGTCAGCTGTCAACTGAAATAGGGCCGTAAAGCCGATCGTCCGCATCTCCCACTCCCAGCACAATATAGCCCTATGGGAACGCAGATCCGCCCCAAAAGCCTCCCGACCGAGCTCCCTCGCTGTCTCCCGCTCCAAAACAGCCCCATAACACAGATCCGGAGTTTCGCACAAGAATCTTCCGGAACATTCACGAACAGAGATGAATCTTAGAAAGTATCACCAGAAAACATTTTTTTTCGATTAATTCACCAATCGAAAAAACCGGCTCTACATACTGCAATTGAGGTAATCAGCTTGGCTTGAACGGCTTTTCATCTTGAAAGATGACAGCCGTCACATCCAAGTTTAAAAAACCTTACCTAAATTCAGTTTAAATTTTTTAGGCTGCTTCTAACACACAACTTAACTTATTAAGGAGAACATCCATGAAATTTGTAAAACTCTTGCTAGCCACGGCATTAACGACTGCTGCTATCAGCCCCGCCTTTGCTGCTACTCCGTCAGTTCAAATAGTAGGTGCAAGCTACGGCGGTACCGGTTGCCCAGACCGCTCCGCCAGCGTCACCGTCAGCCCCGACGGTCAAGAACTCAGCATCCTATTTGATAAGTTTGTAGCCCAGGGAAATGTCTCAGCAGAAACCCGGAAAAGCTGCAATCTGACCATTCCCATCAAAGTACCCCAAGGCTTCCAAATTTCGATCTACGATGCCGATTATCGCGGTTACGTTGCTCCTAAAACCAGCGGAAACCTCAGAGCAGAATACTTTTTCGCAGGAACCAAGGGCCCAGTTTATTCTCGCACTTTCAACGGCGAAACCAACTACAACGTTCGAGATAGCTTAGCCACTGTAGCTGATGTTTGGTCTCGCTGCGGCGACAGTGTAAATATGCGAGTCAATGCTGCGATGACAGCCCGCGGTGCCGGCACAGCCACCGTTGACTCCTTCGATTTAGCTCATCGCGGTTTAGTTTATCACGTCAAATATCGCACTTGCCGCTAAGCATAACCGCCAAAAAAACATCACACCGATGACCCGGTTTCGTAAAGGAACCGGGTCATCGGTGCGCTAATGACAATTTTAAGACTTATACCATTTCCCGAAAAATTTGCTACAATGACGCTGAGGTTTTGAGGAAGGTTCTATGAAAGTAAACTACCAAGAAAGAATTGATTTAACATCCGAGGAATTAAAAACAATTCTGGAGCAGCAACGAACCTTGACTAATCGCTCAAAAATTCAAGCACTTTATTGGTTAAAGGCTGGATATAGCCAAAGCCTTACAGATGTAGCTAAACGTCTAGGTGTACATAGAATTACTGTACATAGATGGTTAAAACAATATAGTGCTGGCGGTCTGCAAGAACTGTTAAAAATACGGCAAGCAACTGGTAGGCCCAGAGTAATTCCCTCCGCCGTAATAGCTGGAATTGCAGAAAAATTAAGTGAGGACTCCTGTGAATTCAAGAGTTACAAAGAAATTGCGGCATGGGTAGAAGATAACTATCAGGTATCAGTCAAATATCAAACATTACACAAGCAATTACACTATCGCATGAAAGCAAAATTAAAAGTATAGCAGTTGACAGTTGACCTGTGACAGTTGACAGCTTACTATGTACCCTAATCAAACCGTTTATGCGAGCGGTTTCAGGGAGCTATTGATCGGGTTATTTATGTCCGCGCCAGATGTGGCGGTTGCTATACCAAGGCGTTAGAGTAACAAAAAAGATAATGATGCAGTCTGCTGATTTTTCAACAACCACCATACAGCCTATAATTGAATCCAATCGCTCGGGTATGGCAGCACATAAAACAAGAACTGAGTTGGGTGATTTATGATAATTTAGATACTATTAAATAAAAAGTTGGCACTTATATAGCAATCCTAAATCATTTTCAATAACTGGTTAAGAGGCAGAGCCTCTTAACCGATGTCACTCTTGAAGAGCCTCGTCTGCGAAAATGGAGGCAGAGCCTCCGGATATGCCTTACCAGGCAGAGCCTGGTAACGAGTATAATCATTTAGGATTGCGATATTGAATACTTTTTAACAGTAACAATAGTATCTCTAACCGGGTGGGATTACATTTGATCGGCCCTAGCTACTGTTACATGACCTTTAAAAATTGGTATTAGGTTTGATCGTTCGGACTTTAGTCCGCATAAAAGTCTGAGGACTAAAGTCCTCACTACCAACCTTCTTTCTTCTTCCGACTTCACGCTTGACTTCGGTCAACTGTCAACTGTCAACTGTCAACTGTCAACTGTTAAAACACAGTGCCATCACTTTTAATCTGAATTGGCGGCAATCCACCAGCCCTCAATTCCCCGGCAATTTTCCGCCCCGCCGCCCAAGTTCCGCCTTGCAAAATCTTCACTAGCGGCAATGCTGCCGCACTCAAATGCAGCTTTTCTCGCATAGCTGCGGCAATTTTATCTAAAAGAATCACAGTGAGCGATCGCCATTCTACGATAACTTCCGAACCCGGCAAATAACTCTGCTCAAAAATAGCCGAATCTTTTGCCCGCAGCAGCCCCATATCCAAACACAAACCGCCGTTACGATATTCCGGCAATCCCGTCAACTCGTCCAATCCGGCGACGGCTAAACCGAGTTCTTGTAGCGGTTCCAACAGCGAATAAGTCAACCACTGCGAGAGTTTGTGAAACGGCACAAATTCATCTCCCAAATTTTCTCCTGTCAAAGCCCGATGCCGCCAAACATCACCTAAATTAACGCCACCAATGGCATATCTTCCCGGCCAAATTTCCCCAAAACCTGTCAAAACAGCGCTCAATACTTCAGCACACTTCACAGTTTTGACTCCAGAAACCCGACGGTCGAACAAGTATTTTGCCAAATTACCGGGACGCGGGTTTTCCCTATCAAACAATAATGGATGTTGGCAAATTGCCTTTCCCAAACGCTGCAACAATTCTAATCTGCCTGTTAAACCAACTAGCGGATTGTCTCGGCTTACCTGAAATCCCGCCGCTAAGCTTTCTAGTTTTAATTGAGAAAGTCCGCGAGAATCAGCTTGCCAAGGAAAATCGGGATTGCTGGAAAAAACTCCTTGACAAAACATCCGAAAAGTGGCTACTGCTAACCCTTCAGAACGGCGGTAAACTTGTCCGGTTTGTGCTTCGCAATACTGCCAATCTGCACCGGCACCGGCATCGAGCAAAACGCTGACAATTGCTAAATCAAATTTTATTTTAGCTTGTTCTATGGGTAAAAATTCTGTTAAAGCTGCATCCAATTCGGTGACTCGCGGCAGGTTGCCGGCTTCAAAATGCCGCCAGCGACTGTGAAAGGGAATGTTAAAATCGGGATACTGTTGGCGCGCTGTGTTAATTACATAATTAACTGCTTTGTCGAGTTGGGATAAATCGACGCAGAAGAAACAGAGTTTGTTTTCGGAGGCTAAATTAAAAAGCCGATCGCACTTTTGGCGAATTGCAGCCGGCGTTCTCAGATATTTTACAGTCTCAAGTTCAATTTGATTCAACTTCATACAACCAAACATCGGTAAACATCGTTTTCTTGAAAAAAGTCAAACTGACTGTAATCTAAAAGATTATCTAAAATCGCATTTTTATCGATTTTAATCAGCTTGTATTCCCACTTCGAGCCGCTGACTTCGCGTTTTATTTGATCGGAAACTATCACCGAATTTTTTTCTGTAGCCGGAGATACTATTTTACTTAAATCTTCCAGCCTGTCGGCTATGTTAATATCTTTCCCGTAAGTGCAAGACCGAAATATATACAAATTTCCTTTAGCAATTCCCACCGACAAGCCGCAAGGTATTTGATTCCCGTGAATAAACAGTTTCCAATTCTCGCACAAACTTTCCATTGCAGCTAAGGCTGAGTGAGCTTCCGGGAAAGTCAACAAATGCGAATCGCCAACAATACTCCGAATTGTACCGCCGTATTCTTCGCAAATTGTTTTTTCAAAAGTATCGAAGTTAGTGAGCAAATATTCAACATCTTTGATAGAATTAGATTCTTGATAAGCAATAAAACCTCTCAAATCAGCTTTAATTATTGCTTGATTTTCCACAATTCGCGTCTTATAACTTTGGTCAACTTTGTAAACCTTTTCAGGTTCGCTCATCCCTTTCAAAGAAAACTCGTTGACAAAAGATGTTTGTACTTCGGCTTTGTTGAGTGCCAGCCATGCTGCTTGGGACAAATATATTTCATCCGGCGGAGTTACTGATTCTATGCGCGCGGTTAAATTCACCGTATCGCCAAAGATATCTTTATCTTGATGCAAGACATCTCCTAATGTAATCGACACGCGAATAGCCAATCGTTCGTCGTTCGATTTGCTAGATTGTTCAGCTCTCAATTCTTGCTGCATTTCTATGGCTGCCACAGCCGCTGCCGTGACGCTGGGAAAAATCATCCAAAATGAATCTCCTTCCCCTTTAATCACGCTGCCTTCATTTCTGGTGCTAATATCTGAAATAAAAGTTTTATGAGCGTTTAACAAACTACTTAAGTCCGACTGAGATAATTTTTTAACTCTGGCGGTATAGCCGCAAATATCTGTTTTTACGATAACAGTAGAACGCAAATTAGCCATAACCTACCCTGACCGAGCAAAAACCAACAATAAATTTTCTTTGGCAAAGACGCGAGTGTTCGCGTGCGATCGATCGCGTCAAAGCCTTCTCAATCTCCTAAATCGCGTCCTTTGGCTGCTGCAAGAATTGTAGCATCAGGCACGGGGTCTGGCGTGTAGTAGCCGGCGGCTTTTTTGGCGACGATTTCGACTTGTGCGTCTGCGGGAATCCAATCTTCAGGAATGGGGATGCGATCGACCACCTGAATGCCAGAATTGATAATCGCATTGTATTTCATATCGCTCATGGAAACTAAACGGTCAATGCGAGAGATACCCAACCAGTGCAGCACGTCTGGCATTAGCTCTTGAAACCGCATATCTTGAACTCCGGCAACACATTCAGTGCGAGTAAAATAGGCATCAGCGCGATCGCCGCCTTCCTGCCGTTTTCTGGCATTGTACACCAAAAACTTAGTCACTTCCCCCAAAGCTCTGCCTTCCTTGCGGAAGTAAACAATAACCCCAGAACCGCCGGATTGTGCCGTTTGGATGCAAATTTCAATACCGTGTACCAAATAAGGACGGCAAGTGCAGATATCCGAACTAAACACGTCAGAACCGTTGCATTCATCGTGTACCCGTACCGCCAACGGCTTCTGTGGGTCAGAAATATTCGCGACACCGCCAATAATATAAACCGTAGTTCCGCCAATTGGCGGCAAAAAAACCTGCAAATCCGGCCTCGTCACTAAATCCGAGAACATACCGCCTGTTTGCTCGAACAAGACACGGCGGAGAACGCTTTCTTCAACGCCGATCCGCCGAGCAATTCCTGGCAAATACCACACCGGGTCGATCGCAATTTTAGTTACTGCTAAATTACCGCCTGCTTTGACTATTTTGCCATCAATTTGCACCCGCCCCTTAGCGATAGCATCTTGCAGTTCCGGCATATTAATGTGAGCTTTAGTCACAGCAATTGTCGGTCGAATATCGTATCCCTGCTGGGAAAACGAAGTATAAATTTCGCTCACCAAACCCCCAAACGGATCGAGAGAAACAATCAAATTGCGATCGCCCCAACTCGGGTGCGGCCCGATGCGTGCGGCCGGAGATGTGTTAGTAAAATCGGGGCGGTGATCGGCTTGGAGTGCGCCGCTCGCAACTGCTAGCGCTCGATAAACAGAGTAGGAACCTGAATGAGTGCCGATCGCATTCCGGTGAGACGATTTGCTGAGGCTACCAATCACAGGCCCCCGTTTCAGAGGATCGATTTCTCCCCAGTAAATAGGAAGAGGTTTTGTGCCGGATCTGTCGGGATGGGAAGTTAAAACTATATGCTTGGGTTTTGACACAGTTTTCTTTCTTGCTATAGATACTACTGTTGGTTGGAAGCTTCATTGCAATTTGAAGCAGTGATTTATGATAGCAACAAGATTCATGCTCTGGAAGTATCTGAGATAGCCAAAATTGTGACTCTGGCTTCGGGGCTTGCGTTAAAAATATAAAAATTTTGCATTTGTGCTTCAGCGCGAGCGGGCTGCACTGCCAACACCACAGCTATATATTTAACCCAATTTTCCATAGCAATTATATTTCATATGTCAATGAGATTTTTTTTACTAACCGCAGAGGGCGCAGAGGGCGCAGAGGATTTAGAAAAAAAGAAAGAGGGAAAAAGAGATGTTTATAAATCTTGCAAGGGTTGCTATAGTTACAACTGGTAGCGCTAAATTCTAAAAAAAATATTAACTCACAAAATTAATGTTGCCAAGTACATCTAATTATTTGCTCAAAAATGCTCGCGTGCCCGCTTCTCTTCTAGAGATGCAATCGATCGCGCCGGCGGCTATTACTATCCCAATTAGACAAGCTGAGAACGGTTTGTGTGCGGTGGATTTGGAAATTGCAGCAGGTACGATCGCCCAAATCATCCCCACAGGTACAGAACATTTATTCCCAATTGCAGATAATGCAATTGTCGATTTGTGCAATGGCTTAGTTTTGCCGTGTTTTGTCGATATGCACGCGCATTTAGACAAAGGGCACATTTGGGAACGATCGCCCAATCCCGACGGAACATTTGCTAGCGCGATCGACACAGTACGCGCCGATGCCGAAAAACACTGGAATGCAGAGGATGTTTACCGGCGGATGCAGTTCGGCCTCAAGTGCAGCTACGCCCACGGCACCAAAGCTATCCGCACTCACATCGACAGCGCAGGGGAACAGGGAACCGTTAGTTTAGCAGTATTTGAAGCGCTGCAAGCCGAATGGGGCGATCGGCTAATTTTGCAAGCAGTTTCCCTAGTTTCCCTCGACTATTACCTGACACCCGCCGGCGAAAAATTAGCAGACAAAATTGCCCAAATCGGCGGCATTCTCGGCGGCGTCGCCTACATGAATCCCGATTTAGACAAACAACTCGATCGAGTATTTAGCTTAGCCCGAGAACGCAGTTTAAACCTCGACTTCCACACCGACGAAACCGACGATCCAGAATCAACAACACTGCGGGAAGTAGCAAAAACCGCCATCCGCCATAAATTTAGCGGTCAAATTATCTGCGGGCACTGCTGTAGCTTAGCCGTACAACCGCCAGAGTTAGTAACAGAAACTATCGATTTAGTCAAGGAAGCAAATATTGGCATTGTCAGCTTGCCGATGTGCAACCTTTACCTGCAAGACAGACAATCTGGGCGTACACCGAGGTGGCGGGGAGTGACTGTATTGCATGAACTAAGAGCAGCAGGAATTCCCGTCGCAGTTGCTAGCGACAACTGTCGCGATCCGTTTTACGGATTTGGCGATCACGATGTTTTAGAAGTCTTTAATATGGCAGTCCGCATCGCGCATTTAGATCGGCCTTGGGAAGATTGGCCGCGCACAGTGACAGAGACACCAGCAAATTTAATGGGATTGCCGAATTTAGGAAAAATTGCCGTTGGTTTACCAGCAGATTTGATTTTGTTTAAGGCGCGGAATTTCAGCGAACTGTTATCTAGGTCGCAGCGCGATCGCACAGTTTTGCGGCAGGGTAGAGAAATTGATACAACCTTGCCCGAATACCGCGAACTAGACGATTTGTTGTAAATTAGATAAAATGCAGAATCCGCACCCAACTTCTCTTCCCTTCCCTTCATTTCTCTTCCTTCGCGACAAGAGCGCTTACGCGCGGCGCAAGCCTAACGATCCGAAAGCGGTTCGTTCAAAAAAATCTATTTCACAACGAATCATTTAGGACTGCTATCTTGTCAATTCCCAAGGAATTTGATATAAATATAAAACCTGATGCGATCGAGGATGTTTTAAGTGAAAGCAGTTATTTTATTGTCGGGAGGGCTGGATTCCTCAACAGTTTTGTATCAAGCCAAAGCCGACGGCTGCGAGTGTTACGCGATTTCCTTTGACTACCAGCAAAGGCACCGGCGGGAGTTGGAATCAGCACGGGCGATCGCACTTTCAGCGGATGTTAAGGCGCATCAGGTGGTAAACTTTGACCTGACGCTGTGGGGCGGTTCGGCTTTGACGGATAATGAGATGGAATTGCCGATCGATCGCAACCTTGCAGAAATGTCGCAAAACATCCCCATTACCTACGTTCCAGCTAGAAATACAATTTTTCTCAGCTTTGCCCTCGCCTACGCCGAAACTCTACAAGCTGAGCGAATTTACATCGGCGTCAACGCTTTAGATTATTCCGGCTATCCCGACTGCCGCCTCGATTACATCCAAGCAATGCAGGAAGTATTCCGGTTGGGAACGAAGCAGGGAAGGGAAGGAGAAGCTATTAAGATTGTCACACCTTTAATCGAACTTAAAAAAACAGAAATTATTGAATTGGGCAACAAGTTGGGAGTGCCTTGGGAGCAAACTTGGTCTTGTTATGCAGGCGGCGAAACTGCGTGCGGGGTTTGCGATTCTTGTCGGCTGCGGCTGGCCGCTTTTGAAGAATTGGGGTTGCAAGATCCGGTGCTTTACGCTTAATATGTAGGGTGCGTCAGACGGCAAACCCTAATTATTTCGTACTCGCTTCAAGCCTGACGCACCTTACAAGTTATTTTGTTGGGGTAGTGATTTTGATATTCATTGTTTGATTTGAAAAGGATGCTTCTTAGATGAATTATTCAGATATTGACAGCTTCACCGAATTGGGTAATCGAAAACTGATGCAAACTCGCTTCGATCAATTTGCTGGCGACGGAACCAAATTTGGGATCATCTTGATAGATAGAGATGGATTTATATATTTCAACGATCGCTACGGTCATACTGCTGGCGATGAAAAACTGAAACAGATTGCTAAGTAGATTTGCCAAAATTTACCGGATGGTATTGATGTCTTTAGAACAGGTGGAGATGAATTTTTAATTATTATAAATAATTTGAATATGGCAGAAGTTGTCTTACTAGCACTGCGAATTTGTAAGGCCGTTAATCAGAATTTTTCTCATCTTCCCCCATTGCGAAGATTTTTTTTGTAGGAGCGATATCAGTTATGTAGAAGTTCCTCTTCCGTTGACAGTATCTACAAGCCCTTTTATTGCCAATTTTTACCCAAAAAGCTGTATTTTTTGGGTAAACCCGACCAGATAAAATATTTTTTTAATCAAACCTTAATTAGGTGTTAAATTTGGTTGATTATCATTGACAAGTGTCAGCCTTTAGTAAAAAAAAATGAATTTGCATCGGCGCTTATTTTCAAGTTTTATTTTAGCAACGGTCTTTTTTGTCGCAAGTATATCAGTATCTTTGGCAGAAACTAAGGAAAGCTATCTTACCCTAAATTCGGACGGCAGTCAATCTTATGCAAGTTTAGTGCAGCAGGCGGAAGATTTAGCCGCATTGTCGATCGCCCGCCAGTTTCAAGAAAACCCGGCATTAACAGAAGTTACGGTGATAGTTACAGCCGATCGCAGCCGGCAAAGAGTTCCGGTTTTGCGATCGAGAGTATCCCGCAGCCAGTGGCAGAAAAATTCGAGCATCGAACAGTGGACTAGATATTTTGCGGATGCTAAATTGCTGCTGGGATTCATAGATCCCAATATCTCGCCCGCAAATTCCGGCCAGCCGCAAAGGATTAATGTACCTGCGCCCAGTCGATCGGCATCCCGACAAAACGATCCGGCTTTTCGAGATGATTGATATCATGTTGACAGTTGATAGTTGACAGCTTGCCCCGAGCGAAGCCGAGGGGTTGACAGCTTGCCCCCCGAGCGAAGTCGAAGGGTTGACAGCTTGCCCCGAGCGAAGCCGAGGGGTTGACAGCTTGCCCCCCGAGCGAAGTCGAAGGGTTGACAGCAATGTTTTTAAGTTGACAGCGTAGCAAGTGGACAAAGTTGTTCGCTATCCGCTGTCGGTCTGTCAACTTCGATCGCTGCCAATTTTAACGTTTTTTTAATTAAAATCTTCCCCTACTTTAAATAGTCAGATGTGCAGCGCGCACACTACGAATATACTGACGACTAATTAGCGGCAAATTTAACGTGTTTTTAACCAAAAAATTCCTCTGATTTAATTAACCAAAAGTTTAACTATCCTTAATTTAACAGTAGTAAATTTCTATGGAGACTCGTAAGACTAGGGATGTTGGGTTGAAAAGGAATTTATGTCTAAAATAACTCGCCGACAACTGCTAATTTTCTTCGGCAGCAGTGCAGCTACCACCGTGCTTGCTCCTGGCCTAACTCAAACGCTCTTCGGCATCAATTCCAGCGATGCCAAAGCTGTAGTTACGACATCTTTCACTCCTTTAAGACTTCCCCACCCGCTGCCAATTTATCGAGAACTGTCGAGTTTCATGCCGACGGCTTTGAACGGACAGGGGACTGTGATGAGTGCGTCGGGGGATACTAAATTAACCAGTTACAACGTGGTTGACGATGTGGTTGTGCCGCCGGAATACGAACGTTATGTGATTCTCCGCTGGGGCGATCGCGTTTTCCCCGATCCGGCAGACTATTTCGGCTACAACAACGACTATACAGGCTTCGTAGGCCTGCGCGGCAGCAATGACGACGGCTATCTGTGGGTCAACCACGAGTACGTATCTTTCCCGATGTCGAAAGTTGCACCGGAGGCCCCGTCGGATGTGGCATCTTTTCCAGCGAGCGATCGCGCCGTCCTCGGGATAGACTTATCGGTAAAAAATCAGGCTACCCTCGGCGAATTCCTGTACAATCTCGGCGGATCGATCGTCCGCATCACCAAACAAGCTGACGGACGCTTTGCTGCCATTCCCCGCGATCCCCTCAACCGACGCATTCACGGACTTTCCGGCCTCGGAATCAACAGCCAGCGCAGCGATAAATACAAAGATGTCACCGGATGGGGAACCAGACAAGGCGACAACAACTATCTCACGGGCACGGGCCCGGCAGCCACCCAAGTCTTCGCCACCGTCAACAGCGACGGACTCGGCAACCGCATCATCGGTACAGCTTACAACTGTTCCGGTGGCACAACCCCGTGGGGAACAATCCTCTCCGCCGAAGAAAATTTCCAAGGCAGCGAACTATTCTTCGTGGGAGTTCAGGAAAACATCAAACCCAACGGCGGCCAAACCGGCTACGCCAAGGGAACTACCGGTGAGGAATTCGGCTTAGTCGGCGAAAAATACGGCTGGATGGTAGAAGTCGATCCCCAAGATCCGAGTTTCCGCCCGCGCAAACACACGGCTTTAGGCCGTTTCCGCCACGAAAACGTCGCGATTCGCGCCGAAGCAGGCCGCAGATTAGTAGTGTACATGGGGGACGATCGGCGCGGCGGACACACCTGGAAATTTGTCAGCAACGGTACTGTTACAAATCCCGCAGATAAAACCAACAGCCGCTTATTTGAAGACGGCGTTTTGTACGTCGCCCAATACAATCGCAACGGTGCGGGAAGATGGCTGCCGCTGACAATCAATACCCAGACAAATCCGGTGCGTCCCACCAAAATGGGCGAGGCCGAATTGGCAACTTTTGGCAAAGCTCAAAGAGATGCAAATACTCGCTTGCCAAAACGCGCCGGAATTGCCGGTCAAACCGAAGATGGCGGTTCTTTTGTAGCAGATACAACTAATGAAGCAACAGCACTTCCCGGCTACAGAAATAAAACTCTTGCTAATTTCTACAGCAGCCAAGGTGCGGTTTTAGTTGATGCTTTTTTAGCTGCTAATTTGATTGGCGGCACTCCGACGGCGCGGCCGGAAGATTTGGAAGTTAATCCTACTACTAAGGAAGTTTTCATTTCCTATACTGACGCTGCACCGGGAAGCGACGGCTATCCAGATTCTCGCATTTTTACTGTTGCTAAATACGGTAGCGCACTCAATAGCACCCAGCAGTCGGGAGGAATTTACAAAATAATTGAAGATAGTTCTGACGGTGCTGGTTTGACTTTCCGCTGGCAGCGTTTGGCCCAAGGCGGAGAAGCCGGCACAGTAGCTGGCGCGGGATTTGCGAGTGTGGACAATTTGGCTTTTGACCCTCAAGGCAATATTTGGGGTGTGACTGATATGTCTACTTCTACGCACAACGGTTTTGATGTGGGTGCTGTTGGTAAGCCAAATGCGATCGACCACACGAAGACTGGAAATGTCTCGGATTTTACTGGTGTTTTCGGCAACAATTGGCTGTTTTACATTCCGACATCTGGGCCGAATGCGGGCACTGTAATTCCGTTTGCTTACGGCCCGAATCGGTGCGAAATGACGGGGCCGACTTTTGTGGGAGATACGCTGCTGATTTCGGTGCAGCATCCGGGGGAAGATTGCCCGATCGATGACGGTACTGTTTTGCGCCGCCAAATTGAGATGTTGGATTTAAATGGTGCTGTTTTCAATCAAACTCGGACTGTTTCGCGGGGGAGTTTGTGGCCGAGCAATATCTCGAATGATTCGCGCCGATCGCCGATGCCGTCGGTGATTGGGATTCGCCGCGTGCGAACAAATTCCACTGGCCAGTTTGTTTAGAGCGATCGGCTAAATTGCACGGCATTTTTGTAGGGACACGGCATTGCCGTGTCCTTACTTGTGAGAATAGGTATTACTGCGTTTGGCGCGACACCTAGCCAAAAGTTCAGGTTATTTCCTCCACCTAGAGTCAGTCGCCAGCTAGCCATTTAGCTAATTCAAGACTCAACTAAAAGCTAGAACCTATTTGGGAATAATGTTCTTAGGATTGAAGCTGTGAAAAAGAGATACAATCCACAGTCAATTTTATTAAAAAAATATGACCCAAGTAGATGAATTAGTCCAAAAAATGTTAGACCTTGATGAGGATACTCTCAAGGCACAGCTTGGAATCCGCGCCCAAGCAATAGCGCAAGATACAACGGCGCGATCGGCTTCTCTGGAGAGTCTTGATGAGGCCCTAAGTGCTACTCCGAGAGGTGGAATTCCCGATAGTGCTGATGTCGATTTGGGCGACAAGTTTTTCAATAAATTAAATATCAAATCCTATGATTTGATGTGTGGCGAACTCTTAGACCCTGAACTGACAGCCAAAATTGCGGCAAGCTACAAAGAAAACTCTGATAAAGCAGCGGCATTTTTAGCCCCGACTTTAGCAAGTCAACTCCATTTACCTTTTTCGATGGCCGCGATTGTTGCAGTGTTGATTATCAAAACACTGGTTTCGGCAAGTTCTACAATGGCCTCAACCACATCGGAAACAATTTGCGAAGTTTGGAAAAAAAAGCTAGGAATTGAACCGTGCGATCGCATCAATCAGACAGATAATGACCCAGCTCAACGGCGAGCATTAGAAGATGTAGGCGCTCGCGGTACAGTTACCCTTCAGGACGCTCCCGGCTGTTCAACCGCTGTAGTCCGCCTGCTCGACAAACAGCTTATTGAAGAAATGAACAAGATAGAGCCGAACTGTCTCGTAAGTTTCGCCGATCTCGATGTAGAACTCGGTGAAGGCGTTCACCCTTTTCTTCAGCTTCCCGCAAAAGAAGCACTCGCTCAGGCTATTCGCGATCGCGGTCAAAAACTGCTCGTCAATTCAGCTTACCGGACGATCGCCCAACAACAATTTCTATTCACTCGTGGCTCCAGTTGCGGTTATGACCGCGTTGCAGAACCAGGCTCTAGCGAGCATGAAAGTGGTCTAGCCTTCGATATCGAAGACCCTGAAGGCTGGAGTTCTTTTTTAACAAAGTATGACTGGTATTGGCCTGCATATGCTAACGACCTATGCCACTTCGAGTATCAAGGAAGCGACAAGCAGGACATTAGAGGTACTGCTGTACTAGCCTTCCAAAAACTGTGGAACAGACACAATCCCAACGAACAGATTGACGAGGATAGTGCAGTTGGGCCTGCTACGAAAGAAAAACTCAACAAATCACCTGTAGAGGGTTTCTAAATAGTTGAGAATCCCCATCAAAGCTCAGATTTGATAATTGAGTCCACCTACAACACGCTAGGACAAATCACTATGGAACGGGTGCTGCACATTTTCCCTGATGGGAGTCTGTATGAAATGGAAGGCGAGATAGCAGTAAAGGCGATCGCCACCAAAGGACAAGTAAAATTGCTCTCAAAAGCTTTGCGATTCACATTAGCTAAAACATTTATTACTGCACCTCCCGATAAAGTTACTCCTCAAGTTAGGGAAATAGGAATTCGGGGAGGAATGACGATTAACCAAGATGGGGTGAATTTGATTAAATCTTTTGAGCGAATGGAGTTAGAAGCCTATCTGGATGCTGTTGGCATTTGGACAATTGGATACGGACATACCCAAGGCGTATATGAGGGAATGACAATTACTGAAGCGCAGGCCCAGGAGTTGCTCAGAAAAGATTTGGCAGAATTTGAAAGCGCTGTCTCTGAGGCTGTGGAAGTTGATATCAATGAAAATCAATTCTCAGCTTTAGTGTCTTTTAGTTTCAATTTGGGTGCAGGCTCTCTATTCGAGTCAACGCTTTTAAAACTTTTGAATCAAGGTGATTTTCAGGGTGCGGCTGATGAATTCCCGATCTGGAATAAGGCAGGGGGTCAAGAATTAGAAGGATTGACGCGGCGGCGGAAGGCTGAGAGAGCTTTGTTTTTAGGGGAAGATTGGGCAGTTTTTTAGATGTCGCTTCCACAGTGAAATCATATCTATAAGAAAGGAAAAAGTCAGCAACTCCACAAAATCTGAGAAATATATGGCTAGCGCACCAAATTCAACCGACTCAAAGTTTTACGCATTACTGATCGGGGTAGACTGCTACCTGCCTAATCAGTTGTATAAAAATCTTAAGGGATGTGTGCGAGACATTAACCTTGTGGCAAACTATCTCCTGAAGACACTCGAAATTCCGTTCGAGCAAATTTTTAAGTTAACCTCTCCTAATCCTGACACTATTGAGGCAATTCAAGCGCCAGACATTCTGCCAACTTATAAAAATATCGTGGAGAATTTTCAGATTATTACGGAATTTGCTCAGCCTCAAGATCGAGTTTACATTCACTATTCCGGGCATGGAGGACGTGCAGCAACCATCTATCCAGAACTCAAAGGAGAGGGACAAAATGATGAGGGAATTGTTCCCATGGATGTCGGTGAATCAGACGGATATTATTTACGCGATGTAGAGTTGGCGACACTCCTAAAACGCATGACTGATAAGCAACTGATTGTCACTGTTGTTTTAGATAGTTGTCATTCTGGAGGGGCGACGCGAGGCGATTGCGATATTCGAGGTTCAGAGTCGGCAGATTTTGCAACACGTCCCAAAGATAGTGCTGTTGCTTCCCGCGATGAATTGATTAGGAATTGGCAGATATTGACAGAGGGAAATGGTTCTTCCTCAGCATGGTTGCCGCCATCAAAAGACTATGTTCTGCTAGCCGCTTGCCGTCCCACTGAGTATGCTTTTGAGTATAACGTTAATGGGAAAGAACGACATGGAGCGCTGACTTACTGGATGATCGATACTCTGACAAGCACGACTTCAGGTATAACTTACAAATCGCTGTACGATCGCATAAACGCTAAAATTCAGAGCAAGTTTCCCGCTCAAATGCCCATGTTGCTCGGTGAGGGCGATCGCTTAGTCTTTGGGAGCGATCGCATCTCTACCCAGTATGCTGTAACGCTGATGCAGGTAGACGAAAACCAGAAGCAAGTCACATTAAATGCAGGACTCGCTCAAGGATTGAGCAGCGGTACAAGATTTGCAATTTATCCGCTAAACACAGCAGATTTTTCCAATAAGCAGCAACAACTGGCAATTATTGAAATCACAGAAGTTGAAGCGTCTACTTCCCAGGGTAAAGTTCTAGAAGCTGACATCGGTGGGATGATAGTTAAAGGACAGATTGAGCAAGGTGCTCCAGCAGTTATGGTATCTGCACCTGTCGATTTGGTGCGTCGAGTGCGCTTGTTTGACCAAAAACAAGTCGGCGACAAAGAGCATGAATTGCCGGCGGAGTTAGCAGGAAAGCAAACGCCTGTTTTAGAAGCTGTGCGGCAAGCTTTAATAGATAATGGTTGGCTTCTTGAATTGCCACCGAATGACGAGCGAGAAGCTCATTATCAAGTTGCGGTTGGCCGCAATGGCGAGTACGAAATCTGTAGTGGAATGCCTCTTAAAAATCTCAGGCCACCACTCGCGATCGATCATCCTGATGCGGCAGCAACTTTAGTCGCTCGTTTAGTTCATTTAGCTAAATATCAGACTGTTCAGGAACTCGACAATCCCGCTTCCGAACTAACAGACTGTCTTGAATTTGAATTGTGTGATGCCAATAAACAACCCTTCCCTAGTTCAAGTAACATCACCCTAGAAAATCGAGAAGCAACATATCTACGAGTCAAGAATACTTCCTCCGAACCGCTCAATATTGCAGTGCTTGATTTAGATCCTACTTGGGCTATATCTCAGATTCCTATTAAAAGAATTGAAGCGCCTTTTGATCAGTTACAAGGTCGAGAACAGAAATTTATCGGACGGCTGCGTTTTTCAGTGCCGGAAATAGAGGGATACGAGCAAGTGACAGAAACACTCAAGCTGTTTGCAACTCGCGGACTAGCTGATTTTCGATGGCTAGCACTCGCTCCTCTGGATGAAGAATTAGAGAAAAAGGGAAATCTCAATCAAGAACTAGAAAACCTCGCAAAGGAGTTTACCCAAAGGGGAGAAGCACAAAGCATTAGTCCTCTGAACAATCTGTTGACGACTATCGGTGCTGATGTTGATAATCCGCCTAGTGTCGCTCGTAAAATGATTTATGAACCTGACCCTAATGCAGAGTGGGTGGTAAAACAGATACGGATGGTTATCAAACGATAGTAAATCACTAAAACTATCATGATGAGGACTAAGGCTAAAGAAACCCGGTTTCTTAAAAAAATATTGGTTCGGAGACGAGAATTTTACGAATAAACCCGGTTTCCGACCCGCGTGCGGAGCGTCCCGATCGCCTAATGTTTCCACCCAAATATACCGCTGGGTTAAATATATGAAAAAAATTCTAATTTTAGCATCCAATCCCAGAAAAGACCTGAACCTAGATCGAGAAATTCGAGACTTAAATAAGGTGATAAAACGCCAGGGAAAGGATGCTCAATTCGATGTAGAAATTGAGTTGGCAGTGCGTCCAGACGATTTGCAGGAGCTGTTATTAGAGCATGAACCGCTAATTATCCATTTCTGCGGACATGGAACAGGAGAGCAAGGTTTGGTACTACAAAATGATGCAGGACGGGAACAGTTAGTCAGTACAAATACTTTCTCCAGCGTACTTGCACTTTATGGTAAGATTCAATGCGTTTTGCTGAATGCTTGCTACTCAGAAATACAGGCTCAAGCCATCATTGAGCATATTAACTTTGTGATTGGGATGAGCCAAGAAATTCGAGATGATGCTGCGATAGCTTTTGCGACAGGCTTTTACCAAGCATTAGCTTATGGAAAATCAATAGAGGAGTCTTACAAGCATGGCTGTGTTGCGATTCAAATTAAGATTCCCGAAAAAATTACTTCGGGTTCGCGCAGTCTCGAAGGAACTCGCAAGTTTGAACTGATCGATCCGATTGAAGAAGTTATTGTCATACAAGAACATTTAAAGCCTGTTCTCATGAAAAAATCAGAACTGGCTAGAATTCCCGAATATCGAGCAACAACTTATTTAGATAATTCATCGGATTTGAGAGAAGCACTAAAAGCAGAAATTGCCCGCAAACGATATCGAGAACAAGCGAGAGAAGTTTGGGATGATTTTGGACAAGTTCCTGCTAGAGTTCAACCGCTGACTCAACGAGAATACCGTTACAGACAGGCTTTACTGAATCGAGTCAAGGATTCCTGGATCAAAGGATTTTTAGCCAACGCTCTGCATACCCAGGTTCTGATTGAATGCAACACAAAAGAACGTCCCGATGCCGTGAAACGTCCATTTGATGATGTAGATGATGTGCCTGTAGAACTCGATGAATCCTTTGAAGAACTACAGGAAACAGAGATTTATGCAGAGATGGGGACAGGTAAAACGCTGCTGATTTTAGGGGAACCCGGAACCGGAAAAACAATTACTCTCCTGAAGATAGCACAGCGCTTGGTTGCTCGCAGCGAACAAGATTTAAGCCAGCCTATTCCAGTAGTGTTTACCCTATCATCTTGGGGAAATAAGCGACAGACTATTGCTGAATGGTTGGTAGATGAACTCAATAATAGATATAAAGTTCCTCCATCTTTGGGTAAAAATTTGATTGAACAGGAAGAACTAATTCTGCTGTTGGATGGTTTAGATGAAATTGCCGAAAAATATCGCAATGCTTTTGTTCGCGCTTTGAATCAATTTATAGAAGCTCATGGCGTTACTGACATCGTTGTGTGCAGTCGTGTCCGAGAGTATGATGCTCTATCAGAGCGTTTAAAGCTATGCAGTGCAATTTGCATTCAACCGTTAACTTCCGAACAAGTTTACCAATATTTAGATGAGGCAGGAAACCAACTCATCCATTTAAATAAACTGCTACAACAGGATACTGAATTAGAGGTGTTTGCCAGAAATCCTTTGATTTTGAGTGTGATGAGTTTGGCTTATCGGGATTGTTCGCGGGCAGAGCTGTTAAGCCAACTTAGCTCACGAGAGCAACGCTATCAACGCTTATTTGATACTTATATTAAACGGATGTTTCAACGGGGTAAAAAAGTTAAGCCCTATTCAGAGCAGCAAACGAAGCGATGGCTGCATTGGTTGGCAAAAAGCATGGTTAAAGGGTCACAAACACTATTTTTGCTTGAGCAGTTACAGCCGAGTTGGTTACCAAATAAAATTCCAATAAATGTTTATTATAAAGTTGGTGTGGCGCTGCTGACAGTGTTAATGTCGGGGATAATTTGTTTGCCAATTGGGATGATTATTTGGTGGCTGGAATATGTGTCGGGAATAAAGCATGAACTGATTGTCGTTCTGATTCCTGTAGTGAGCAAAGGAATGACTGCGGGATTGATATTTGGGTTGATTGTGGCGCTGGCAAAACTAGAAATTAAACCAGTGGAAAGCATAAAATGGTCTTGGCAGGAAGCGAAAAGAAGTCTAACTTACGGGCTAAGTTTTGGAGTAATTTCTGGGCTAATTTTTGGAATACAAACTGCGCTGGTTTTTGGAAATCCTGCTTCTGCTAATATGCTCGGAGCGTACAAATTACTCGGAACACAGAGAGCAGCGCTGATAACAGGTTTAGCTCAGGGGTTGCTTGGAATACTAATTTATTGTTTGAGTCGGGGCTTTAGAGGCCCAGAAATAGATACAAGAATTTTCCCCAATCAGGGTATCTGGAAATCTGCTAGAAGCGCGGGGTTATTGGGACTGTTAGGAGGGCTGGTAGTAGGGCTGCTACAAGGGTTGCAAGGAGGGTTAATAGTAGGCCCGATGGTAGGAATAACCGGACTTAAGGCAGTGATGCCAGCTTTGGGCGGAGGCTTTTTTTATGGATTATTTCTAGGGGTAATTTTTGGTGGAAGTGCTGCGTGCATTCAACACTTTACTTTACGTCTCATCCTTTACTTTCACAAATACGCTCCCTGGAACTATGCCCGCTTTTTAAATTATGCTGCTGACTGTCTTTTTCTGCAAAAGGTTGGGGGTGGGTATATTTTTGTTCACCGGATGTTGCTGGAACATTTTGCTGGGATGAAGCTGGATTAGAGTTGGATTGGAAGTTGGGCGATCGCATCCTAGCAACAAGCGATCGCCCTAAAACCTCCTCCCTCACAACAGTCAGCCGTAGGAAAGCGTAGCGAATCGCCCCAGCAACAAAAACTACTCATACTAACGATATAATCTTACAAAAAAATTCAACCCAAAGGAGCCTTTACTAATGACCCACTTCGGCATTCTCTGTCCGGCAGGCGACGGCCACTTCAACCCGATGACAACTTTGGCCAGCGAACTACTTCGCCGAGGACATCGAGTCACGGTATTTGGATTCCCCGATGCTCAAGCAAAAACTCTAGCCAGCGGATTAGAATTTCATCCATTAGCTGAAGATGAGTTTCCCGTTGGCTGGTTCGCAGAAATCCTTACCCAACGCGGAAAACTTAGCGGACTGGCGGCATTGCGACATACTCTTAAGGAAGTTGCCAAGACTTCGACTGCTATTCTCAGAGAAGCTCCCATCGCCATTAAACAAGCCGATGTAGAAGCTTTGTTAGTAGACCAAGTTTCACTGGAAGGAGGAACAATTGCCGACTTTCTAAACATTCCTTTTATCACAGTTTGCAGTGCGTTACTCTTAAATCGAGACCCCAACCTTCCACCCATTTGTACCCTTTGGTCATACAGTCCAACTTGGGGAGGACGCTTACGCAATCAAGTCAGCTATCAGTTACTCAATCTGCTTGCCAAACCGATTCGAGAGGGCATCGCCCAGTCTCGCAAAGAGTGGAAATTACCTTTGCACTCTCACCCGAATGATGCTTACTCTCAACTGGCTCAAATCAGTCAATCACCTGCTGAATTTGAGTTTCCCCGGCCAAATTTACCCCCGCATTTCCATTTCACCGGCCCTTATCACAACAGGGCCACGCGCAAATCTATACCTTTTCCCTTTGAAAAATTAACAGGTAAACCCTTAATTTATGCCTCAATGGGAACCATTCAAAATCGCTTGCTGGAAGTTTTTCAAACCATCGCCTCTGCTTGTGAAGGGTTAGATGCTCAATTGGTCATCGCTCTCGGTGGTGGCGCTACTCCTGAATCTTTACCTAAATTACCCGGAAATCCGATCGTTGTTGGCTATGCACCGCAATTAGAACTGTTGCAAAAAGCGGCTCTCACGATTACTCACGCGGGGATGAATACAACCTTGGAATCCTTGAGCAATGGAGTACCGATGGTGGCAATTCCTGTGGCGAACGATCAGCCGGGAGTGGCGGCGCGGATTGCTTATACTGGTGTTGGTGAAGTGGTTTCTTTGAAGGAGTTGAGCGTTGCTAAATTGCGATCGACAATTCAGAAAATTCTAACCCAAGAGTGTTATAAACAAAGGGCGATGGATATGCAAGGGGCGATCGCGCGATCGGGAGGAACGAAGCGCGCCGCTGACATTATCGAACAGGTTGTCTTGACCGGAAAACCTGTCTTGGCTTCTAAAATCTAAGCTGTAGAGTCAAATTTATACTTCGGGACGCACTAGGAACCAAGAAACCGGGTTTTTTAACCGAGATTCAGGATTTTAAGCAAATATTTCGTTAAAAAACCCGGTTTCTGACTACCCGTGCGCTGAAAATCTCAAATCTAAAATCTCAAATCTAAAATCGCCTCACATCTTGTGCGATCGGCATATTTATGCTATGTTCAACGCACCGTTGACCGCAGGGTGAATATGCTGACTCTTCCTGACGTTGAAGTCACAAGTCAAATCTACGAAAGCGCAAATTCCCTAGTTTACCGAGGATTTCGGCGATCGCACAGCCAGCCGATCGTCCTCAAAGTCCTCAAAGAAAATTATCCCACACCTCAAGAACTCGCGCGCTACCGCACTGAGTATAAGATTACTCAATCCTTGAACCTGACTGGCTGTATAAAAGCCTACGATTTGCAGCAATATCAAAACACGCTGGTGATGTTTGTTGAGGATTTTGGCGGCGAATCCTTGAAAATTTGGACGCAGCAACAAAAATTTACTATTGAAGAATTGTTACGAATTGCGATCGCCACCGCTGAAAGTTTAGGACAAATTCACGCAGCCAACATCATCCACAAAGACCTCAACCCTTCAAATATCGTCTTCAATCCAGCTACCCGCCAGCTAAAAATCATCGACTTTGGCATTTCTACACAGTTAACGCGAGAGAATCACAGCCTAAGAAATCCCAACATTTTAGAGGGAACTCTTGCTTATATGTCGCCGGAACAAACCGGCAGAATGAACCGCAGTCTCGATTACCGCACAGATTTTTATTCCCTCGGTGCTACCTTTTACGAACTTCTGACGCACCAACTGCCTTTTGACACTCATGATGTGCTGGAATTAGTACACAGCCATCTCGCCAAACAGCCGCCATCTCCATCCCAGGTGAATCCTGAAATTCCGCAAATTCTTTCGGATATTGTGATGAAGTTAATGGCGAAAAATGCTGAAGAACGCTATCAAAGTGCTTTGGGAATTAAAGCCGATTTAGAATCTTGTTTGAATCAATTGCACGGCAATAATACAATATCAGTTTTTCCGTTAGCTTGTCAAGACATTTCCGATAAATTTAAAATCCCGCAAAAACTTTACGGCAGAGAGCGAGAAATTGCCACTATTTTAACTGCGTTCGATCGAGCTTCCGAGGAAAGCCAAATGTTTCTGATTGCGGGTTATTCTGGGATTGGGAAAAGCGCGATCGTCCAAGAACTCTACAAACCGATTACTCAAAAACGCGGCTATTTCATTTGCGGCAAATTCGACCAGTACCAGCGCAACATTCCCTACAGTGCTGTTGTCAGCGCCCTGCGAGAATTAGTCAAACAGTTATTAGCTGAAAGTGAAGTACAGCTACAAGAGTGGCGGCAAAAATTATTAACAGCTTTAGGAATCAACGGTCAAATCATTATTGATGTAATTCCCGAAGTAGAGTTAATCACAGGCAAGCAACCAGCCGTACCAGAAGTAGGGCCGAGCGAGAGCCAAAATCGCTTTAATTTAGTGTTTCAGAATTTCATTACAGTCTTTATTAAACCCGAACATCCTCTGACTGTATTTATAGACGATTTGCAGTGGGCTGATGGCGCTTCTCTCAAGTTAATCGAACTGTTAACGAGCGGTAGGACACCTGGTTTGTTTCTAATTGGCGCGTATCGAGATAACGAGGTTTCTCCCGCTCATCCTTTAAGCTTGACAATTGAAGAAATTATCAAAAATGGAGCCAGTGTCGATCGCATTTTTCTGTCACCTTTGGATTTAGCCACCGTCACTCAATTGATTTCCGATGCGCTGAATTGCCGCGAGGAAAGAGTCACAGCGCTTGCTGAGTTAGTGCTGTTAAAAACAGGTGGCAATCCTTTCTTTATGAATGAATTTCTCAAAGCGCTTTATACGGAAGGGTTGTTACAATTTGACTTTACCGCTGTCAGATGGGAATGGGATTTAGAGGAAATTAAAGCGAGGGGCTTCACTGATAATGTTGTCGAATTGATGGCTGGTAAAATTCAACAACTGTCAGATAATACGCAGGAAACGTTAAAAATAGCAGCCTGTATTGGCAATCAATTTGAGCTGAAAACTTTAGCCTCGCTTTGCGAAAAATCTGTGGGAGAAATGGCGGATGATTTGCACGCATCCGTTGCGGAAAATTTAGTTTTGTTGCTGGGGAATATGGGAGATGTGGAATTAGAAATTGCCGGAAAATTACCCAGCGATCGAACCCTAGAATACAAGTTTGTTCATGACAGAATTCAGCAAGCTGCTTATTCGCTAATTGCCGAAGAGGATAAGCCGATCGTCCACAAACAAATAGGACAAATGCTGCTGCAAAATACTTCGATATACAAGCGAGAAGAAAAAATATTTGACATTGTTAATCAACTCAATTTCGGCTGCGAGCTAATTTCCCATCAAACAGAAAAAGATGAACTGGCCCAGTTAAATTTGATTGCTGGCAATAAAGCCAAGGCATCAGCGGCTTATCAGCCAGCTTTCAACTACCTGCAAACAGGGATAAATTTGCTGGGAGAAAACTGTTGGCTGGCGCAATACAAGCTCAGCTTGCAATTGCATCAAGAAGCCGCAGAGGCAGCTTATTTTTTTGGGGATTTCGATCGGATGGAAAGTTTAGCTGCCCTCGTGCTGGAAAATGCTAAAATCGCGGTCGATCGAGCAAAGATTTACGCTCTTAAAATTCAAGCAGCGCTGTCTCAAAGCAACTTTCAAGAAGGCATAAAAATCGGTTTGTATTTTCTACACTTATTGGGGATAAATTTACCGGAAAACCCAGACATGAGGGATGTTGAAAAAGGGTTTGAAGAAACAAAATCTCTTTTAGAGCGCTGGAAAATAGAGCACTTGCTAGACTTGCCCGAGATGACACAACCCGAACCACTGGCCGCTTTATTGATTTTATCAAAACTAATGGGGGCTACCTATATAGCTAATCCCAACTTAATGATATTAATGGTTTTAGCTAATGTCAATTTATCGATCGAATATGGAAATTCTATTTTGTCTGCTTTTGCTTATGCGACATACGGCGTTGTATTGTGTGGGATTGTTTTAGATATTGAGTTGGGTTATCAGTTTTCTCAATTGGCATTAAAGTTAGTAGAACGCTTTAATGCTCGGGAAGTCAAAGCTAAAGTTTTAGATGCTATTGCCCATCACATTCTCCATTGGAAAAAGCATTTAAAAGAAACTAGAGCGATGTTATTAGAAGCTTATCAAAGTGCGGTTGATACAGGAGACGTGCAATTTATTGGCTATATTTTATTCGAGCGACCTTTTAATTCTTATGCAATGGGCTTTGAACTTGGCAAACTAGAACAGGAAATCGTAAATTACAGGGAAAGTATTAGCAAATTCAGACAAACAAGTAGCTTAAATTACCTCTCTATGGTTTTAGAGGTGGTTCGCAATTTACAAGCTAAGTCAAACAATACTATTCAGTTGATAGGAGATGCTTACAATGAAGAGGAATCGCGGGATGTATATCTCTTAAATAATGACAAACACGGGTTGTTCTTGCTTTATTTCAACAAACTGATTTTAGGTTTTTTATTTGAAGATAATTATGTAGCGATCGATAATGCAGACCTGGCACAACAGTATATAAGCGGCGAGACAGGAATAGTTGCTGTTCCGATATTTCACTTTTATGATTCTTTAGTTTATTTAAAATTAGCGAGCGATCGAACACCGATTGAGGATAAAAATAATTGGCTCGATCGAGTGACTCTCAACCAAGAAAAAATGTGTAAATGGGCGCAGCACGCTCCCATGAATCACTTGCACAAATTTTATCTAGTTGAAGCTGAAAAAGCGCGAGTTTTAGGGCAATTTCTCGAAGCAATGGATTATTACGATCGCGCCATTTCCCTCGCCAAAGAACACGAGTACATTAACGAAGCCGCCCTCGCCTACGAACTCGCAGCTAAATTCTATTTATCCAGGGGAAAAGAACTCACAGCCAAAGCTTATATGCAGGAAGCTCGTTACTACTATCAACTTTGGGGTGCGGCTGCTAAAGTCAAAGATTTAGAAATGCGATACCCGCAATTATTTACGCTCGATCGACCTACAAATAAAGCCATTTCAACCACTATATCAACTACTGGCAGCCGTTCTAGTTCTTCCTTGGATATCGATACAGTCATGAAAGCTTCCGAGGCAATTGCGGGCGAAATTGTCCTGGATAATCTACTTTCCCGACTGATGAAAATCCTCATTGAAAATGTGGGGGCGCAAACAGGTTATTTGATTTTAGAAGAGCAAGGTAAGTTGCTGGTGAAAGCTGAAGGTGCAGTCAATGACGATCGCATCAAAGTATTGCCCTCTATTCCGATCGCAAATTGCCCGGAAATTTGCGAAGCCGTTATTAATTATGTCGCTCGCACTCAAGAAAATTTAGTGCTAAACGATGCAACTCGCGAAGGACAATTTACCAACGAACCTTACATCAAAACACGTCAGCCCAAGTCTATCTTGTGTGCGGCTTTGATGGATCAAGGTCAACTGAGCGCGATCGTCTATCTCGAAAATAACCTCACCGCCCAAGCTTTTACTCCCGAACGTTTGGAAGTTTTGCAATTGTTATCTGGACAAGCGGCGATCGCACTTACCAACGCCAAACTCTTCTCCGAAGTAAAAGAACGCGAAAGCCGTTTGACTCAATTTATCAATGCAATGCCGATCGGCGTAAGTGTCCACGACACCACGGGACAAATCACCTACGCAAATCGCACAGCGCATCAACTAAGCGCGATTCCGACTATACCCGAAGCAAATACTGAGCAATTAGCAGAAGTTGGTCAAGTTTATCTAGCAGGAACTAACCAGTTATACCCCACGCACCAAATGCCCATTGTGCGTTCTTTAGCGGGTGAAACGGTCAAAGTAGACGATATGGAGTTTCATCGACCTGATAAGATTGTTTCCTTGGAAGTTTCCAGTACGCCCATTGTTGATGAAACGGGTAAGATTAATTATGCGATCGCCACTTTTGCCGATATCACCGATCGCAAACAAGCCGAAAAGCTGCTAGCCGACTACAACCGCACATTAGAACAGCAAGTGAGCGATCGCACCCTCGAACTCCAGCGGGAAATCACCGAGAGAAAACGAGCCGAATCCGCAGCCCAAGCAGCCAACCAAGCAAAAAGTACATTCCTCGCAAATATGAGCCACGAATTGCGAACTCCCCTCAATGCAATTCTCGGTTTTTCCCAACTAATGAATCGCAGTTCTAACCTATTTCAGGAACAGCAAGAACACCTGAATATTATCAGCCGCAGCGGCGAACATTTGCTCGCACTAATCAACCAAGTATTAGATTTGTCCAAAATAGAAGCCGGACGCGCGACGCTGAACGAGACAAACTTTGACCTCCACCGCCTGCTGAACGACCTCGAAGATATGTTTCAACTTCAAGCAGAAAATAAGGGATTGCAGTTATTAGTAGAGCGGGCGTCAGGCGTTCCGCAATATGTGCGAACCGATGAAATTAAATTGCGCCAAATCTTGATTAACCTGCTTTCTAACGCGATTAAATTTACCTCCGCAGGCGGCATTTCTGTGAGAATAAACCGTCAGGAGTTTGCTCGGAAAATCTGCTTTGAGATCGAAGACACCGGAGAAGGAATGGATGCTAGTGAATTAGACAAACTATTTGCAGCTTTTGTGCAAACCAAAACCGGGGAAAAATCCCAACAAGGAACCGGATTAGGTTTGACAATTGCCCGTTCTTTTGTGCAGTTAATGGGCGGTGAAATGACGGTTAAATCTCGTGCGGGAGTCGGTACAACTTTTCAATTTGACATTAAAGTTAAAGCCGTGGAAAGTGCCGATCGCCCACCGGAACAGCAAAGGCGGCGAGTAATTGCGATCGCACCGAATCAGCCCCGCTATCGAATTGTCATTGCAGACGACGCTCAAGACAACCGCCAACTCCTAGTTAAACTACTTTCCCCCTTGGGTTTTGAAATCTACGAAGCCCAAAATGGGATAGAAGCAATAGAAAAGTGGGAGCAATATGCACCGCACTTAATCTTTATGGATCTGCGGATGCCGGTGATGGATGGCTATGAAGCAACCAAACAAATTAAAGGCACTACCAAAGGTCAAGCAACAGCAATTATTGCCATCACAGCAAGCAACTTTGAAGAAGAGAAAGCCGTAGTTCTTTCTACCGGATGCGATGATTTTATTCGCAAACCATTTAGGGAAGCAAACATATTTGATGCCCTGCACAAACACATCGGAGTGCGATTCGTATTTGAAGAACTAAATGCAGCGCCCAGTTTCCCAGAAAATGAAGTAAATGTATTGACAAAAGCCGCCTTTTCTGAATTGCCTCCTGAGTTAGTAGCCAACCTCCAGCAAGCCATTAGCAATCTCGATTTGGAACAGATGCAAACAGCGATCGGTCAAATCCGCGAAATCAATCAGCCCTTAGCTAGGGCGAGCGCAACCTGCATTAAAAATTTTCAGTACGAACAGTTGCTAAATTTAATCCACACATTGAGGGAGGAAACATGAACAAAAACCTCAGTTTTACCCGCCCCGAAAGTATCTTAATTGTTGATGATTGTCCTAACAACTTAACACTTTTAAGCGGGATACTATCGACCGCTGGGTATAAAGTTCACCTAGCCCCAAGCGGCAAATTAGCTCTCAACTTTATCCAGTCCAATTTACCAGACTTAATTTTACTCGATATTATGATGCCTCAAATGGACGGCTACGAAGTCTGCGAGCAGCTCAAAGCTGCTGAACAAACTCAAGATATCCCCGTAATTTTTATCAGCGCTTTGCAGGAAATATTTGATAAAGTCAAAGCATTTTCGGTGGGCGGAATAGACTACATTACAAAACCTTTTCAGCAACAAGAAGTTTTAGTGCGCGTCGAAAATCAATTGCGGATTAGAAGGCTTTCTCGACAACTGATCGACCAAAATATTCTGGAAGAGCGCAACCGGATGGCGCGGGAAATTCACGACACTTTAGCGCAAACTTTTACAGGAATTATTATACATTTGGGAGTCGCAGAACGGCTAATAGCAGCCAATCCAGAACAAGCGCGATCGCACATCCAAACAGTGTGCGAACTGGCTCGCTCTGGACTTGGTGAAGCGCGGCGCTCTGTAGAATCTTTGCGCCCGCAACTTTTAGAAGATGGCGACTTGTATAGCGCTCTCAATTACATTACCAAACAAATGTCATCTGATACTAATACCCGCACTATTGTTGAAGTAGTTGGCACGGCATATTCCCTGCCCTTAGAGGTGGAAAATAACCTGTTGCGCATCGGGCAGGAAGCGTTGACAAATGCTTTTAAATATGCCAAAGCTACGGATATTAAAATTAATTTGGTTTACGAGACATCGAAGTTTATTTTGCGGGTGCAAGACAACGGACAGGGATTTGACACGGAAAGTATTTGTTTTAGTAATGGCTTTGGTTTATTGGGGATTAGAGAACGCGCGGGACGCATTAACGCACAATTGGATATCAACAGTCAGCCGGGGGATGGAACGGAAGTTATAATTGCAATTGATCGGGAGTCATAAAATAAAGTGCGCCATCAGCACAATATAGCATAAATTTGTAGTGAGGAATTCATATCATGTCCGGTCGATTACATAACAAAAACGGTTCGGAACGCACGTGCGGACTTGGGTCCTCCGCCTGAGAGCGGACTTTCGGGCGCACTACGAACTAATCTTGTTGCGATCTAGCGGACATGATATCAGTCATCTTTGATAAGATTAACAGGGAAACTATGACTAACCAATCAAATATTATTCGCGTTTTAATTGCCGACGATCATTATATTGTGCGGCAAGGTTTAGTGGCGCTGCTGGAGCACGAATCAGATGTGAAAGTTGTGGCGCAAGCCAGCAACGGGGAGGAAGCTGTGACGATGTTTCGCGAACATCAGCCGGATGTCGCGCTGATGGATTTGCGGATGCCTCAAATGGATGGAGTCGCGGCCATTGCTGCGATTTGTGGGGCGTTTTCTACCGCGCGAATTGTCGTATTGACGACTTATGATGGTGATGAAAATATCTATCGCGGATTGCAAGCGGGTGCTAAGGGCTATCTGCTTAAGGATGCGGAACCGGAGGAAATTTTGACAGCAATTCGGGCTGTTTTTGAGGGGAAAAAGTACATTCCGCTAGCTGTGGGTGTTAAGTTAGCCGATCGCCTCAGCGGGCCCTCCTTGAGCGATCGCGAATCAGAAGTCATCCGCCTGATCGTCGCCGGTAAAAGCAACCACGAAATTAGCGAAGTGCTGCACATCAGCGAAAGCACAGTCAAGTTTCACATCAACAATATTTTGAGCAAGATGGGAGTTTGCGATCGCACGCAAGCCGCCATTGCCGCCTTAAAACGGGGGATTGTCAGCCTGTAGTTTACTTCTGAGTATTTTTACTAAAAATTATGACTATTATGACGGGAAGTAATGACAAATAAGACCTTAAGTTTTACGTCAAAACTTTTGAGCAAGGCTAAGGTAGAGCTAATAGGACAAATTAGCTCGTATCAAAAAAAATGCTTTATTCACTTTTGCCCAAGTCTCAACTCAAACTTCGCGTTTTAAAACAGTTTGCAGCCGCTGTTTCGGCGTCTTTAGCCCTCAGTGCAACAACCAGTTTGAAACCCTCGCCGGTATTAGCTGCTGGCGATATCCCCCCTGCAACTCAAACCTCGATCCAGCTAGCAGCAAAACCTGATTCTAGCTTGCAGCTAGGGCAGTTGCGCGCGACTGTTCCCGTGCAGACAATGCAGCTCGATGCGGGTGGATTTATCCCGATCGCGATCGGCGGTATGATAATTATCCTAGTGCTACCGCTATTTTTTGGCGGATTAGTCGTAATTGGCGATCGCGAAGTTGGCATTGTCAGTAAAAAGTTTAGCTTCAACGGCAAATCTTTACCCGCAGGCGATTTAATTGCCTTAAACGGAGAAGCTGGATATCAAGCTGATACTTTGCCTCCCGGCTGGCACTGGGGTTATTGGCCTTTGCAATATAACGTCCGCAAAGAGTCTCTAACTGTAGTTCCCCAAGGTGAAATTGCCCTAATTATCGCAGCAGGCGGTCAGCCGATTCCGCCGCAGCGAATCCTCGGCAAATTCACAGAATGCGACAATTTTCAAGATGCTCGCAAATTCCTCAAAGGCGGCGGCGAAAAAGGCAGACAACTCGGCATCCTGACTGGTGGCAGCTATCGAATAAATACGGCATTATTTACCGTAATTACAGCAGCAAACGCTCCCAAGCACGGGATGACACCAGAACAGTTGAAATTGTACAAAATCGCCCCGGACAAAGTAGGAATTGTCACAACCTATGACGGCGTTCCGATTCAAGATGGCGAAATTGCCGGCCCGATTATTCCGAATCACGACAACTTCCAAAACGCGCAAAAATTTATCGGCGGTGGCGGGCGGCGCGGTTTGCAGGAACAGGTTTTGCTTTCCGGTTCGTGGAACTTAAACCCTTGGTTTGTCGGGGTTGAGCAAGTGGCGATGACCGAAATCCCGATCGGCTATGTCGGCGCCGTGATTTCCTATGTCGGCAAAACCTCGGAAGATGTCAGCGGCGCAGCTTTCACCCACGGCAATTTAGTAAATGTCGGCAACAAAGGCGTGTGGGTGACTCCTCTTTATCCCGGGAAACATCCGCTGAATACTCGCATTTTGAAAGTAGAGTTAGTACCAACTACTAATATTGTATTGAACTGGTCTGGCAAAACAGAACGCCACAGTTACGACTCTAAACTTTCATCTTTAACTGTGCGTTCTCAAGACGGTTTTGCCTTTGATTTAGAAGTAGCTCAAATCATTCACGTTGGAGCTTTGGATGCTCCGAAAGTCATCTCTCGCGTCGGTTCGATGCAGAATTTAGTAGACCACGTTTTGCAGCCGACAATCGGTAATTATTTCCGCAACTCTGCTCAAGCTTATTCTGTGTTAGATTTTCTATCGGCCAGAAGCGGCCGGCAAGCGGAAGCCGCCGAGTATATCAAAGCAGCTTTGCGCACCTATGACGTGCAAGCAATTGATACTTTGATCGGTGATATTTTGCCGCCTGCTGAGTTGATGCAAACTCAAACAGACCGCAAAATTGCTGAGGAACAGTGCAAGACTTATGAGGTGCAGCAAATAGCACAAACTCAGCGGCAACAATTGGTAAGAGAAACTGCTTTGGCTGAGATTCAACAAGAGATGGTGAAATCGGAACAAGGCGTGAAGATTTCTGAGTTGAAAGCGAATTCTCAGGTGAAACAAGCTCAAGGCGAGGCTGAATCTATCCGGGTGAAGGGAAATGCTCAAGCTGAAGCTTATCGCGCGGGTGTTGTGGCTTTGGGCGGTTCCGGTTATACAGCTTTGCAGTTAATGCAAATTATAGGCGATCGCCAGGTGCGAGTTGTGCCGGATGTTGCAGTTAGCGGCAACGGTAGCGGCGGCGGTTTGGTTGACGGTTTGCTGGGAATGATGATGTGGAATCAAACGAGCAAAAATGGGGAAAATGGCGGGGAGTTGCCGATAATTAAGTTGGAAAAATCGCAGCCTGCTGTTGTGGAACCTGCGGCCAAGTTACCTGTAGCAAAGGTGAATTCAACCAAGCCACCAGTTGCGAAGTCTGAGGCTGTTGCAGAGTCTAATATTGATTCGCGAGCAAAGGTGCTTTCAGCGCCACCGGTGGCGAAGTCAGAGGATGTTGGAGAGTCTGATATTGATTCGCTGTTTGATGATTTGCCGTTTGACGAAAAATCTTTTAGTTAGATCGCTTTAGAAGACTGGGCGAATAGAATTTTACTCGTTACCAGGCGCTTTGCCTGGTAACGCAGATGCTTTGGCTCTGCCTCGACTGTTCCCATGTTTCCCATCTTCTCATCAAGCCTCGCGAGGCAGAGCCTCTAGACATGGGTTCCCAGGCACAGCGAAAGGAACCAGTCAAACCAGTCACAACCAGTCACAAACCAGTCACAACCAGTCACAAATCAGTCACAAGCTTTTAGTCAATAAGGACTAAAGTCCTTACTACAAACAAAATCTAGTTTTAAATTCAAGCAGTTTTTTTAACTGGATGCAGCGGAAAGAAAACAGCGGGCGAGACGCAGAATAAATCAGCAAGTTTTTGTATGTGTTCGGTTGTAAGTTTGCGCTTTTCACGAAGGATATCGGAGACAATAGATTCGGTCTTAAAAATATGAACTAGGTCTTTTTGTCTGAGGTCAAACTTTTATATCAAAGCATTTAATAGTTCTACTCCATAAATATCAGGTATGGGTTCTAAAGTTTGTTCGTATTCATAAACAAGCATTCCCAATAGGTTGAGGTAGTCGCATTCGTCGGGAGTCAATTCGCCTTTGTCCAATAGAGAGTCGCTCGTTTCTTGAGTTGCGATTAATTCTGACTCCACAGTTATGGGTCGCGGTGGAAATGATTTAAGCAATTCAATATAAGCATTAGAGTTATTCATGAGATTATTCACTCTTAATAGAACACAATATTATCATCTATACTCTCCGTTGCGACAAATCGCAGTACAATCGATCGATATTGCATATGAGGAATCTCCCATGTCAGACCAGTTTTCCACCGAGATTAGCGATCGCATCTGCACTCACATGAACGAAGACCACGCTAGCGCCGTAGTTTTGTACGCTCAAGCCTACGGCGGCCAACCCGAGGCTACATCCGCTCAAATGCTCGCTATTGATGCCAACGGCATGGATTTAACCGCTCAAGTCAATGACGAAATAGTGCCAGTCAGAGTAAAGTTCGATCGCACTTTAACAGACGCCGAAGATGCTCACCACACTCTGATCGATATGGTGAAACAAGCCCGAAAAGTTGCTAAGTAGCCAAATTATCCCTATTCTGTTATAATTTCAAGGTTCGTTCGCAGTACGGACTTTAGTCCGTTTAAATCCTCGCTCCGGACTAAAGTCCGAACGATCAAACCTTGAGTCTGGTGAAATGCTTAAGAAGGACTAAAGTCCTTACTACAAACAAAATATTTAATCTCGTTAAATTTACATCTAATATATCAAATAAAATGACAGAACAATACACCCAACCCAGAGAATTCGATGCCATCAATGCCAGTCAAAATAACCCTTTCGAGGCACTGGTAAAGCGACTGGATTTGATGATTCGCGCCCGGTACTCCCTGCTGTACATTGTCGGCGCGGAAGAGGAACCAGTCGAAGCTGTAATTGCCCAAGTAGCACTACAAGTAACTCCGGCGCGCCGAGTATTGTTCTGGGATATCGTGCGCGGCTGGGAAGATAACGGTTCTGGGAAAGGTTCGGTAATGGCGGCGCTCGATCGCATCGGCAAGACCGCTGTCGAAGAATATACCATATTTGTACTGCGGGATTTGCACCCTGTTTTAAAATCTCCCTACACCGACAAAAATGCTCCGGTAGTCCGGGAATTGCGCAATTTAACGCGGGAATTGAAGCGCAGCAAAAAAACGATCGTCCTCACTTCTCACGCGCTGGAATTGCCGGAAGAGTTGAAAGAAGAAGTAACAGTAATTGATTTCCCTTTGCCCAACGTCCAAGAAATCAATCATTTAATTTCCCACGTTGTGGAAAAGCCGGAACAGTTGCAAGTTAGCGGCTTAGCAAAGGAACAGTTAGTTAAAGCTTGTCAAGGTTTGAGCCGCGCTCGCATCGGGCGGGTTTTAGCTAAAGCTTTGGCCGCCAAACAGCAAATTAACGAGTCAGATATTGATGGAGTTTTGGAAGAGAAACAGCAAGCAATTCGCCAAACGGGAATTTTGGAATTTTTCAATTCCCGAGAATCCCTGAAAAATGTGGGCGGATTGGAGAATTTGAAGCAGTGGGTAAAGATGCGGCAAGATGCTTTTACAGACGAGGCGCGCCGCTACGGTATACCCAATCCTAAGGGTGTTTTGTTAGTAGGAATTCAAGGAACGGGCAAATCTTTATCGGCGAAAACTATTGCTTGTGAATGGCGTTTGCCGCTGCTGCGTTTGGATAGCGGGAGATTGTTCGGCGGCATTGTCGGGGAAAGCGAAAGCCGCGTTCGGCAAATGATACAATTGGCAGAGGCGATCGCACCTTGCGTCTTGTGGATCGATGAAATAGATAAAGCCTTCGGCAACATCATCAGCGGCGGCGACGGCGATTCGGGAACTTCGCGCCGGGTATTCGGCAGTTTGATCACTTGGATGCAGGAAAAAACCAGCCCGGTGTTTATTGTAGCAACTGCAAATAACGTGCGGATTTTGCCGGCGGAGTTGCTGAGAAAGGGCAGGTTTGATGAGATTTTCTTTTTGAATTTGCCCTCAGAATCGGAACGGCAAGATATTTTTAAGGTGCATTTGCAGCGTTTGCGCCCAACTAGATTGCGCGATTTTGATTTGGCAATTTTGGCGAAGTCTTCTGAGAATTTTAGCGGTGCGGAAATTGAGCAAGTTGTGATTGATGGATTGTACCGGGCTTTTGGGACTTTTGTGAACGGGCAGCGCCGGGATTTGACGACGGAGGATGTTTTGAGGTCGATCGAGGATACTGTACCTTTAGCTGCGATCGCGCGATCGCAAATTGAAGATTTGAAGCGCTGGGCGGCGGCAGCGGGTGCGAGAACAGCTTCTAACGATACTCGATTGATCGATGAATTGAAGCGCTACAGCCGGCCGCTGGGAGGAGATGCGATCGACAATTAACGCATAGATTGATTTGGTAGGGACTTTAGTCCTTAAACTGAACCATTACCTCATCAATCATTCCCAATCTAAAATCTAAAATCTAAAATCTAAAATCGTAAAACCGAACCTCCGCAGACGGATAACACCCTAATTGCAACATTAACATCTCAGTTACATTTCGTTACGATAAGGAAACAGAGAGCAAAAAACTCTCCCCTATAATATCAGAGGTAGCCAATTATGAACGGTACATTTCGCGTCGGCAACCTGTTTGGAATTCCCTTTTTTGTCAACGCTTCTTGGTTCCTAGTCCTGGGTTTAGTAACCTGGCAGTACGGCGGTGCACTAGCCCTGTTTCCCGCATTAGGCCCCGTAGCGCCGTGGCTGCTGGGATTATTCACAGCCCTGCTGTTATTTGCTTCCGTCTTGGCCCACGAATTAGGACACAGTTGGGTAGCCATCAAACAGGGAATTGGCGTGAAATCGATTTCGCTGTTTCTGTTTGGCGGGCTGGCTAATTTAGAAAGAGAATCGAAAACGCCAGCAGAAGCATTTTGGGTGGCAATTGCAGGCCCGTTAGTTAGCTTATTTTTGGCTGGTTTGTTAACAGTTATCGGCGTCGGTGCAGCCCTCACAGGCCCCGCAGCAGCCATCGTCCAACTTTTAGCTTCCATCAACTTAGCTTTAGCCTTATTTAACTTAATTCCCGGTTTGCCCCTCGACGGCGGCAACATCCTCAAAGCGATCGTCTGGAAGATTACCGGCAACCCTTACAAAGGCGTAATTTTTGCTAGCCGCGTCGGTCAAATCATTGGTTGGATTGCCATTGCTACAGGCATCTTCGGCAGTATTTGGAATCTAGTAATCGGTTGGTTCTTGCTGCAAAATGCCGGTCAGTCTGCACAATATGCCACAGTCCAAAATCAACTCGCAGGGCTGACTGCCGCAGATGCTTTGACCCCCGAAAGCCCGATCGTCCCAGAAAACTTATCCCTCAGAGAATTTGCTAACAACTACGTCATCGGTAGCACTCACACCTGGCGCCGGTTCCTAGTTACCGATGATGCTGGACAATTGGTAGGGGCGATCGACCTTGACGACATGAAAACCATTCCTACCGGAAGCTGGCCCCAAGTTCAAGTTAAAGAACTGCTGAAGCCGATCGAATTTACCACCACCGTCAAACCCGAATTATCCCTCCTCGAAGTCGTCACCCTTCTGGAACAACTTAAAGTTCAAGAACTCCCCGTAATTCGCGAAAACGGTGTCCTCGTCGGGCTTGTAGAAAAAGCTGAGATTGCCCGCCTGCTGCAAAGACGGACTCAAGCAAACCCTGCTTGATACCCTCAGATACTTGACAAATAACACCTGTTTCCCAAAAAGAATCCAACTGTAGGGAAACTCCCTACTCTGGTAATCCTCAGTCATTCCCAATTCTTCAATCGAAAATCGAAAATCGAAAATCGAAAATGGTATAATAGTTAACCCCCTCGATTTACCTTACCAAAAGGGCGATCGGGGGGGTTAACTGTAGCTGTACAAAAGTTAAGTAAAATACTAAATTATTAGCTGCAAATCAGCGATGATAACTATAATAGTGTATTGATCATCTGAGCGAGGACGCTATGCAATCTCAGGACGTTTCCTCTCAATCCGAAACACAAGAGTCAAAAGTTCTCCCTGCTCTCACAAACAATATATTGCCCGAGGCTCTCGCGCCTCAACCAACAGCTCAATTAAAAAAATCAGAGCTGACTGTTTCCGCAGCTCAAGATATCATTTACAAATTTTTTCTATATCACATCAACAACTCGGAATGCGAATTAGGTTTCCAGGAATTTAAAAAAATATTTATAGAACTAATTGCTCCAGTTAACGAGAAATTAATTCAAGCCCTACACACAATAATTGACTTTGACAGTCAACGAGAATTTAACAACTTATTTAAACGCTGCTGTTACATCTTATTAAATAACTGGATCGCTCACAAAAAATACCAACTTGCTGGGGAATTAATTACAATTATTAGCGAGAGAACCCTCAGCGAGCCCCAGGCGGACAATTGTCTCAAAATACTGAGAGTGTGGCTGACAAACTTTGTCAGCAGCCAAGACTATGAAGACATCAAGTTATTTGTATTCAAGTACGGCGACTACCAGCCCGTAGAAAAGCACTGGACTTCTCGCTATCAGCCTTATTTGCTAGCCACTCAATATCTAGATGCTAAAAACACCCTCGAAGAACGCCAAACAGCCAAACTATTGTCGCAGCAGCTAAAAGACAAGTACAAGTTTGACCTAGCAATGTATACATCTCGCTCTCAGTCTGCCGCATTCAAATTAAAAAATTATCATAATCCCACACTTTTAGGAGATGAAGCCCTGCGTTTAATCAAAATAATTTTGGTTAACCGAGGCTCCTTGAACTATCGCAGCTTAGCCAATATTTTTATCAAGCAGAGTCAAAATATTACCTACAAGCAGTTTAAGGAATCTCTGATGAAGTATTTATGTTATTACGAGGAAAAATTTTATAGTTCTGATATTTATCACCAACAACTCATTAATAGTTTAGAGAATTTTCATCCCGAAAATGACGGAGAAAGTTTAAACAGCGGCTTGCAGCTCAGAACTTGCAATTATCTAATCAAATGTTTGACTGTGGAAAATTCCGGGGAACCCACAGCCTTATTTCTAATTTTCGTCGCTCAACTAAATCCTTTAACACTAGCAATTTTGATGCTCAAAATAATTTTAATTTCGCCGTATTCCCAAACCTACTTAGAACTTTGTTTTGCTCGATTAATTGAATACTATCAAGATAACTCGGCTGCTGAATGTAAGTGGCTCATTAATTTTTTAGAAGTTTGCCAGATAGCTCTAACTATTTATGGAGAAAATGTTCAATACAATCTAGTGAATATGTCAGACAAACATCAAGAAGAACAGTTGTTTATCGACCTCAATAACTGTCGAGTTTTTTCTCAACAGAAACAACTCCCCAAAGATCGAGATCGGTCATCACCCAATACAGTTCACTTAAGATCGATCCCCCCTAACCCCCCTTTTTAAGGGGGGAACAAGAAAACTCTTAAAGTCCCCCGGGAGGGGGATGCGAGGGGATCTCCGAATATAAGAGTCGATCGTGAACCGTATTGAGTCATCACCCATCAGTCATTAGGTGCGCCGCGGCGCACCCTACAGCTCAATTTCGGCAATCAAATCGAGTATTTTTGCATAATCAAAATTATATAGATGATTTATCATAACTTCTGCAAAAACATGATTATCGCTGCGGATTTCCTCAATTCTTTTGGCAATAGAGTCGAAGTCAGCCTCCTGGACTGCCTGTTTGAGATTGCGCGTCCACTCAGGCGAAACTTTCGGCTTCGAGTCAAGCGTAAATATTGCAGAACTATCAGATAATTTTTCTTGTACAATAGTTGAACTCTCCGAGAAATCATTTAATTCAACATATTTATTGATGATTTGAACAAAGCCGGCTGATGTCACAACTTGGATGTCAAATTTGAAGACTGTGCCGCGTCCCACTTCGCTCTCGGCGGTAATGTCGCCACCCATTAATTTGATGAACTCGCGGCTGATACTTAATCCTAAGCCTGTACCTTTTTGAAGTTTTTTACCCGATGAACTTTGCACGAATAATTCAAATATACTGTCTAATTCTTCAGGGTAAATTCCCAGCCCTGTATCGGCAATTTCAAAGTTAATGACAACCTTTTTTTGACCTTTTGATAGATTGAAATTGTCGCCTTGTTCCGGCGTAATTCGTTCTTCGTTGTGCCATACTGTTACTGAAATCGAGCCTTTTTGGGTAAATTTAACCGCATTATCTAATAGATTAATCAGCACTTGTCGCAACTTAACGTCATCAGTTTGCACGTACTGGGGAACATCGGATGAGCGGTCAATAATTAATTGCAATCCTTTATTTGTCGCGGGAATTTGGAACATATTTTGCACGTCGCCCAGCAAGCGGTACAAGTCAAAGTTTTTGGCGTTGAGTGTCATGCGCCCCGATTCAATTTTAGATAAGTCTAAGACTTGATTGATCAGTTGGAGCAGGTGTTCTCCGCTGCGGCGAATAATTTTGATATTTTCCTTTTCCGGCCCAGTTAAATTAGCGCTGGGTTCCATTAATTGAGCGAAGCCGAGAATGGCGTTGAGGGGGGTTCGCAATTCGTGGCTCATGTTGGCGAGAAAGATGCTTTTAGTTTTGTTGGCGGCTTCTGCTGCTAATGCGGCTTGTTTGAGTTCTTGTTCTGCAAGTTTTCGATCGCTCGTATCAAGTATGACGCCGTGCCAGACAATATCTCCATTTTCGCGCAATTCCGGTCGAGAATAACCTTGCAGCCATTTGAGTTTTCCCGATGCTGTCACAATCCGCCATTCGTGGGAAAACGGTTCCAGAGTTGTTGCACTTGTGACAATTGCCTCGAAGTGGCTGGGGCGATCGTCTGGGTGCATTTGTTCGTAGAGTAAAGCAGGGTTGTTCTTGACTTCCTCCGGCTCTAATTCTTGAATTTCTCGGCACAGCGGACTTATATATTCCATCAGGACTGAGCCGTCGGGATGCTGCACGAATATGTAAAGTTCTCCGGGAACAGTGATCGCTAATTTGTGAAACAGAGCTTCGCTTTTTTGCAAGGCTAATTGTGCTTGTTTGCGATCGCCAATATCAATCCCAAATCCAAAAAGAAAGTCAAAATTGCCATTTTCATCCAAAACGGGCGTACCGTGCCACTCGACTAACAAAGTGCGATCGCACTTGGTGAGAATCCGATGCTCGTTAACCGTTTGCGGGCTCGTTGTGATGCGCTCAAAAATCGAGTGCAATCCGGCTCGATCGCCGGAGGGTACAAATGTAGCTAAATAATCTTTGCCGATAACTTCCGCAGCAGTATACCCTACAGCTTGCAGCATACTGTCATTCGCCAGGAGGATTTTACCAACAGAGTCGATCGCCACAAAAAAGATCGGAGAATTTTCGATAATCTTTAAGTTAAAGTCCCGCTCTTGGCGGATAATTTTTTCAGCTTGCTTGCGCTCCTCAATTTCGCTCTCCAAGCGGGCATTGATTTCGGCTAACTCGGTTGTGCGCGAGGCTACTTCAATTTCCAGGGTGCGGTTGTAGTCAGCCAATATTTGCTCTGCGTGTTTGCGAGCCGTGATATCTTTAAAAACAGTCAGAATATAAAGGATATTGCCCGCACCGTCAAACACCGGCAGCGCTCGCACTTGCAAGCGAATAATTTTCCCGTCTCGGCGAATTTCCATATCTTCAGCAATCACCTCAATGCCGCTCAACGCCCGCGCAAACGGCATTTGCTCGGCCGGATACACTCGATCGGTTCCTGTTATATAAGTTTGATAAGCTTCTGCTAGCTCTTCTGCGGTAGCATCGGGCATTTGTCCCCTACCCAATATTTGCTCTCCCGCCGAATTCATGAAAATAACTGCGCCGCCCGGAGTCATCGCCGAGACTCCAACGGGCAAATTTTCTACCAGCTTGGCAAATTTTTCTTCACTGGCGGCCAAAGCTTGAAAAGACTTTTTCAGTTGAGCAGCCATCTCGTTGAAAGAGTGCGCTAATTCACCGACTTCATCCAGCCTGCTGACAGCAACAGCGCGATCGAATTCTCCTGTGGCGATATCTTTAGCTGCGACTTTGAGCCGCAGCAGCGGCAGCGTTACCCACCGGGCTGTCAGCACTCCGGCAATTGTCGATAGCAGCAGCGCCACCGCACAAAGTAAAATTGTAGTGCGGGTATTTCTGTTAATTTGCCCCATGAAATCGGATTCGGGAACTCCGATCGCGATCAGCCAGTTCAAACCGTAACTATCAGCAAAGGGCAGCACTTCCACAAAATATTCTTCCCCTTGGAGGCTAAATTTTAGTTGCTGCCGCTGCTTAATATTGCCAAAGCCCCCGAAGTGTTCGTACAAATACTTAGCTGCGGTGCGAATGACAGGAGTTTGGCTGTCTAAAACATTCAGCCGCTCGGCTTCCTGCTTTCGGGACATCTTTCTAAAGGGTGATTCTTGACTCGAACTAGCAACCAGCAAGCCCGATCGTTCGATCGCGAAAATTTCTCCCGTTTTGCTAAAATTGACGCGATCGAGATATTGCTCGATCTCCAAGAGCGAAAAATTTACTGCACTAACTCCCAGCAATTTACCCGAGCGATCGCGAATCGGTTGACTCGCACCAATAAAAACAGTCCCCGGAGTAAAACCCGGATAAATGCTCGTCCAAATCGGTTTGTTAGCTGAGACAGCTTCTTTGTACCAAAGGCGCCCGCGGGCATCGTAGGTTCCCGGTTCTGCGTTTAATTTGGCGGTGCGAGTGCCTCTGTTGTCTGTAGCGAAGTAAATGTTCTGAGAGTTGGTAGATTTGTTAGCGGCGACAATTTGCAAGCTGCTGTCGATGGGGTTGCGCCAAACCCCCAGATATTCTCCTGATTTTTCAGAACCGAGGGAAATCGACTGAATGCTTTTAAACGATCGCATTTGCTGCCACAGGTACTTCTCTCCCCGAGGCTGGCGCCGTTCTAACTGTAAGTTTAATTCCCTGCGGTCGATCGCTTCAGCGTTAAGTTGATTTACCCAGTGGGCATTTTCGAGAACAGCAGTCAGTTGTTCTTCAACTCTCTTCCCCGTCTGGGCCATCAATTTCTGGGCGAGCTCTTCGACTGCTCTTTCTCCGTTGCGAAAAGAAAGATACCCGACAATCCCGACTGCTGCGACGATTTGCACCACAAAAGAGGCTACTAGAACGCAGCGCAGGGGTATTTTTGTTGGTTGTCGGACAGTTGGAAAGGCGAATCGGGACAACGGCATAGGCTGGTGACTAATTGCTCCCTAACACTTTAACTGTTCCAGCCCGTAATTTCACTTACGGGCGATCGAAGCCGTTTGCTTCGGTGTCAGTCAGTCGATTTTAGATTTTAGATTTTAGATTTTAGAATCGGCGATGATTGATTCTGTATGGGCCCGGAGGTTGCCCACAGTTGCATTCTTTTTTTTAACTGATATTGCGCACTCTTGGCTGAGAATAGCTCCGCCATTTTCTTGACGAAGTTTGGTTTCTTAGCTCAACCCAAGCTACTTTTTCCCTCAAACCTCATCCGTAAAATCCGTTAAATCCGCTATAAAATACATTTTCCCTCGAACATCTTCCCTCTCCCCTCTTCCTTCTTCCCTCTTCGTTGTTCGAGCAACTGTCAACCCAACGACTGCGCTCGGGGGGCAAGCTGTCAACTGTCAACTGTCAACTGTCAACTGTCAACTGTCACCAGCTACGCGGAAAATCCCCCGCTTGTCCAAACGGATATAGCGAGGGGCGAGAATAGGTATTCTCGGAAAATATAAAGTAGTGGCAGTGACTTTTGTCGAGCCATTGCCATCTATAGAATCCATACTGTTTTAGGCGCACTGAAAAATTTCAGAGCCAACTCTCTGCTTGCAGTCAATGCTTGAAGTCAACCCAACCTGTTCAAGCAAGAAGTCAAAGCAAATTGTAAAGACCTAGGATACTTCTTCGCGATCGATTTGGCGCAGGTGAATGTGCTTGCGTCCCAGAGAAATTTCAAATTCATCTCCCGGCTGGAGTTCCATCTGCTTGGTGTAGGCAGCTCCAATCAGTAAGTTGCCGTTAGATTGAACGCTAATCCGATAGCTAGCCGAGCGTCCGCCGCGTCCGTTGCCGTTTTGCTTCCCGTCTAGCTGAATGCCTTCTGCATCAATCAGCGCATTCAGGAATTTCATCATGTTGACCCGTTCTACGCCGTTCTTGGTAACGGTGTAGTAGCCACAGGCTCTAGCTTTTTCTTCCTTGGTAAGGTTCTCTAGGTCTTTGACCTTTTTGATCAGACCTTCGCCTTCAAGGGGTTCGATATTTTTCTTTTTAGCCATTTACTGAGTCCTGAAATATTCAACTGGTGTACGGATTTTTTCTCGGTTGGTTTTTGTCTCGACCAAGAAACTTTAGCTTTATAGCCGGTCGTAAAACCATATTACACCGATCGGCTCAATTGTTAACCACTATTATCTAAATATTTTTAACAAGGTGCAGTCTTTCTTGAGGAGTAGCACCGAGCCGGTGCGAGCAATCTCTAAACTCGGTAGCATAAGCTATCAGCTATCAGCTAGCTGAATATTTGCCCCAATCTTAAAATCCCATGAAGTTAACCACACGCGGACACTACAGTGTCAAAGCATTACTGGATCTAAGTTTGCAACCTCGGTTCGGCCCGACATCGGTGAAATCGATCGCGAACCGACAGGAGTTACCGGCTCCGTATCTAGAAAAATTGCTGATTGAAATGCGACGAGCCGGTTTAGTCCAATCTGTTCGGGGCTCCCAGGGAGGATATCAATTGGCCAGGGAGCCTGCTCAAATCTCTTTAGGACAAATCTTAGAGGCTGTAGGCGAAACTATTGAACCTTTACCTCGACATTCTCCCGACGCGAACCAACCAGAGGACTGGGTTACATTCAGTTTGTGGAACCGATTGCACAAAAAACTTGCCGAAGCGCTATACAGTATTTCCCTCGAAGACTTATACTATGATGTCCGCAGTTGGCAAGCGGCTCTTGGGGAAGAAACTAGCTTTATCATTTAAATGGTAAGTTGATTTATTCGATCGCCCGAGAACATGGACGCCACACTTGTTACCTACTCCGGCGGCACACGCTGCGGTGCTGTCTGCTTCACAGTCGCCGCCCTCAAACACGAAGCATCAGATTGCAACTGCTCCATCTGTAAAAAGAAAGGATTTTTGCACCTCATTGTGCCGCCGGAACGTTTTACCTTGCTGTGCGGGGAAGATGTTTTGACAACTTATACGTTTAATACAGGCACTGCTAAACATACTTTCTGCCGGATTTGCGGCATTCACTCGTTCTATCGCCCGATCTCGCATCCCGATCGATTCGATGTCAACGTCCGCTGTCTTGACGACTATGCCGTTTCCCAATTTCAGATTCTACCCTTTGACGGTGTTAATTGGGAGCAGAACGTACACTTGCTGCGTGACGAAAGTAATCTCAGCAGTTAAAATCAGGGATCAAAAATTCAAGTCCGCTCAAGGTAGCAGCAGTTAAAACAGCAGCTACCCGATCGCTCGGACGTACTATCAAGTTTGACAATATATATAATGATGCCCGATGAATTTGGTGTTTTGATTTTAGCTGCGGTATTGGATTATTCGATCGGCGATCCTTGGGGTTGGCCGCATCCCGTACAGGCCATGGGTTGGGCGATCGACCTTTACACTCGACTTGTCTTTAATATATGGAACAATCCCGCAGACAAAATGCCTCCCTCTGGCGATCGTCCAGCTCTCGTCCGGCACAAACTGCTGCTGCGATGTGCTGGTACAATACTAGCGATCGGGCTGATTCTAGGCAGTTATAGTGTCAGTTGGTCGATCGTCCTTGCTGCTAGTTGGGTGCATCCTCTTTTAGGCATAGCCCTGCAAACCGTTTTGCTGGCTAGCTGTTTTGCCGGTCGCAGTTTGAGGGCGGCTGCTGAAGACGTGCTAGCACCTTTAAATGTTGGAGATTTAGTCAAGGCGCGAGAACGGTTGAGCCTTTACGTCGGCCGGGATACCGAAAACTTATCCGAACCCGAAATTCTGCGAGCATTGTTAGAAACTGTAACAGAGAATGCAGTCGATGGCGTGAGTGCACCGCTATTTTATGCCTTAGTTGGGTTCGCTCTGCCGCATCTATTATTAACTGTTACCAATTTGCCGATCGATCCTAACTCGATGTGGGCGAGCGCGATCGTTCCCTGTGCGATCGCTTACAAAGCAGCCAGCACATTAGATTCTACCGTCGGCTACAAAGAAGCGCCATACACTGATTTAGGATGGTTTAGCGCCAAACTAGAAGACGTGCTGACATGGATTCCTTGCCGGCTAACAGTGATAACTTTAGCCCTGATATCTGGCAAACCGATTTACATTTGGCAGATTTGTCAGAGAGATGCTGTTAAAGATGCCAGTCCCAATTCCGGTTGGAGCGAGTGCGCCTACGCCGCCATCTTGGGAGTACAACTAGGAGGTACAAATTCCTATCGCGGAGTTATCAAACACAAACCGCCCTTAGGCGAGCCGGTTCGCGCGATCGCACCGCAGCTAATTGGCCAAGCATTGCAATTAACTCGGTATTGCTTTCTGATTTGGTTGGGACTATCATTGCTTTTTTATACCTTATTATGTTTGAGCCGCTAACTGCCGACCTCACCCGCAGACAGATACAGGCTCCCGACAGGACTCTGGAAGAGCCAAAAAAGTTTTGACGTTAGTAGTTCTACCCAGATTCATCTATCAAGTCAATCTAAAATCTAAAAATGGAAAATCTAAAATCGTTCCACCCCCAGATTCATTTGTCAAGTCAATCTAAAATCTAAAATCTAAAATCTAAAATCGTTCGATTCGCCAACAGCCAACAATTAGCTCCCAGCAAGCAATGACCAAAATTATCAAAATTCTCTCCCCCGATGAAGTGAGGCGCACTCTCACCCGCGTCGCTTCCCAGATTGTCGAAAAATCAGGAGCTCCCTCGGAGTTAGTGCTGTTGGGGATTCATACTAGAGGAGTGCCCATAGCTCAAATGTTGGCAGCTCAAATTGAAGTCCTCGAACAAGTCAAAGTATGCGTGGGCGCTTTGGATATTACTTTTTACCGAGATGACTTGGATCGAGTGGCGATGCGGACACCGGCTAAAACAGAAATTCCTTTCGATTTGACCGGCAAAACGGTGGTGTTGGTAGATGACGTTATATATAAAGGTAGAACAATTCGAGCGGCTTTGAATGCGGTAAACGATTACGGCCGGCCGGAGAAAATTTGGTTGGCGGTATTAGTCGATCGCGGGCACAGAGAAGTACCGATTCAGCCGGATTTTACGGGTAAAAAGTTGCCGACTGCAAAGGAAGAAAAAGTTAAGGTTTACGTGCAAGAACTCGACGGGCGCGACGGAGTGGAATTGATTAAGCGTTGATATCGTTTTCTTTGGCATCGGAATCATAATTTTCGCCCTGGAGCGTGCGATCGACGCGCGCGGAGCCAAGATATCTCAGGAAGGAGTCGATCGAGCGAATGTCTAGTTTGCGGCGATCGCACGCTCAGACCTCAGAAACCGGGTTTCTACGTATATTTCTCGTTACTAAACGTAAAAATTCGTAGAAACCCGGTTTCTCGCCTCCCATGCGTCGAGGGAAGAAACCCGGTTTCTACGCGGATGGAGCATCTTGATTTATTAGTCCTGGACGCACTCCATGGCTCAAATGCCGATCCCCCCGGCGCCCCCCTTAAAAAGGGGGGAACCTGAAAGCCCCCCTTTTTAAGGGGGGTTGGGGGGATCGATGCGTCCAGGACTGTTTATTTAAAATCGGCAGTGCAGGAGTTGAACCTGCCTGAGGCGAATTAGTTGCCTAAGTATAAGAGTTACCCCTTATACTCGGCTGCCAAACCGGACGTACACTTTTCAGCGTATCCGGCTTTACGTTAGATGGAATCTGTAATAGACCCCGCATTTTCCCGGTGGATAGCATCGTGGCAATATAGATGAACTAAAGTCTTGTTTGACCTTTTGTTGTTGTTTCTATTACCGTCGATGTGATGAACCTCAATGTAATCTTCAGTGGTGAAAAGTTGTTGACAGTGTGAACATCGACCCTTCTGATTTTTTAATCCGAGTCGAATGTCTTTAGGTGTTAGTGGGTGGTCGCCTCGGCGTGTAGCCCAATACACCCAGTCTCCGTCGTAGGGGCTTCTAGTGCCTTGTACCTTGGTGTAGTGTTTGTACTCAAATGAGTACAACATTTCCACTAGATAAAGATGCTCCCCTTCTTTCCATCCAAAGTTCCACGATGATTCCTTGCTTTTGAAAAATATTCGCGAGCAGATATATCCATCCCCTCTTTGAGAAAATTTCTTTCTCCCCCAGTTCAAGTAAACCTTATACAGGCTATGTTGAACTTTAGAGAATACCTCCTGTGAGTGACTCCCACTTTTGAAGTAATTTCCCCATCCTCTAATGAACCAGTTGAGGCTTTCAATCATTCGAGCTGGTTCTTGGGATTGTCCTTTGTTTAGTAAGGCTTTTAAATGGGATTGAAATTGTTTTATGGATTTATCCGAAGGTAGCACTTTCGTAACCATCTCCAAGGATTTACCATTGGTCTTCTTTCCCGCTCTATTTTTCCCTCTAGAAAAGGATTGGATATGGAACCCTAAGAAGTTGAAACCTGGCTTTTCCCCTTCGTATTCCTCTAATGTGTGACATAATTTGGTCTTTTGCTCGTTTAGCGAAAGTCCTATGTTTGCCATCCACTGTTTGGTCTTTTCGAGGGCTGCCTTGATTACTTCCTCTTCTTCGTGGAATATTACAAAATCGTCGGCATATCTTATTACTCGTGCATCACAGTATTCCTTCATCTTCCCTTTGGGTTGACCTATTCTTGTCTTCCTTACAGGAAATTCGGATGAGATGTAGCTTTCAAAGCCGTGTAGGGCTATGTTTGCTAGTAATGGTGATATTACGCCGCCTTGTGGGGTTCCTGATACTATTTTATGAAACACATCCCCAACTAGGACGCCTGATTTGAGCCAAGCTCTTATCTGCTTTTCCATGTCTGGAAACGTCTTCAACTTTTGTACCAGAGCCTCGTGGTCAATATTATCGAAACATCCTTTTAAGTCGGCATCTATTAGATACTTGGGTTTTTTTCGGATGCTTAGTTCGATTGCCTCTATAGCGTCGTGGCAACTTCTACCTGGTCGAAATCCATAGGAATTCGGTTCAAATAGTGCTTCCCATTCAGGTTCTAAGGCTAACTTTGCTAATGCTTGCTTTGCCCTATCTTCTATCGTGGGAATGCCTAGAGGACGTTTCTCCTTTTTGCCCGGTTTTGGAATTTCAACCCTTCTTAGGGGAGAGCTTTTACCGTCTAGTCGTAACTGTTCGGCTAGTTCTATCCTCTGTTGGGGAGTTAGAGATTTAATTCCGTCAATTCCAGCCGTGCGTTTCCCTTTATTCTCTTGTGTTACGCGACGAACTGCTATCAGTCTGGCGCTGAATGAAGAAATCAGGGTTTTTTGGAGTTTGACCACAAGTGGTTTGTTTCCACTTTTTGATGCTTCGTAAATCTTCGTCTGTAGCTTTATCACCTTTGTCTGGATTTCACTCCAGACTATAGATGACCATTCCGCTTCTAGAGCCTTGGACATAGCCGACCTACGTGATTTACATCTTTCTAACGTTCAATCTTTTGGCGTATCCCACACATTACATGAGGGCTTTTGCTTGAGATTGAATCCTTCACATCTTCGATTTACCTAGCTGGTAATCCCTGTTAAGGGCTTAAACCTTAGATGTTTCCCTCTTATCCTGTACCGAGCATATATGACGATTTAGGTGCCTGCTTTCTCCAGATGGGATTTATTGGATCGTCTCTAGGGTACTCAAAACCTAGTTTCCTTCCCATGTGTCCTTTTGAACCCAGCGTATCATTCCCTTTCGCTGGTGCGTCTGACTGGAGTTGGTAATGCAGGTTCACTTTCGTTCACCTTGTCGTCTCCCTCCCCTAACTACTGTGTGTGGATTCACTTAGTAGATGGGTTTTATCTCTAGCTTATAAATCCTGGGTGTTGCTACTTCCCAGAACCGAGATATGGAGTCCCCAGACGAATATGGGGGATGGATTTGCACCATCATGCTCGATCGGCATCGAGTCGCACTGAGTTCGCTGCCTAAACCGCTCGGCCAACTGCCGTTAAATCGATTTGTTCGATCCAACTCAGAAGTAATTATAACATAATTTCCCAGTCCGTGCTAGAACTAGAGAACAAAAATCAAAATCTTTAGATTTGTTGAGTCCCCGATCGCCTGGAACGCCGCTGTGCCCTCCGAAAGCTCGACCGGAATTAGCAATTTCTACAACTCGGTATAAAATTATAGGCAATGGCAGTGAATTCGACGGTAGTGCTGACTCTAATTCTCCTGGCTCTGATGTTTGGAGCAGGTGTGACGAGTTCTGTTTGGGGATTTACGATAGGTCGCGAAGCCTTGAAAGGAACGACTCAACCCGATGTTCGCCCCAGCAACAATGCTTCGAGCGGCAAGCCGGGAACTGTGGCTAGCAAAGACCAAGTAAGCATTTTGAAGGAAAAAGACATTCTCAAAACCGTCAAAGCGCGGGTAGAAGGTCGCGATCCCGAAAAAACGGCCGGGGCAAATAATAAAACAGACAAGGCAAGCTCTAAACCAGCCACAGCCAAAAAACCGGGCGCGCCAAATGCCAGCGCCAAGTTTCCCCTGAACAGTCGCGACGGAGGAGTCACCCTGGAAGTGAGCGCGGCCAGTCAGCGCAGCAACTCGATGCTGCTAGACGTGAGCATGAAAAACGAAGGTTCCCAAGCTGTGAGGTTTCTCTACAGTTTCTTGAACGTCACTGACAATCAGGGGCGGGCCCTTTCGGCGACTGCCGAGGATTTGCCGGCGGAACTGCCCCCCAACGGGCAGGTGTATTACGGTACGGTGAGTATTCCCACTGCTTTGCTGGAAAATGCTAAGGAAGTTTCCTTGACGCTGACAGATTATCCAGGTCAAAAACTCCAGTTGCAAATATCTGGCATTCCAGTGGCGAAGTAAGACAATCAGGAGACAAAACCTCCAGACGGATTCTCAGGTTGTTCGATCGAGAAAGTTGTTCTAGGGAGCATTGTGTCACTTTTAGGGGCGAGAGTTCAGGAGATAGCTGAGTTACCCGCGATGACTTGGACAGAGGTGCTGTCGCGGTTGCTTTCAGTGCTGCTGCTGATTGCGATCAATGCTTTTTTTGTGGCGGCTGAGTTTTCGATGGTGACGGTACGCCGATCGCGCATCAATCAGTTAGTGGATACCGGCGACGTTGCAGCTCTAACTGTACAATCTTTGCAGAAAAGTATCGAGCGATTGCTCTCGACAATGCAGTTGGGAATCACTCTTTCGAGTTTAGCTCTCGGCTGGCTTGGAGAAAGTACGATCGCCGTGCTAGTCCGAATGTCGATCGGCTATTTGCCGCTGCCAATTTACATCAAGTCGGCGATCGCCCATTCTTTGGGCATATCAATAGTAACTTTTTTCCTGCTAGCTTACCTGCAAATCGTACTCGGCGAACTGTTTCCCAAATCTGTAGCGTTACTTTATTCCGAACAGCTAGCCAGAAGTTTAGGGCCTCCGAGTTTATTGATTTCCCGCTTGTTCAATCCCTTTGTGTCGTTTCTCAATCAATCCACTCGATCGCTCTTGCGACTTGCAGGCATCGAATACGACCTCAGACACAGGCCGGTTACTCCCGAAGAACTGCAACTAATCATAGCTACTTCCAGCGAATCAAGCGGCTTGGAAGCAGAAGAGCGAGAACTGCTCAACAACGTGTTTGAATTTGGCGAAGTTTGGGTAGAAGAAGTGATGGTGCCAAGGCCCAGCATTGTCGCACTTCCGAAGACGGCCACCTTTCAAACTTTGCTCGACGAAATGGCGATTTCCAACCATTCCCGCTATCCCGTCACGGGAGATTCTTTCGACGATATTATCGGCATTATTGGCTTCAAACAACTTGCGAAACCCTTAGCTGAAGGTTTGCTATCTCCCGACACGCCAATTGTAACGTGGATGCGTTCCGTGAGATTTGTGCCGGAGATGATGCTGCTGGGGGAACTGCTGCCTTTGATGCAGGGTTCGTCGGAAGAAATTGCGATCGTCGTCGATGAATTTGGCGGCATTTCCGGGTTAGTGACGCTGAGGGATTTGATAGCTGAAATTATCGGCCGCACTTACCAGTCGCCCGACAGCAAAGAAATAGCTTTGCAAGTATTGGACGATCGCACTTTTTTAGTGCAAGCGCAGTTAAATGTCGATGACGTGAATCAAATATTGAATTTGGATTTGCAGGTGACAGACGAATATCAGACTATCGGAGGTTTTATGAGCTATCAGTTGCAAAGAATGCCGGCTGTTGGGGAAGTTTGGCGCGGCGAAAATGTGGAACTTACGGTGGTTTCGGCGATCGGGCCGCGGTTGGATCAAATTCAAATTCAGTTGCTGGATGGGGCGGCGGGCGATCGAGTTTTGGGTGAAGTTGCAGCGGCGGGCGGGGAAGTTGTGGGGAAAGGGCGATCGAATGGCGGGTTGAGAGGTGCGGCGAAGTTTTCTAGTTAGGATGGGGATGGGGATGGGCGATCGCTCTAGCGCAACTCTTTAGTTAAAAGGAATTATCTGCAAACTGTTTAAGTCGATCGTTCTCCATTTTGTTAGAGTTAGAAATCGCTATTTTTGTTCTCCGTCGAAGGCAAAAAACAAGAACTGTATAAATTCATCGCTACACCCACAACACCACCATATAAGTGTTTGCCACCTCTTAGTGCGGCTTCGTCTGCCGCCCGATACAGAGTGGAATAATCTAAGCTATTGTGCACTTAAATTGGATGTTGAAAAACAATCAAAGTCTTGTGGGCTGGGCGGGAGAGCCCGCTCTAAATATACAATTTAAATGCGCGACAGCTTACACCATGTTCCGGATAGAAAGCTACCCCACAAGGGGCGGGTTTCACCCGAAACATTTTGGGGTAGCGAAGGAAATCGATAAACCCGCCCCCGCGTTACTAAAAAAATAATGCCCAATTACCTTTTTCCCAATTACCTTTTTCCCAATTACAATGAAATTAACAAAATGCGCGCTCGCCCTCGGTAGCAACTTAGGCGACTCCCTCGCCACCCTCAAAAGCGCGATCGCAACTCTCAACAACACCCCAAAAATCACAGTAAAATCTCATTCAAGCTGGTATCAAACCGCCCCCGTCGGGCCGCCGCAACCCGATTACATCAACGCCTGTGCCATCCTAGAAGTAGCACTAGAACCAGAACAATTGCTAGCAACTTTATTAGAAGTTGAAATAAAATTTAATCGGATTCGCCGCGAAAAATGGGGGCCGAGAACCCTCGACCTAGATTTGCTGCTGTACGATGATTTAATCCTAGAAACTCCGACACTGAGTTTACCTCATCCCCGGATGACCGAAAGAGCTTTTGTATTAGTACCTTTAGCAGAAATTGCGCCGGATTGGGTGCATCCAGTGACGAAAAGTGCGATCGCCCAACTCCTGAAAACGGTAAACTGTTCGGGAGTGGAAAAAATGAAAGTGTAGAAATTGAGCAAAATTCCGGGCTGCGATCGCATATCATGTCTTAAATCGGTGCAATCCAACATTATTCGCTTCTCGCTTATGTCGATCGGTCAAGAACTACCCCAACTCCTCAAACAGCGCCTGTTTTACCAAGGGCGCAAATTCAACTTTGACGTAGCCAGCCTCCGGCTTCCCAACGGTTCCGAAGGCGACTGGGAATGTATTCGCCACCCAGGCGGAGCACTTGCAGTTCCCGTCACCCCCGAAGGTAAACTCGTCTTAGTGCGACAATACCGATTCGCCGCCAAAGGGCGGATTTTAGAATTTCCCGCAGGTACAGTCGAAATCAATGAAAGCCCCGCCGAAACAATCAAACGCGAAATCGAAGAAGAAACCGGATATCGCGCCGGAAAATGGCGGGAATTAGGCAAATTTATGCTCGCTCCCGGTTATTCCGATGAAATAATTTATGCTTTTTTAGCGCAAGATTTGGTCAAACTGGAAAAGCCGCCAGAACAAGATGACGATGAAGACATGGAGACAGTTTTATTCAGTCCCGAAGAATTAGAAAAAGCTATCTTAGCTGGCGAACCAATTGACGCGAAATCAATTTCTAGCTTTTTCTTGGCGCGTCCATTTTTGACATAAAGCAGACTGTCCAGGACGCACACAATCTCTCTGTAAGGTGCTTCTGACGCACCCTACTTATTATATAGTAGTAAGGTGCGCCCGCCGAAGCACCATACTATATATTACTCATTCTTCCTTCTTTCTTCTTCCTTCTTTCTTCTTCCTTCGTGTCATAAGCGTCTTCGCGGTTCAATCAGTAATGTGTGCCGTGCGCACCCTACTTATTATATAGTAGTAAGGTGCGCCCCAAGCACCCTACGGGAACTGTAAGAAGTTAAAATATAAAAAAAATGTCTGATTTAATTTTATTTTGGCACCGCCGCGACTTGCGTATTTCTGACAATATCGGACTAGCAGCAGCCCGCCAGCAAAGTCCGAAAGTAGTCGGGATTTTTTGTCTGGATCGCAATATTCTCGATCGCTCTGACGTAGCGCCAGCCCGAGTCACATACATGATCGGTTGCTTGCAAAAACTTTCCTCACGTTACACCGAAGCAGGCAGCCAATTGCTGATAATTCAAGATGACCCGATTCTCGGAATACCGAAATTAGCAACAGCGATCGATGCTAAAGCAGTATTTTGGAACTGGGATGTAGAACCCTATGCAAAAGAGCGCGATGTAGCCGTATTAAACGCCCTCCAACAAGCCGGAATTCAAGTTCAAAATTTCTGGGATCAAATCCTGCACGCCCCGGAGGAAATTCGCAGCGGTACAGGACAACCCTACACAGTTTATAGCCCGTTTTGGAAAAACTGGAACAGCAAACCCAAAGCCGAACCAGTAGAGACATTGCCGATAACTTATCTGGAATTAATGACCGGATTAACCGCAGAAGAACAAGAAATCGCCAACCGAGCCGGTGCAATAGAAACACTGCCAACTGCCTTTAGTTTGGGATTTATTTGGGAAAATCCATTAGTAATAGAACCCGGAGAAGATGCAGCGCAAAAAAAATTAGAAGAATTTTGCGATCGGGCAATTTACCAATATCAAGAACAGCGCAATTTCCCCGCAAATAACGGCACATCCCAACTCAGCGCCGCCCTCAAATTTGGTGCAATAGGCATCCGCACTGTTTGGCAAGCTACCCAGAGAGTAATGGACACTTGCCGCAGCGAAGAAGCGCGCACAAGCATCCGCACTTGGCAACAGGAAATAGCGTGGCGAGAATTTTACCAACACGCCATGTATAACTTCCCAGAATTAGCAGATGGGCCCTACCGTCAAGCATTCAAAGACTTTCCGTGGGAGAACGATGAAAAGCTGTTTCAAGCTTGGTGTAGGGGCAAAACAGGTTATCCCATTATCGATGCAGCAATGCGGCAGGTAAATCAGACAGGTTGGATGCACAATCGCTGTCGCATGATAGTCGCTAGTTTCCTCACCAAAGATTTAATTATTAACTGGCAGTGGGGCGAAAAATACTTCATGCAAAAATTGATTGATGGCGACCTTTCTGCTAACAACGGCGGCTGGCAGTGGAGCGCATCGAGCGGGATGGACCCGAAACCTTTGCGAATATTTAATCCCGCCAGTCAAGCTCAAAAATTTGACCCGGAAGGGGAATATATTCGGCACTGGGTTCCCGAATTGCGCCGAGTTGATACTAAACTTTTGCTAACTGGAAATATTTCGCCTATAGAACGCCGGCTGCTTCATTATCCCGATCCGATCGTAGACCACAACGAGCAGCAGCGCAAGTTTAAGGAACTTTTTAAGCAGCAAAAAATCGTTGAGTAGAAAATCGGGCGAATAGAATTCGCACGCCACACAGACAAAACCCACTCCAAGCGGGTTGAAGAAAGAAAGAAAACCGGGCGCATGGAATTAGGTTGTTTTCTTTACACGAAAGAATTGGTTTAAAGCCGGAACCCTTTGAGGGAGAAATTAAAATCCGACTATTCATTACTCCGATCCTCTTCCTTCCAGGTAGAGGTCTCTCTCAACTGTCAACTGTCAACTGTCAACTGTCAACTGAATGAAACCTTCTGAATTCGGACGAATTTTTTTGTAGACGCGGTTTCAACCGCCATCTTATCCGATCTAAATCGTATTGAGTTACAATAAAATTAAAGACATTGGAGGTTGAAATGGTAACGCTGCAGTTAAGACAAATCAGTGTGCCGCCAGGACATAGACTGCTGTTGAACGATGTCAACTGGCAGGAATTTGAGGCGATTTTAGAAGAGTTGGGAGAACACCGCGGCTCTAGAATAGCTTACAGTCAAGGAACTTTGGAGATTAGGATGCCGCTACCAGAACATGAATTTAATAAAGAAATTATTGGGGATATGGTCAAAATACTGCTCGAAGAACTGGAAATCGATCGAGAATGCTTTGGTTCGACGACTTTCAAGCGAAAAAGTATGTTGCAAGGAATTGAACCTGATAACTGTTTTTACATCCAGAATTACGCTTTAATGATTGGCAAAAAGCGTATCGACTTAACTGTAGATCCGCCACCGGATTTAGCAATTGAAGTCGATTTAACTTCCAAGACTCAACTGGATGCTTACGAGGCGCTGGGAGTCCCGGAAATTTGGCGCTATGAAAATAAAAGGCTTCAGATTAATGTGCTTGAAGATGGGAAATATGTTGAATCGGAAATGAGTCCGACATTTCCAAATCTGCCAATTGTTGAAGCGATTTCTCAGTATTGCGAACAAAGTCAAACAGCGGGCACGAGTCAAACTCTCCGATTGTTTCGGAAGTGGGTTAGAGAGCAAATACAAAATTGATCGCAAATCCCCAATTTTCTGACAGCAAACGCCCTAATTTCGTTGTATTGTTACTTTCGCTGTTGGGAAATAGACAGAGAGTAAGGGTGTTGACCTTGCGATCGATCGCCCACAAAAATCACATAAGTTCCCTTGTCCCCATAACCGGAAAATTCTACATTCCCCGCAGCAGCATTCGCCGGTAGGACGCAGAAACGACCCCTCGGCCCCTGAATCATCAAACTCGGAGCTCCCGCAGTTTGTACTGCAATCCGCCAGTAAGGTAAATCCTGGGTTACTTCGATGACTTGGTTCGGCCCTTGGGACACAAAACCGCAGTCGCCGCTATTGTTCGGGCCGCCGGAAACTCCTGAAACGCTCAGCGGTTCGCGAAATCCCGGAGCAATTTGCAGCGGTTGGCTCCGAAGGGCTCCGGCATCCGCTAAAATCATTCCCAAGGCTAGGGTCGCGATCGCACTAAACCACCGTTTGCCGCGATCGCCCGCACAGTGTATCTTCATATTTCCTCACTCACACAATGGCATTGAGTCCTAGTTCTTTGACAGTAGGCCATAATTGCGGTTCCAAACAGATTAATCTAAACTAACTACTGAATTTTTTTATGAATCCTCAAAATAACTTCAATTGGCAGCAAGCGATCGGAGAACTAAAAGCTAAACTAGAGCGATCGCCCCTCATCCAACAAAATCCAGACAGCTATCAGGCCGTCGGCACCTTCTACAATCAATTTCTGGACAAGTTTCAAAGACTCCCCAAACCAGGGCAGGTGGCAGTCTTTGCCGTCGGAGCGATAATTGTCCTGACAGTCTTCAATAGCATCGTACAGCTAATTTCCGCGCTGATGACTCTTGCCGTTCTCGGAGTGCTAATGTACATAGCGTATAAATTGGCAATTGCTCCAGATTCCAACACTAACGACTAACAATAGGAAATTATAAATATGGCCAGCCCAACCGCACCCGGTGGTATTAATCAACCCGATCCGTCTTGGCAAACACCATCCAAGCAAATGCCACTGCTGGTTCGCAGGTGCGGCGCCCTTGCCGTTGAAATTTCGCTCATTGCGGCCAGCGCCCTCGTTCCCTTCAGTATCGGGGCATTGGTTAACAAGGAAACTCAAACGGTGCCGCTCAATTCCTCAGTAGCAGCAGCATCCGAAACCGTCGCCCGTATTTTGGGCATACCCGTGCGCGATCGCAATCCCAGAGTTGCACCCCTAACTAATCTATTCTGGTCGGGGGCGCTGCTGGCACCGGCAGCTTTAGCCGCGTGGCAATTGTTTTTGCTCGCCAGAACCGGTCAAACTCTCCCGAAACGCTGGTTCGGCGTCAAAGTTGTCACCGCCTCGGGCAATCCTCCGGGTTTTGGGCGAATGCTGGTTCGCGAAATTTTCGGGCGCACTGGAGTGCCTCTGGGCGTCGCTTACGGCATTTGGCGCTTGACTGGTGCGTTTCCGGATTTAATCATTTTAGGGGGGCTGAGCTGCTTGGCAGTGCTGGCAGATGGCGCTTTTGCACTGCGCTACAAACGGCAATCCGGGCACGATCGCCTCGCGAATACTTTGGTCGTCAATGCTCGATCGCACCAACAGTCTGCCAATCCTGTCAAGAGTCAAGAATGGACTGAGGAAGACGCGCAAATTGCAGCTTTGGTTTTGACTCCGGAAACCAGCATGAAAGAAGATCCCAGTTTGTGGAATTGGATTCGCCAACATCCAGGCACAACTTTAGTGATAGTTACTATTGGCAGCGCGGGATTGATTTTAACTTTGTTTGTTGGCACTCTGATCTACACCCAAAGTCAAGCAAATTTGCGGGATTCCCGGCAGCGGAATGACGAATTATTTGTAGCTTTAGTGAATAAATTGTCTCCGACTTCGGCTAACGGAACATCGGGGAGGCGATCGGCAATTTTGGCTTTGGGGGCCGTGGAAGACTCCCGCGCCGTACCGCTGCTAGCGGATTTGCTGGCCCAAGAAGACAGCAAGGCGATGCAGGACGCGATCGGGCAAGCTTTAGTTAGTACCGGGCCGAAAGCTTTACCTGACTTGCAGCGGTTGAACCAAGCACTCAGCAATGACCTGGAATCCCTGCGCTACGGGGGGAAGACTGCCGAACGCGAGTTAGCGGCGGCCCGCCAGCGAACAGTGCAAAGGGCGATCGGCAAAATTCTCACAGTGTATAGCAGCCAGCTCAACGGCGCCGATCTGGGCCGCACCGATTTAGGTCAAAGTCCTGCCGGCCCCGGTCAGTTTACTTTAGTATTAGACAAAGTTGACTTGTCGGGAATTAAGCTGAGAAACACCAATTTAACGAATGCCAGCTTGCAGGGAACTCGCTTTTACGGCACCGGCGAAGACAGGCGTCCGGGTACATTTGACGATTGGATTTCTGACTTGAGCGGGGCTAATTTTGAAGGAGCCAATTTAACCGGAGCATCCTTGAACAGTGCTGTAATGAACCGCACTACTTTTGTGCGCGCTGTCCTGAACAAAGCTAATTTATCAAGCGGAAATTTGAATGGAGCTAATTTTAGCAGTGCTCTTTTGATTGGCGCTTCTTTGCAGCAAGCAATGTTAAAAGATGCAAGTTTTACTGGTGCAGATATCGGAAGCGCGAATTTTGCAGGAGCGAATTTGTCAGGTGCGCGTTTGGGCAAAGTCAAGGCTCAAGGCACTCAATTGTCTTTGACAAATTTGTCTAAATCGGAATGGCAAGGTGCTGACTTGTCCGGTGCGGATTTGAGCGGCGCAAACTTACAAAATGCCGATTTTAGTTCGGCTAAACTCGCCAACGCGAATTTAAAAGATGCTCGGTTGCAAGATGCTAATTTGCGGAATGCGGACGTGAGTTCGGTTGATTTTAGGGGCGCGAATTTAGCTGGAGCGAATTTTCAAGGCGCTGTTTTCCTGGGGAAGGCGGCTTCGGAGCAATTTATTCAAAGTCCGCCCGGTAGCAAATCAGGTCGATTCCAAGGAGTTAATTTTGCGGATGCTAAGAATTTAGATCGAAGTCAAATTGCTTACATTTGTTTGCAGGGGGGGACTCATCCGAAGTGCCCGCCGAAGAATTAAGACTTGGTTCGATCGTTCGGACTTTAGGGAGCATTTCATTTTTGTAAAAAGCATTTTTTTGTTTGAGTGCTGTCCTCGCTCGCTTGGTGATAAAAGCCCGTGCGAGCGAGGACAGCACTACAAAAGCTGGCGCGCTTGATGCTCCTTCTTCCTTCTTCCTTCTTCCTTCTTCCTTCTTACCGGAAATTTGGGTAAAAGCCCCGTCCTTATAGGACGGCTTTAATTCTCTAAGTCTCTGGAGAGAATTTTCCGGTTTTAGACGGAGAATGTAAAGTGTAAAGATTCTTTGAGTAATTTATTTTATAGCCATAATTATATATAAATATGATACAATACTTCCATGATTGTATTAGAGTTCAAGTTAAAAGGCAAACCACAGCAGTACCGGATATTAGACGAAATGATCCGCACCGCTCAGTTTGTCAGAAACAAAGCTCTCAGATACTGGATCGACAATCAAGGAGTTAAACTATCCGACCTCTACAAACAATGTGCCATCATGGCAAAAGAGTTTGAGTGGGCGGGCAAACTTAACTCAATGGCACGTCAAGCTTCTGCGGAACGTGCCATTTTTGCTATCCAACGTTTCTTCGCCAATTGCAAAGCCAACAAACCTGGAAAGAAAGGGTACCCGCAGTTCAAGAAGCTCACACGCTCTGTGGAGTACAAAACTTCAGGATGGAAGCTTTCTTCTGATAAAAGAAGCCTGACTTTCACGCTCTGGCTTTGTGGCAGGTACCTTTAAATTAGTCGGCTCTCGTGACTTGCACTTCTATGCTCCTGACGAGATTAAGCGAGTGCGGGTTATCCGTCGAGCTGATGGCTACGGAGTCCAGTTCTGCGTCAGTGTAGAACGGGTGGAAGAAGTCCTCCCAACAGGTAAGGCTATTGGTCTTGACGTTGGGTTGAATCACTTTTTGACTGACAGTAATGGAGCGACCATCCCTAATCCTCGTCATCTGCGTAAAAGCGAGAAGGCACTTCGTCGAGCCGAGCGAAAAGTCTCTAGTAAGAAGAAGGGGTCAGCCAATCGCAAAAAGGCTATCAATAAGTTAGGGAGAAAACACCTCAAAATCAGTAGGCAACGTAAGGACTTCGCCATCAAGACGGCGCTGTGCGTAGTGAAATCTAGCGATTTCGTAGCCTATGAAGACTTACAGGTGAAGAACATGGTGAAAAACCACAAGCTTGCTAAATCAATCAGTGATGCAGCGTGGGCTCAGTTTGCTCAATGGTTGCAATACTTAGGGAAAGTGTACGGTAAAACAGTAGTTTCTGTTGCCCCTCAATACACTTCCCAAGATTGTTCAGGCTGTGGCAACACGGTTAAGAAGTCGCTATCGGTTCGGACTCATGTGTGCAATTGCGGGGTAGTATTAGACCGCGACCACAACGCCGCACTGAATATCTTAGCAAAAGCTCTACGGCAAGCAGGAATTGAGTTAAATACGGCGGGGCACGCCGGAATTAACGCTTGGGGACAGACCGACCTCTACTCGCTGATGGTGACATCAACGAGCAAGCCGACTGGTTGAGCCAAGAATCTCCGTGCGTTCACGCCGGAGAGTGTCAAGCAATAGCATCGGCACCTACAAGAGTCTCGAATTGCGCCAATAGCGTTCCATCAGCATTGTTTGCAACTCCAAAAATTTTAGGTAACTGACCTGTTTGGGCGAGAACTTGTCTCACTTCTCGGTTAGATACATCGGCTAAATTTTTGTTATTTAGAATGGCATTAACGGCAGCGATACCGACACCTTGACCAACTGCGGCGTTGAATTCCACAATTCTTCCCACAGAACAAGCCAGCCCTTCAAATCCCGAACACGGACTGACAACTGCCAGGTTAGGAACGTTTTTTATCAAGGCGTGGCGGATGCCAATATTGAAGGTAGGCTGTTTGAAACTCAGACTTTTAAACCACCCCAAACTGTTTGCTTTCTCGCCAATACCCGAGATGCCTCCCCGGACATCAAAATGATAGCTAAATGTTCCCAGTGCTTCAGTAGCTGGTACGCCACCAAGCAGCATTTGTGCACCTGTTAAAGGTTCTACAACTCCCGTCACGTTCCCGGCGTGTCTGATATACAGTTCTGAAGCCGGAGTAACATAAGTAGCCCCCAAACTTTTCAGCCAAGCGGCCACAAATGACATCTCTCTCTGCATATTAGCTGTGGGTTTGCTCCCGTTTCTCGCTAAGGATTCTGCTTCGCTGCTGGTGACTGCAAATAACAGCGCATTCCACGAAAGTCTTTCATTTGGAAGTATGGCGATATTTCCTTCGTCTAAAATTATGCCTGTTTCAGGAAAAGATAGCTTTCTGCCTCTAAAAGAGTGGTAAGCTACAGACAGAGCAGGCGATCGCACATCGATGTAATCGTTGCCCGCCCACAGAGTTTTGAGATTTCCTCTGGTGTCGATCATTTCCCGCCGGAGTTCTTCTGCTAGTTTCGCATCCTTGTCGGCAGCGTACAGTAAAAATTTTTGACTCTCTGAATCGGCGAGGTTTGTGAAGCGTTTTAGATACAGGTAATCGAGTTCTTTCAGTCTTCTTGCACTGAGTCCTTGGGTTTCAAACACGAGGGTGACTGGAAGTTCTGAGTTAGGCAGACCAAAGGTTTCAAATCCCTTCAGCTTTCTCGCACCTGCGGCTTGAGCTAATTCGGCATTGACAGTGGCATCAATAAATTGCTTGCCTGCATAAACTACGCCTTTAGAGGTGGTTATACTGGCAATTTTTTGGCCTTCTTTATTGACTGATTGAATTTCTACTTTGCTGAGGAGATCGACCCCTGCTTGTAACAGCATTTCTTTCAGCGCTGCGCTGGATTTGGGGGGGTCAAGTGCGATCGCGGTGACACCGGATTTTTGCAGGAATTCTTTATAGATTGTCGGCGGTGAACCAAAGGTATCTAAATTTAAAGATTGTTGCAGTTCTTGACTAATCTGGCTTCTATCTAAATAAGCGAGGCCGCCTCTTACTAAATGCCCGCCAATTCCTTCCTGCAAGCTTCCTTTAGACATCAGCAAAACTCGCGGATAACGCTTTGTCCGGCGACGGTATTCTCGGGCGGCGGAGATAACTGCTAGAACTCCTGGAACTTCATCACCAAAGCAGATGACATCGTAAGAACGCAGATCCATGACCATTATTTAATTACCTCTCCCGCCATTTTTTCGATCTGCATCTCAATTTTTGCCATCAAACTCTTTGTCTGTTCCAAATAAGGCCGCATCTTTCCTGATTTTTTTGATAATTTTCACACATTTCTGGACGCAAAAATCGGGATTTTCGGGAAAATCTTGCGTTTAGGGCGATCGATCTCGCTGGAAAAACCCGGTTGGCGATCGGCCTTGAGTGCGTCTGTCTCGTACTCTTGACTGCAATTAGCTTATATTATCAGGATCTATCCCCAACTCGCGCAATCGTTCAGCTAGTCGATCGGCACGTTGCGATTCCTGTTGGGCACGTTGCGCTGATTCCTTCACCTGTTCTTCAGGAGTCAGATAGCGTTTACCATCAGCATCGTACCAATACAACCACTCCCTTGTCACCCCAGAATAATTGCCCCTTTCACAACCAATACCCAGACCAATTTCTGGCATCCAAACAGGATTTCCCGGCTGTAACTCATACTTTCCCTTGACTAACTTATATACTTCAAAACGGGGATCGTTACGGCGGCGGGAAGAATAAACCACGTAATAAAGTATGCCTAAATCTTTATATTTTTCCCACTTGCCGGTGTATTTGTGGTGATAAGTAGCCGAAAGCAATTCGAGGACAAAAATTGGTATAACATTTTCCTCCCATAACTGGTAATTGGGACGCAATTCTTCCTGGTAAAACCGTTCTATATCTAAACTTAAGAAAGCATCTGGCCTGATGAACTCTTCGTCTGAGTCTTGGTAAATACCCATATTTAAACCCAAAAACCAGTCCATGCGTTCTGCCCAAAGTATCAGCAATATTGCTTTTAGCAATCCTGGAATTAATTCTTTAAGTTCGTCATCCGCAGGTGGTTGATAGAATTTTTGTCGTTCTTCGGGTGAGGGTGAGTGCGTCGGCAATTTATAGTTTGACATGGCGGCTTTCCTCAAAAATCACTAAGATTATAACTTTGATATTAGACCACTCTTGTGGAAAGAAAGAGAGTGGCAAACACAGCGAAATTACCCCTACAAAATCCCAAATATTCGGCAATCAGCTAAGATTATCTGGATCTATCCCCAACTCGCGCAATCGTTCAGCTAGTCGATCGGCGCGCTGGGCTTCCTGTTGGGCGCGCTGGGCTTCCTGTTGGGCGCGCTGGGCTTCCTGTCGGACAAGTTGCGCTGATTCTTTCAACTGTTCTTCAGGAGTCAGATAACGTTTTCCATCCGCATCGTACCAATACAACCACTCCCTTGTCACCCCAGAATAATTTCCCCTTTCACAGCCAATTCCCAAACCAATTTCTGGCATCCAAACTAGATTTCCTGGCTGTAACTCATACTTGCCATTGACTAACTTATGCACTTCCAAACGGGGTTTGCGGCGGCGGCGAGAAGAATAAATGACGTAATAAAGTACGCCTAACCTTTGATATTCTTTCAACTTGGCGCTGTATTCCTTGCGAGAAGTCGGGGAAACAACTTCGAGGACAAAAGTTGGCATCACTTTTTCCTCCCACAGCACGTAACTGGGACGCAATTCTTCATCGTAAAACCGTTGTACACCTAAACTTAAGAAAGCATCTGGCACAATGACAGGTTTGTTGAGGTGATGGTAAATAGCCATATCTATGCCAAAAAACCAGTCCATGCGTTCCGCCCAAATTATGAGCAATATTGCTTTTAGCAATCCTGGTATTAATTCTTGCAGTTCGTTATCCACTGGTGTTTCATCTGAGTCTGGTAGTTCGTCTGCTGAGGGCCAGTGCTTCGGAAAGTTGTAATTTAACATGGCGGCTTTTCTCGAAACTCATTAAAATTCTAGCATTTAGTTGTTGGGTATTTTTTTGTATTTGATTAAGATTTTTATGGGTTGCAAAGACGCTAAGTAAGAAAAGGAAGAAAAGCAAGATGATAGGTAATCTTGAGTTACTTAATCTGAAATAATTTTTGTAAAATATTGGCTGAGACTTGCCCGATCGACTATACTAAGCTAACGATTCGGTTCTAATGGGGAGCAGCCATTAGAGGAAAGGGGGAAAGTTCGGTGCAAGTCCGGCGCTGTCCCGCAACTGTAATGAGAGTTTTGTCGCTTTCTGAGTCAGGATGCCCGCCGATGTGTTAGTTTACATTGTCTCATCTGCGAGGTTCAGCATGAAGGCCGGAAATCGGAAATTAGTCAGCCTGGGATTGATGGCTGGCTTGAGTTGTTATCTTGTCCTGGGTTCGGCAGCGCCCGCCGCAGCTATGCACATTTCGGAAGGTTTTTTGCCTGTGCAATGGGCTGCGTTTTGGTGGATTGTGGCGCTGCCTTTTTTTGTATTGGGTTTGCGATCGATCGCCCGAATTACCAAAGAACACCCGGAACTTAAATTATTGCTTGCTTTGGCGGGTGCGTTTACTTTTGTGCTTTCTGCTTTAAAAATTCCTTCGGTAACAGGGAGTTGTTCTCACCCGACGGGTACGGGTTTGGGTGCGATTTTGTTCGGCCCTTCGGTGATGGCTGTACTGGGCGCTTTAGTGCTGTTGTTTCAAACGTTACTGTTAGCGCACGGCGGCTTGACAACGTTGGGGGCGAATATGTTTTCGATGGCGATTGTCGGCCCTTTTGCTGCGTATTTTATCTATCGATTGCTGTTGCGAACTGGTAGCCAGCGGGCGGCAATTTTTGGCGCGGCGGCTTTGGCAGATTTGCTGACTTATGTGACGACTTCGATGCAATTGGCGTTAGCTTTTCCCGCAGCAAGCGGCGGCTTTATGGCTTCGTTTCTCAAGTTTGCTGGCATTTTTGCTATCACTCAAGTACCTCTGGCTATCAGTGAGGGATTGCTGACTGTATTGGTCTGGAATTGGCTGCATTCTTACGGGAAGCCGGAGTTGGAAACTTTGAAATTCTTGAGACAGGAGTCATAAAGTTGTGAATCAAAAACCTACTAAAAATCAACAAGCTAGTTCGCTGCAAAATTGGATGTTGGGGGTTTCTGTGGTTGTTCTTGCTGTTATTCCCCTGGTTTTTGTGCGGGGTGAATATGGCGGTGCTGATGACCAAGCTAAGAAAGCAATTACTCAAATTCAACCGAGTTATAAGCCTTGGTTCAATCACTTGTTTGAGCCTGCTAGCAGCGAAATTTCCAGTCTATTGTTTGCGTCTCAAGCAGCGGTGGGCGCTGGCGTAGTTGGCTATGTGATTGGGTTGTATAAAGGCCGATCGCAATCTCGGCAACAATCTGATAACAAATCGTCGGAATGAACCATCAGATTGATAGTCTGGCTTATACAAATCGCTTGCGGGGGTTGCCGCCAACTCACAAGCTATCTTTTGCGATCGCCCTATTAATCCTCTCTCTAGTTTCCAATGCAGCGGTACAGTTGTCGATCGCCCTTTGGTTGACAATCTGGATCGTCGTTTATGCGGGAATTCCGGCGAAACTCTATCTGCGGTTGCTGTCGCTACCGTTGATGTTTTTGCTGACGAGTTTGCCTGCGTTGGCGATAGGTGCGGTTGCGGGCGATCGAATCTCGGCAATTCAATGGGATATTTGGCAAGGTTGGGGAATTAGTATCGGCAGTTTTTATCTGTATGTGAGTCGCACGGGGATATATCAAGTGAGCGTGCTATTAGCGCGCGCCTTCGCATCGACAAGCTGTATGTACTTCATCCTGTTGACGGTGCCATTTACCGAAATCTTGCAGATTCTCCGAAAATTAAGGTGTCCGGAGTTGGTCACAGAACTGCTATTACTAATGTATCGGTTTATTTTTAGCTTATTGGCGATCGCGGATGAACTTTGGATAGCCCAAAACTCGCGCGGCGGCTACCGCACTTGGAAATTAGGAATGCGAAGTTTGGGTATTTTAATCGGACAATTGTTGCAACGAACTTTAGAAAACTACCGTCAAGTTTCGCTGAGTTTAGCCTCGCGCGGCTTCAATGGAGAATTGCGCGTTTGGAATTCTTATCCTTATAAACCTTCGCGCAGATATACATTTGAAGCAGTGTTTGGCTGCACGGTTTTAACCATAGTAAGTATTGTATTTCAACCATGATATTATTATGTCCGGTCAAATAACCTCGATGGGGTTTGATTGCGGTGGTTCTCTTCGGACATAATATGACTTGCGCATGAATAACGTAGTTATATTAATTTCTGACCAAAGTTGGCAATTTATGCCCTCGCGTGTTATTAACATATATGCAAGCGCTGGGAAGAATTTCAACCCTGCCGGAAATCCTCAATTTTATCCAATTCTCCCAATGCCGAAGTCACAATCAATTTCTATTTCCAAAGTAACTCGCTACCAAAATGCAGCGCTGAATTACTATTTGGGGCTGACAGATTCGCCCTATCTTCACTACGGCTATTGGAAAACTCTGCCTGTGCCCGCTGAGGAACTCACCATCGCGCGGCTGCGTATCGCTCAGCAAGCTTACACGGATAAACTGTTAGATTTTATCCCCAAAGAAATCAAGACTGTGCTGGACGTAGGATGCGGGATTGGGGGAAATGCGGCTTATTTGCTCGATCGCGCTTTTGCAGTGGAAGGCCTCGCACCCGATCCCTTCCAACAACAGCGCTTTCTCAAGTGTACGGGCGATCGCGCCATCTTCCACCTCACCAAATTTGAAGACTTCAAAGCCACCCATTCCTACGATTTAGTTCTCTTGAGCGAAAGCAGCCAATATATGTCTGCTGTCGATATTGCTTCTTGTGCTGCGGCTGTCCTCAATCCTGGAGGCTACGTACTGCTTGCGGATATGATGCGCTCCGATCCTAACTATACAGAGGGAATGTTTTCTAACTGTCATGTTGTGAAAGAGCTTGAAACTGCATTGATGCAAGCGGGGTTCACTTTAGTAAAAACTGAGGATATTTCCGCTCATATTTTACCGACAATTGACCTGTATGTCGATACTTTCCGCAGGTATGGACTGAACACAATGATTTATGTTGCGGATTTAATTTCGATCGCAGTTCCGCCGATTCATAAATTTCTGCGTTGGATATTTCGCCGCTGGTTTAAGAAATTGGTGGTTGAAGGATTGGAGGCGAGTCAACTGTTTGAAAAGCATCTTTGTTATGAGATTCAACTTTGGCAGTTGATAGAAAAAGATGGAAGTGCGAATAAATTCACAGGTTCGTAGTGAGGACTTCAGTCCTTCTTACAGGTTCGTAGTGAGGACTTCAGTCCTTCTTCCCGAGGCTTAAAATCCTCACTAGAAAACAGGTTCGTAGTGAGGACTTCAGTCCTTCCTCAATGCGGACTAAAGTCCTCACTACAAACCTATTTTACTTTAGTTATTTATGATAAATATATGTCTCAATCAATCCTCGAATTCGATCGCACTTTCTACTCATATCCCTGCGGTTCGCGATCGGCAATTCACGATTTAAGCCTCAAAATCCCCGCCGGGAAGCGCTGCGGACTCATCGGTCAAAACGGCTGCGGCAAAACCACGTTTTTCCTGCTAGCAAACGGCTTGTACCAACCGCAACAGGGAATTATTCGCTGGGAAGGCGAACCGTTTCGCTACGATCGCAAATCTCTCATGAAACTGCGCCAACAAATCGGGCTCGTCTTTCAAAATCCCGAACATCAATTAGTCGCTTCCACGGTAGAAGAAGATATCTCCTACGGATTGTACAATTTAGGTTTGGCAGAATCCGAAATTGCTCGACAGGTGCAACAGGCGATCGACCAATTCGATTTAAGCGAACTCGCCCGCGAACCAATTCACAATCTCAGTTTAGGACAAAAAAAGCGCGTTTCCATCGCCGATATCATGATTCTCAAGCCGAAACTGCTGCTGCTAGACGAACCTACCGCCTATCTCGATCCGCGCCACACCCGACAACTCATCGGTTTGCTGCAACAAATTCACGCAGCCGGAACCACCATACTTTTAGCAAGTCACGACCTCGATTTCATCTACCGCTGGGCGGATTGGGTGTTTGTGATGGATTGCGGAAAACTGATTTTAGAAGGAACACCGGAAGCCGTTTTTGCTCAGCGGGATGTCTTGGAACAATTGCAGCTTGGCGTACCGCTGGCGATCGAGTTAATCGACCAAATAAAGGATCTCGTTGAACAAAATCCTAACTCAAAAATGCCCGCTTTTGAGGAATTGCAACAACAAATTTTAGACGCGCGCCGACGGCTTTAATAAGCTGATGACTTACGCACCCCGACTCCAGAAACCGGGTTTTTACCTTATTTGCAGACTCCGACGAATAATTTCGCAAAAAACCCGGTTTCTCGCCACATCCCAGAAACCGGTTTTTTACCTTATTTGCAGACTCCGACGAATAATTTCGCAAAAAACCCGGTTTCTCGCCACTAGCATTAAGTGCGATCGTACCAACTTTGCAGCGCCAACCGATGAACTTCGCGCCAACTAACATTATTAAGTCTGGCAATTTCCGCGCAATCTTCATATTCCGGCTGCACATTAACAATCGTTTGTCCAGACTTAGCAACTTTAATTTTAACTTCGCCGTACTCAGTTTGAACAGTCTCAAATTCTCGATGCAAAACAGTTCTCTGTTGAATCGAGCGCCTAATTCCCAGAGTAGTAGTCTCCCGAAACATCACAGCTTCGCAAGCATCCTGAAATTCGGGATGACAAATCGCAGTTAACAACACGCCCAACCGCGACTTTTTCATCACAATAGGCGCCGTAAAAACATCCAGAGCTCCGGCGAGAAACAAAGCATCAAAAACATAGCCGATCGCCTGCGGACTCAAATCATCAATTTGCGTTTCCAAAACACAGACTGTTTCCTGCGAATTGGTAATTGGTAATTGGTATTTTTCTGACTTCTTCCCTCTGACTTCTGCCCTCTGACTTACATCCGTTACATCCGTTACATAATCCGTTGCTAATCTTCTCTTCTTCTCCCCAATCCAGAGGCGCAAAATATTAGGAATTGCCAGATGGCGAGAACCTGCACCCAAACCGATCGCCCGAACTTGCATCGGGGGCGCCGGGCCAAAAGCGGAGGCGAGAGTACAGGCGATCGCAGTGCCCGTAGGAGTACACAATTCGCGATCGATCCCGTTGCTGTAAACCGGCACTCGGTGCGTTTCCCACAACCGCATCACCGCCGGCGTGGGCACCGCCAACCTGCCGTGGGCCGCCTTCACCGTACCGCCGCCAGTCGGCATCGCCGAAAAGTAAAACTCATCAATATCCAACCAATCCAAGCCCAAACAAGTACCGACAATATCAATAATTGCATCCGTAGCGCCCACCTCGTGAAAGTGAACCTCACTTGCGGCGATACCGTGTACAGCAGCCTCTGCATCTGCTAATTTGCTAAATACCGCCAAACTCCACGCTTCCACGCGCGCCGGCAATTTTGCAGAGACAATAATCTGCTCAATTTCTGGCAAATGGCGGTGATGAGTGTGGCTGATTTCGGCATCTGCTTCGCCGTGACTGTGCGAATGTTCTTCCCCGTGATGGTGGTGGCGGCGGCTGTCGAAAGTTGGAGATTCCGTTTCCGAGGGATCGAGGGCCCAGTCAGCGGGATTTTCTGGTTTTAACGACAAATCGGCAGCTAAATCGACATAAAATTTAGTTGCTTGTTGAGTATTCCGGTGGACTAATTGGGCCCGCAATTGGTACTCAGTCGAAATGCCGAGTAAATTGAGTTTTTCGATCAGGTAGTCTAAAGGAACACCCGCGTGGAGGAGAGCTCCGATGCACATATCGCCAGCAATGCCGGTCGGGCAGTCAAAATAAGCTATTTTATTCATTATTAACGATTAATTTTCAACATTGATTGTTTTAGCACATTTGGCGATCGCCCACTTAGCCTGAAATATCTTAACATGGCAATTATTTACGGACTCCATCCAGTTGCACCCCAGAAAGACCGGATCGAGAAGATTACAAAAGCTCTCAAAGATGGGGCAGTGATGCTTTATCCCACAGATACAGTTTACGCGATCGGCTGCGATCTCAACTCCAAATCTGCGGTAGAACGAGTCAGGCGGATCAAGCAACTATCCAATGATAAGCCTTTAACATTTCTGTGTTCCTCATTGTCAAATATCACCGAGTATGCTGCCGTCAGCGATGAAGCATACAGAATTATCAAGCGCTTAATCCCCGGGCCCTACACATTTCTGCTACCAGCTACCAAGTTAGTGCCCAAATTGGTAATGAACCCAAAACGCAAAACCACGGGAATTCGCGTTCCCAACCACCCGCTTTGTTTTACACTTCTGGAATCTTTGGGAAATCCGATTATTTCCACATCTGCTCATATTACCACTGATGATGAAGGTGCTGCACCAGTGCCATCTGGAAAAGGAGAAAGCTTTGGCAAGGCTGAACTATTTGACTGTTTTTTAAAGTTAGTAGATATCATTGTCGATGATGATTCCGATCCAGGATATCAAGTTTCTACCATTCTCGATTTGACAGAAAGCGAACCGATTGTGGTGCGTCGCGGCTTGGGATGGGAAGCCGCCGCCGCTTGGGAACAAGATTAAAATTTGAGGGGTTCTTGCGCTTCTCCAACAGTCCGCCGGGGGTTCAAAACCCCCGTCGAGAGAGCAAAAGTCCTCTCAAAGAGGACTATTAAATATAGCGGTTAGGGTATTGAATTTAATTAAGCTCTGTCCTATATTTTAAAGGATTGACAATTATCATAGGACGCTATCAGTAGATATTAGATATTATTTTGATTTGAACTCATCGCAACTTATGTTATTCATCCCTAATTTCCACAGTCGTCTTAAGACGACTTCAGCTATGAGCCAGGGAATTAATTCCCTGGCGGCCAGTCGGAATCGCCAGCTAACAAACCCGCAGACAAAACCTAAGCCTCTACCTTAACTCCTTCGTCGCGGCTTGGGATGGGAAGCCGCCGCCGCTTGGGAACAAGATTAAAATTTGAGGGGTTCTTGCGCTTCTCCAACAGTCCGCCGGGGGTTCAAAACCCCCGTCGAGAGAGCAAAAGTCCTCTCAAAGAGGACTATTAAATATAGCGGTTATGGTATTGAATTTAATTAAGCTCTGTCCTATATTTTAAAGGATTGACAATTATCATAGGACGCTATCAGTAGATATTAGATATTATTTTGATTTGAACTCATCGCAACTTATGTTATTCATCCCTAATTTCCACAGTCGTCTTAATACGACTTCAGCTATGAGCCAGGGAATTAATTCCCTGGCGGCCAGTCGGAATCGCCAGCTAACAAACCCGCGGACAAAACCTAAGCCTCTACCTTAACTCCTTTCCAAAAAGCAACATATCCTGCAATATTTTTAGCAGCATCTTTCGGAGTAGGATAGTACCAAGCAGCATCCTTATTAACTTGTCCGCCGACTTCAACACTGTAGTAACTAGCAACACCTTTCCAACCGCAAGTAGTGTGAGTGCTGCTATCCTTGAAATACTGGCGGTTGATGGCATCCGCCGGGAAATAATAGTTGTTATCTACCATTTCGCACTTATCGCTCTCGGCCAAAACGGCACCATTCCAAATTGCTTTCGGCATCAGTTTCTCTGCTTAAATTGAGATTCTCAAATATTGTAACTGTATTTGTGCTCAAAAGACCTAGAATAAGGTAGAAGTCAACAACCAATTACTGCAAATGTCAGGGTCGAATCCGCCAACATCTCTCGCGCCCTCATCCCTCGAACAATCCCTCAAACATTTCTTTGGCTACGACTCTTTCCGCCCCGGGCAGCGGGAAATTGTCGAAGCTGCTTTACAAAAACGCGATATGATGATTGTCATGCCGACTGGCGGTGGCAAGTCTTTGTGCTTTCAATTACCGGCTTTGTTGAAACCGGGATTGACTGTGGTTGTTTCGCCGCTGATTGCCCTGATGCAAGACCAGGTGGAAGCTTTGCAGGATAATGGGATTGGGGCGACTTTTCTCAACAGCACTTTGAGCGCTATGGAAACCCGATCGCGCTCCACAGCAATTCTCGAAGGTAAGATTAAATTGCTGTACGTTGCGCCCGAACGCTTGCTGGGCGAGAGATTTTTACCGTTTTTAGATATAGTAGCTTCTAAGTTGGGAATTTCGGCATTTGCGATCGACGAAGCCCACTGCGTTTCGGAATGGGGACACGACTTTCGACCAGAATACAGGCAAATGGAGCGAGTGCGCGATCGCTACCCAGACATCCCCATTATGGCACTAACCGCCACCGCCACCGAGCGCGTCCGCCAAGACATCATCCAGCAGCTAAATCTCCGAAATCCCTACATCCACGTCGCCAGCTTCAACCGCCCCAATTTATACTACGAAGTCCGCCAAAAAACCAAGCACAGTTTTGCCGAAGTTCTGCAAATCATCCAAAAAAAAGGCGGTTCAGGAATCATCTACTGCCTCAGCCGCAAAAAAGTTGACGAAGTTGCCTGCAAATTGCAGCAAAACGGCATCCAAGCCTTACCATACCACGCCGGAATGAGCGATGTCGATCGGGCAACCAACCAAACCTGCTTCATCCGCGACGACGTACAAGTAATGGTAGCCACAATAGCCTTCGGGATGGGAATCAACAAACCAGACGTGCGGTTTGTAATTCACCACGACTTACCCAAAAACCTAGAAGGATACTATCAAGAATCAGGCCGCGCAGGCAGAGACAACGAACCATCCCATTGCACCTTATTTTTTGGTTTTGGCGATGTCAAAACCATCGAATACATCATCAAGCAAAAACCAGACGAACAAGAACAAAGAATTGCCAGCCAACAGTTAAGGCGAGTAATCAACTATGCAGAATCCAGCGATTGCCGCCGCACAGTCCAACTAAGTTATTTCGGCGAGTCATTTCCTGGCAACTGCGGCAACTGCGACAACTGTTGCAACAAAAAACCCGTAGAAGATTGGACGATTGAGGCAATGAAATTTCTTTCTTGCGTTGCGAGGAGCAAAGAAAAATTCGGCATGAATCACATTATTGACGTGCTGCGCGGCTCAAAAAATCAAAAAGTATTGCAATACCAGCACGACCAACTTTCTACTTACGGCATTGGCAAAGATAGAAGTGCAGACGAGTGGAAAAAGTTAGCTCGCTCGCTGTTACATCAAGGTTTGCTAGACGAAACAACAGACGGCTTTCCCATTTTGAAACTCAACGAGAAAAGTTGGGAAATCATGAAACGCCAGCGCACAGTTGAAATCGCCATCGAAGCGCCGCGAGAAGTACAGGCAAGAGTGCGGTCTTTAGCCGTAGAAATAGAAGGCTTATTTTCGATATTGCGAAGTCTCCGCAAACAAATTGCCGACGAACAATTCGTACCGCCTTACGTAGTTTTTGCTGATAGAAGCTTGCGAGACATGGCAGAAAAACGCCCGCAAACTCTCACAGAATTTGAGGAAGTTTACGGCGTCGGCAGCAACAAGCGAGATAAGTACGGCAAGGTTTTCTTAGAGGCAATTCGCGCTTTTTGCAAAGAACAAGGATTGCCAACAAGTGCTGCACCTTCTGATGTCGCCAATCTTCCCACTCTTGCTAACGTTCCGTCTTATTCGCAGATGCAAACCTGGGAATTGTACCGCCAAGGTTTGACAGTTCAAGGCATAGCCAATGCGCGGGGCATGAGTCCGACTACTATTGCGGGTCATCTGGTAGAATTGATGGATATGGGCCAGGAAGTTGATATAAATTTGTTGGTGGAATCGGAACGCCAGCAGGCAATCGTACAAGCCATTGAAGTTATTGGAGATGAAAGATTGAGAGCCATTTATGAGTATTTGCAAGAACGCTATACGTTTGATGAGATTAAGTTTGTGCGCGCTTGGTGGCGGCAAAATTATGTCAGTTTTTAACCGCAGATGTAGCTGATGAGCGCGCTATGGACGCAGATGATTAATGGATAGGAGGGGAAAATGAGAATTAAGAAAGTAGCTTTTTGGGATAATGTATTAGAGTGGCGTTTTGAACCAATCTATTTTTCTAATCTTGCCTTGCTGGTTGGGGTATCTGGCGTTGGCAAAACTCAAATACTTAAAGGAATTTCGAGGTTAAAAGAGATAGCAAATGGTGCTTCGTTAAATGGCTTAGCGTGGGATATTACATTTTCGACAATAGATGACGATGTGGAGTACCAATGGCAAGGCGAGTTTGAAACGAAAAAAAATCCTGTCATAATTCCTAATCAGGAAGACGAAGCCCATAACTGTAGGATTGTTCGCGAGCACTTATCTAGAAATGGAGATATAATTATCGAGAGAACTCCTACAGAAATTAAGTTTAAAGGAAATATAACGCCAAAATTATCACCGTTTCAAAGCGCAGTGCAAATCTTAAATCAAGAAGAAGATATTTCACCGGTTCACCAGGATTTTAATAAAATTACTTACAGCGGTAATTTGAGTTCGGTTAATGAATTTTACGATATACCGATCAGGCTAATCTCGACGATTTTAAGAAGTGATATTTTATTAGAACAGGTTAAATCAAGCAATCTGCCCATTCAAGTTAAAATAGCTTTAATTTATCGAAATTCAAATATTTTTAATGAACTCAAACGTGCATTTATAGAGGCGTTTCCTCAAGTCGAAGATATTAAAATAGAACCCGTTGAAGATGACGATTCATCATTTACAAGTTTTCCAATTCAGATCAAAGAAAAAAATGTCAACAATTGGATTTCTCAGGATAACATTTCCTCGGGAATGCTGAAAACGCTAATTCTCATTAGCGAACTGTACTTGTTGCCAGAAGGAACTGTAATTCTGATTGATGAATTTGAAAACAGCTTGGGCATTAACTGTATCGACGTTGTTACCGATTTGATTGTGGAAAATAGAAACATTCAATTCATCCTCACCAGTCATCACCCGTACATTATCAACAATATCAGCATGGAATACTGGAAAATAGTAACTCGCAAGGGAGGTGTAGTAACGGTAACTGATGCGAAAGATTTGAACCTGGGAAAATCTAGACATCAGGCTTTTACGCAATTGATTAATCTCGAAGAATATAGCGAAGGAATTAAAGTTGAATGAATTTGTATTTTTTAGTCGAAGGGATGCAATCGGAGAGAAAAGTTTATCCAGCTTGGCTAAGTCATTTATTACCTGAATTAACACGAGTTCAGAGTTACGATGAGGTGAATGAAAAAAATTATTACCTGATTAGTGGCGAAGGATATCCTTCATTATATGATTTTATTCCTCCTTCGATTGAGGAAATTAACTTAAGCGGGAAATACAACTATTTTGTAGTGTGTCTTGATGCGGAGGAAAATACTGTTGCTGAAAGGCACGTAGAAATTTATGATTTTTTTAAGCAGGAAAAGCTAGAATTAAAAAACGCAGAACTTGTGCTAATTGTTCAGAATCGCTGCTTGGAAACTTGGCTGCTGGGAAATCGCAAGATTTACTCAAAACAGCCTCAAGACCAACCTTTATTAGATTATACTAAATATTATAATGTTTCAGTTGACTGTCCTGAAAAAATGGGAAAATATCTAGATTTTAATACTCACGCTCAGTTTCACGGAGCTTATTTGAGAGCATTATTTGCAGCTAAAAACACCACATATTCTAAAAAAAGACCTGGAGATGTACTCAAGCCATTTTATTTGGAACAGCTATTGGTCAGAATTCAAGTGCAACCAGAACAACTGACTACTTTTAGTCATTTTGTCGATTTTTGTAATAGAGTTAAATCTAAATTGCAGCATTAAATGGCAATAATTACAGAAATTACGCAGAACCTCTATATGTAGGAGTCCCTGTACTAACCTGGAAACGATATTAGACTACTCTGTGCTCCCGGTGTACCCTACACCTTACAATTGTACAATAAATAGTTGACCTCATTAGCCAGCCATTCGTTAAACATATTGTGCAATATTTCTTGATACCGTTCAGGGGTTAATTCCGCTGGGATAAACTTTTCAACCATGCACAAGTGATATCCTCGCTCTGTTTCAATTGGACGAATTACTTCTCCGGGTTTAGCGCTGAATACGGCAACGGCTATGTCTGGTTTTAAACCCCACCGATAAACTTTGCCTTCGCAACCGCATAAATGCCGGCGATTTTCGTCGATGTCGTACAGGTGGGCGGCATCAAAAAAGCTGATTTCTCCTTCTTGAATTTCATAAAATATTTCTCTGGCTAGTTGCAGGTTGGTAACAATTATTTGATAAAGAATTATTTGATCGAATTGCAATTTGTTTTGCACGAAAATCTTTTCTACTTCTTTGGCAAATAAGTGTTCGGCTAGTTTTTGGGCGAGGAGCCGATCGCAAATTCCGGCCTCTAAGTCTTCTACCGAAATCATCTGCTCCGCCAGCCAAGCAATCGTATCCGCCGCTTTCTCCAGACGCTTCTCGCGCCGCAGCTTGTCGCCGGCAACTTGAATTTCTTCGGGAGTCACAGTTAACCCCCGTTCCTCGGCTGCTTTGTCAATAACTTTTTTCTGCAAAACTTGTTGACAAAATGGCTTTAATTGCCGCTCTTTTCTGAGTAGTTTGATGATTTCACTTGATTCAATCAATGGCTGGTAAAAGTCTTTCATCTTTCTCTCTCAAGCTATATAAGTTTATTAAGCTCATCTCCCGAGGCTTCCTGCGGGGGAGTTCGCGTTAACGGTTAACGGTTAGCTACAAGATGTTATTGGGCAAACTGATAAAATCAGCACTGCTCAAAGTTGTTGCACCCGCTGCGTTAACTGTTCGCAAAACAACACCTAAAATTCGATCGCCATTATTTGAACTAAACTTAACCAGAGTCGCGTCTGCCGTACCGTTACCGTCAGTATCAAACGCCACCAGTGCAATGTCTGCGGCAGAAAGTCCCCCAGTCAGCCCAATTTTATCGCCTTCAGCGGCATTGAAATCAACGACTATATCTGCTAAAAATGGATTAGCCACAGAACTCGCTGTCTCGCGTCTAAATGCAAAGGTATCAGCGCCGCTACCTCCAATCAATGTATCGATGCCGAAGTCGCCGCACAGAAAATCGTCGCCGTTACCGCCAATCAGCAAATCTTGACCTCTTCCTCCCCGCAAAGTGTCGTTACCATCCCCTCCTTCGATCGCATCGCTACCTCTGTTACCTTTAACAAAATCGTCGCCGCCTCCAGCAAAAACGCGATCGAACCCGCTACCGCAAGTAATCACATCAATGTCGCTGGTGCCGAGCCAATATCCGCCACCGTTGCTGTCGTAGGTGACAGTTAATTCCGCTACTACCGCAGGATTCTTTTCTGGGGGGGTAATTTCTGGGGCTGGGGTTGTATCAGCATTGCTGTTGTTGGTACTGTTATCGGGAAGTGCGATCGGCAAATTGCTGGTACTGTTATCTGTTGGCTCAGCAATTATCGTACTCTCGCCACCACCACCGGTACTTTCTGGAGACAAATTAGAAGGACTTGAATTGCTAGAAGTTCCGTCAGTCACCGAAGCAAGCGGCGCACCGTCATCGTCATTATTATTTGACGGTGTTGGAGTTGGAGTTGGTGCTGGTGTTGGAGTTGAAGCAGGTGTTAGCCGTATTGGTATTGGTATTGGCGCTGGTGTTGGTGTTGGCGCTGGTGTTGGCGCTGGTGTTGGTGTTGGCGCTGTGATATTAATTGCCGGTGCAGAGTCTGTAGCAGCCGCAGCAGGCGCAGGAGCTGGAGCTGGAGCTGGCGCTGGAGCTGGAGCTGGAGCTGGAGCTGGCGCTGGAGCTGGAGCTGGCGCTGGAGTAGCAGCAGGAGCTGGAGCTGGAGCTGGAGCTGGAGCTGGCGCTGGAGCTGGAGCTGGCGCTGGAGTAGCAGCAGGAGCCGAAGCAGTGGCGCTAGCAGTCGGGGGAGTATCTAAACCACTGCTAGCTGAGGCGATCGCACTACTAGAAGTGCCACCGGGAGCCGATGCTGTCTGAGTGCTGGTGCTGCTCCCAGTCGGAGAAGTCGCTGTCGCGCTGCTGGTGCTGCTCGCACCGCTGCTGTCTCCTAAGGGCGCAGGTGTTGGTGTGGGCGCTGGCGCAGGTGTTGGTGTGGGCGCTGGCGCCGGTGTTGGTGTTGGCGCTGGCGCAGGTGTTGGTATTGGTATTGGCGCAGGTGTTGGTGTGGGCGCTGGCGCAGGTGTTGGTATTGGCGCTGGCGCCGGTGTTGGTGTTGGCGCTGGTGTTGGTATTGGTATTGGCGCCGGTGTTGGTGTTGGTGTTGGTATTGGCGCAGGTGTTGCTGCTGGGGCGGAAGCTGTGGCGCTAGTAGTTGGGGGCGCGACTGTAGAAGCACTCGCTGCCGCGCTGCCGCTGCTAGATGTAGCCCCCGCAGCGTAAGCAGTCTGACTGCTGGTACTGCTTCCAGTCGGCGAAGCGGCTGTCGCGCTGCTGGTACTGCCCGCACCGCTGCTATTTACAAAGGAACTAGATTTGCTGGAACTGCTGCTGCTGCCCGCACCAGGGTTATTCGCCAACGAATTCAAGGTGTTTAAACTATTGCTGTTTCCAACATTATTTAAGGGTTCAGGAGCTAATGAATCTAAGGAAGGCATCGCGATTTATCTCCTTTTAGCTGTATGGCTGTCCCGCTGAATGTTTCTTAAATTTGATTGAGCCATCACAATCATCAAAACGCCTTTTTAAATTTGCGCCGGCACTGCAGCAGTTTTCAATTGCGTGAGTACAGTCTGACAATTACCTTTTTTCCAATTACCATTTCTGATTCAACTGCCAACCGCGATCGCAAATCATTAGGGAATACCGCTAGAGATGAACAAAGATCTGCTATCGTTCAAGGACACAGAATAACTGTTGCCAGTGCGAGAGTAAGAGTTAGCTGTAGCTGAGGCTTCAGTAAAAGCCATATAAGGGCTAACATACACCTTTGTGTAAGTGTTAGCCTCAGTCGAGGTATTTTGGCCAAGAGCAAAAGCATTAGCATCAGCACTGCCAAATCCATAGGTAGCAAAAGTCTGAGCGCTACCAGTAGCGCGCGTATAACCAGCACCTACAAGTTTGCTCGCTCCTAAAACTGCCTCTACATAATCTAAATCATCAACTATCATGTTTTTTCACCGCAACAATTTTTAGTGGCTGCTTAACTGATGTTAGAAAGCAAGCCAGCCAACGCCATTAAGTATGTTGGCACAGTTCAAAACAGCTATGTAAAGTTTGGCAAGAATTTGTGACTTACTTATCTAGAAATCAATCCAGCAATTCTTGCATTGCTTTACATAGCTGGGTTTCTGACTGCTTGTCTGCGCTGTGGTTAGTAGCAGTAGCAGCTAAAACCAGAAGTAGCTGCGATCGAAGTACCGCCCGAGGAAGAGCTGTAAGGTGTGGTAACAGCGTTGTTGAAGGTCTGAGTCACAGTGCCAGGGCCTACAGCGGATGCTTTAGATTCTGCAGTGGCTGCATGACCGTAAACATACACGTTCGAGCTGATGTATTTATTCAGGTTGAAATTTTCGTTGAACTGCACGTTCGAGTAGTCATAGCCTAAGTCAAAACCGCCGACTACGCTGGTGGATTCAGCAACGTTTTCGACATGGTTCAGGTCAGAAATAATCATGGTTTTTATCCGCGAGAGTGAGTGTATTTTGTGTAAAGATTGCAGAATTTTGTCGGGAGTTTAAACTTTAGTTGCCGTGAGGGTTTTACTGACTGTTTGACGGTCAAACTGCTACGGCGATGCGATGGATTGAGTTTAAACTCCCAGATGAGCGAGAGTCTGGCTTGACTGTTGTGATTACCAGCGGTAGTAGAAACCAGAACTAGCTGCGATCGAAGTACCGCCCGAGGAAGAGCCGCCCGGTGAGGTGACTGCGTTGTTGAAGGTCTGAGTCACAGTGCCCGGGCCTACAGCGGATGCTTTAGATTCTGCAGTGGCTGCATGACCGTAAACAAACACGTTCGAGCTGATGTATTTATTCAGGTTGAAATTTTCGTTGAACTGCACGTTCGAGTAGTCATAGCCTAAGTCAAAACCGCCGACTACGCTGGTGGATTCAGAAACTTCTTCGACATGGTTGAGGTCAGAAATAATCATGGTTTTTATCCGCGAGAGTGAGTGTATTTTGTGTAAAGATTGCAGGATTTTGTCGGGAGTTTAAACTGTAGTTACCGTGAGGGTTTTACTGACTGTTTGACGGTCAAACTGCTACGGCGATGCGATGGATTGAGTTTAAACTCCCAGATGAGCGAGAGTCTGGCTTGAGTGTGGTGATTACCAGCGGTAGTAGAAACCAGAACTAGCTGCGATCGAAGCACCGCTAGAGGAAGAGCTGTAAGGTGTGGTCTCTGCGTTGTTGAAGGTCTGAGTCACAGTGCCCGGGCCTACAGCGGATGCTTTAGATTCTGCAGTGGCTGCATGACCGTAAACAAACACGTTCGAGCTGATGTATTTATTCAGGTTGAAATGTTCGTTGAAATACACGTTCGAGTAGTCATAGCCTAAGTCAAAACCGCCGACTACGCTGGTGGATACTGCAACTTCTTCGACATGGTTCAGGTCAGAAATAATCATGGTTTTTGTCCTTTTAATTGAGCGGTTGTTTGAAGCAACCTTGTTTTGTTTCGATGTACCTAATATATCTGGGCTAATTTGAGCTGTGTTGCCAATTTGGCAGATTTGTTTAAAATGAAAATCTCAATGTAACTTCATGAATATATGTTAACTATTTGCTCCACAACTACAGAAGATATCTCTACGAGTCCTGGACGCATCAACTGGGTTGGATGGAGGAAAATACTTGCTTGTAGGCCTCGATCGCAGTTGAAAAACCCGGCTGATGAGAGTAATGAATGCGTCCAAGACGGTTTGCATTCAAACACGAAAAACAGCCTCGTTTTATACTTTATGAACGAGACTGGAATTAGATTTTAGTATTTGGCTCGATCGATCGCCCGTACAGACAAACGCTGCTCCAGCTCAACAGGATGAATTGCAGATCGGTTTGTCTTTTGTGAATCGCAAACACATTATCTGGTACGATCGCACAACCGTGTTGCCATTTTGGCAGAAAACTCCGAAAAACCCGATCGCAGCCACTCAACGTTTACAACCGGGTTGTCGATCGACTAATTTACTTTCCCGCAAAATTAAACCAGCGCGTCTTAAATCCCGCAAAAAATCCTTGATTTGGAACATCAACCGCCGGCGCCGAGATATTTGAACCTTCGCCGCCGACCCCGGCCACAAAACCTGCGGTAGCTGAGTGCAACTCGCTAACATCCTCAATTGCACAACCACCTCGAACTCCGGCTCGTTTTTCCCTCACCACTTCCACATAATCTAAATCCGCAATTTTGCCCAGCGCCGACTGAGTTTCCGGTTTCCTCATTTGGGTATTTTCCTTGAGCAAGCGGTTAGAAGTGCGGTAGGGGATATAGTCGAGAGGGTTGTAACCCGTGCACCGCAAAAGCAAAAAACAAGCCCAAGAATACTTTCCTGCCAGAATCGCTGAAATTATCTCATCCAATTGTTCGGGTTTGATTCCAATTTGGGAAGGATTGGCAGAATGGTGAAATTGCGAATTCATCGTTTTATCCTATTTTGCGTAAATTATTTGACTGTTGACTGCGGTTTGATCGTTCGGACTTCAGTCCTTCTTTCTGCGGACTTGCATTCCGAACGCTCAAACCTGAGAGGGGGAGAGTGGGAGAGGGCGAGAGGGGAGAATTTTGCTTTCTCTCTCGAACTACTAACTAATGACTAATGACTACTAACTAATGACTACTAACTAATGACAACTGTCAACTGACAACTGTCAACTGACAACTGTCAACTGTCAACTGTCAACTGTCAACTGTCAACTGACTACAAACTCATGCCACCTTTTTGTAGTTGCTTGAGCGGATCGAGCAAAATGTCAGCTATCGAGCGCTGGCGGATGACAATTTCCGCAGTCGCTGTCTGGCCCGCTTTGAGTTTCCAGGTTTGATTGTTGGCTTTCACTGAGTCTCGATCGAGACTCACTTCCACCCGGTAAACAACACCCAATCGCTCGTCTGTTTTGGCATCCGGCGAAATTGATACAACTTTTCCCGGAATCACGCCGTAATTTTGATAGGGAAAAGCATCGAATTTGACTTGTACCGGCATTCCGGTTTTGACAAATCCCGCTTCTCGATTCGGCAAACTCACTTCCAGCACTAGCGGAGCGTGATTCGGAGTCATTTCTGCAATAGTTTGACCCGGTTGCACGACTTCGCCGGTGTTGTGAATGTTGAGCGCGGAAATCACTCCGCTGACTGGTGCGTAGAGAAATCTTTGTTTGAGTTTATTTTTGGCTTGAGCGAGGAGGGTTTGGGTTTCGGCAATTTTGGATTTGACTTGGTTTAATTCCATTTCCAACTGCTGAACTTTTTGCTCTTTTTCTAACTGCATTTGGCGCGCTGCGGCTTGTTTGCTGGCGGCTTCGGCTTGCAGCCGATCGACTTCTGCGAGTTGTTCTGTTAATTGGCCTTGCATTTTGCCGATCGAACTGGTGCGATCGCGCAAACCTTGCTCGACTTCAAACAGCTTTTCCTTAACCTGAGTTGTATCAGACAGTTGACTCCTGATCGCAGCACTTTGCCTGTCGCGCACGGTTTGCTCGACCTCAAAAACTCGATCGTCAGCCTGAGTTTTCTCCCCCAACTGGCTTCTAATCACGGCATTTTCGCTTTCTCGCAGAGCTTCCTCAGCTTGAAACAATACATCTTTTGACAGCGCTCCCTCATCTACCAAAGGTTTGAGCCGCCCGATCCGCTCTTTGTGAGCCGCCACTTTTGCTTGCAACCCGGCCACCAAGTCTTCACTCTTATTTTGCAGCGGTTTCACGCGATCGCGCCTCGCCTCGCCAGAAGTGACATCGGTTTTCAGTTGCGACAACAGATTTTGTGCCTGCTTTTCTAGAGGTTTGAGCTGTTCCTGCCGCGCTTTCTGAGACACCACATCTGCTTGCAATTGCTCGATTTGAGACTGCGTGGTGGCGAGTGTAGCGCGAGCGCGATCGATCGCAGCTTGAGCCCCCTGCTTGTCCGCAGCAGCAATCGCTTGGCTCGCCTGAGCTTCCAGTCGAGTTCTCTCGATCGAACTAACCTGCTGCACCAATTGAATCTGATAAGCGTCCAGAATTTTATCGAGACGCTCCACCTCGCTCGAAGCATTTTCCGGGTCTAATTGGGCCAATAACTGTCCAGCTTTGATTTTTTGACCTTCTTTGATCGCGAGGTTAATAATTTTTCCCGGCTCCGTCGGATGAATTTTGTAAACATCACCTTTGGGAACTAATTTGCCCTGAGCGTGGCCGACTCGATCTATTTTTCCCAAAGTTGCCCACGCTGCAAAAGCTAGGGAAAACACCAGTCCTCCTAGGAGCAACCGCTGGGGAAAAGATACTGGCGGTTGGTCTAGTACCGAGTGCAAAGAAGTAGACCAATTATCAGCATCCGGCTGCCGGAACTTGCCAATATTGATACCGTCATTAGTATTAGAAGAGCGATTTTTAGATTCTACAACTTCTAAAGAGCGGTCTTTTTTTCTGGCTTCGTTTTCTTGCCTTAAAGCTACGCCCCCATAGACTTCATCTATCTCATCAGGAGCGACGATTAATTCTTTGCCATCTTGTGAAACCATGATATTTACTCCAAATTGGGAATTGGTAATTGGTAATTGGGAATTGGTAATTGGGAATCTGTAATTGGGAATTGGGAATTGGTAATTGGTAATCGGTAATTGGTAATTGGTAATTGAAAATCATCTTTAGTCTTGTGTTGCTTGCTAATGACTAATGACTAATGACTGATGACAACTGTCAACTGTCAACTGTCAACTGTCAACTGACTTTAAAGATCGAGCTGTTGCTGAGCGAGGTGATAGTAAAGTCCGCGTTCGGCCATTAATTGGTCGTGGTTGCCTTGTTCGGCTAAAATGCCTTTGTCTAGAACCAAAATTCGATCGGCATTGCGCACCGTAGACAACCTGTGAGCGATGATAAACACAGTGCGATCGCGGCCGATGCGAGCCAGATTTTGCTGGAACCTGCGCTCAGACTCGGTATCCAGCGAAGAAGTTGCTTCGTCCAAAATCAAAACTCGCGGATCGCCCAACAGAGCCCGGGCGATCGCAATTCGCTGCCGCTGGCCCCCAGACAAACTCGTTCCCCTTTCCCCCACAGGAGTTTGATAACCGAGCGGCATATCTTGAATAAAAGCGTGAGCTTCTGCTAGCTTCGCCACTTCTATCGCCTCTTCCAAACTTGCGGAACCAGCATCATTTCCGTTTTTGTACAGCGTAATATTTTCCAAAATCGTTCCCGAAAACAAGAAACAATCTTGCGGGACAACACCCAACTGAACTCGCAGCGACTGCACCGAAATGTGGCGAATATCGTGGCCGTCAACAGTCAGCCGCCCTTTTTCTGGATAATAGAAACCTTGCAGCAGCTTCACCAAAGTGCTCTTACCCGAACCGCTGCGGCCGACAATTGCCACCGTTTCTCCAGCTTGCACCTCAAAGCAAAGATTTTGCAGCGTATTGCGTTCCTCATCCTGAGCATAGCGGAAAGAAACATTGTCAAACTTGACGTTTCCTTGGATGCGAGGCAGCACCAGCATTGGTTTGTAAGGACTTTCTTCAGGTTCGGCCGAGAATACATCATCCAAACGCTCGATCGACACCAGCACTTCTTGAAACTCGTCCCAAAGTCCCACCACCGAAAGCACAGGAGAAATCACGCTCCCGATCATCATATTAAAAGCCACAAATTGACCGATCGTCAACTCATCTTGAATCACCAGCATAGCCCCGTACCACAGCAACGCCGTACTGCCCAAAGTATTAATCCCACCCCCGATCACCTGCAAAGAATTCGCCAGCTTCTGCCCCCGAAATTTAGCATTAATCATGCAGGTTAATTGGTCTTCCCAGCGCCAGCGCATTTCTCGCTCAGCAGCAGTTGCCTTAATCGTCGCCACCCCAGTAATCATTTCCACCAAAGATGAATTTTGCTTGGCACCTTCGTTAAAAACCTCCCGCGACACTTGGCGCAGAAACGGAGTTGCCACCAAAGTCAAAATCACGATCGGCGGAATCAAAGCCAGCACCAACAAAGCCAGACGCCAGTTATAGTAAACCATCAGTCCGATGTAAACCACAGCCATCAAAGCATCCAACCAAGCAGTAATCGCTTGGCGAGTCAAAAACGCCTGAATTTTTTGATTTTCCTGAACCCGCGTCAAGATATCGCCCACCTGACGAGACTCAAAAAACTTAATCGGCAAACTGAGAGTGTGACTGATAAAACCGCTAATTAAAGTCAGGTCAATACGGTTGGACAAGTAATCCAGCAAATACTGTCTGGTTGCGCTCAACAGCGACCGCCAAACACTAAACAGCAGCAGTCCGATCGCGAAAACGTGCAGAGTTACGATGCTTTTGCTGACAACTACTTGGTCGAGAATTACTTGGGTAAATAGGGGAGTAACTAGGCCAAATAGTTGGATCGACAAGGAGAACATCAGAATTTGGGCGATCGTAGCGCGGTAGGGCCAGATTATGCCCAGAAAATTCTTAACTTTGATCCCTTTATGTTCGGCACTGTGATTGCGGTATAGCTGCGCTGTCGGGTCTAAAATTAGGGCGTACCCTGTCCAATTTTCCGTAAAATCTTTAACGCTCATCCACCGCTTGCCCGCCGCCGGATCTGCAACTAAAACCTGTTGATTTTTAAAGCGGTAAACTGCAACGTAGTGATTGCCTTGCCAGTGAGCGATCCAAGGATTTTGATTGCGGAGCGGAGTTAAAGAAGCTCGCACGGGACGGGTTTGAAACCCCATCCTTTCCGCTGCTTTTGCCAGACTTTTGAGCGAGGCGCCGCTGCGGCCGATTTCTGCAAGTTCGCGCAAGTAATTCAGGCTGAATTTCTTACCCCAATATTCGCTAATCATAGCTAAGCAGGTGGCTCCGCAATCTGCCGTACTCTGTTGTTGAATGAATGGGTGTCCGCTGCTCAACCAGCGGCGCCGCTTTGGTTTGGGAAAGCTGATGATTCCGTCAGCAGATTTTGGACGCTCGACTAGGGTTAATTTTGACGGCTCGGTTTTTGAGGTAGATGTCGCATCTTTTGGCGGCGGAACTAAGGTTACAATCGGAGCTTTGCGGATGATTTTAGGGCGGGCATTGCTGTCTGAAGCAATTGTGGATGAGGCGATTTTCCACTGTTCGGCGCCAAGCTGGTAAATTAGCAGGTCTGTGGCGGCTTTCCAGTCGCTAGGTAGGTCTGAATATCCCCAGTTACTGCCGATTATTGGCGGTGCTTCACCTTGAATTTGACCGCTGCGGAGCCAAAAATGATTGGTGGTTTTTTGGCAGTGTTCAGCGAGGGAAACTCCGGCGGGAATTCGGCTTTCTTCTGTGTAAGGAAGTAAGTGCGGCCACAGAAGCTGTTGGTGGTGGGGAGGGAGCGATCGCAAATCTGTTTGCGTTTTGAAAAAAATTAACCGCTCTCGCTGTTGGAATTGTTGCTGCAAGTGCTGTTGCAGTTGGGGGAATTCCTTTAAAACAAGCTGCAATTTGGCTGAGTTTATGCGAGCGATTTGGCAGATACCGGCCGCAATTGCCCTGTAAGGCAGTCCGCTTTCAATAAATAGGTTGTCTGTCCCAAACACTGCTCCGAGTTCCAGTACCACCGCCGAAACTTCATGCTGTTGAGATGCTTCTACTGCTAGCAGCCTGACTCTTCCCTGACAAACTAAATAAAAATTTATCTCGCTCTGTGCTTGTTCAACTAAATTGTTGGTACTATCTGGTGTTTGATATTGGGTGATTTCATCTCCGAGCTGAAACTCGCAAATTTCACAGGCTGTATTTAATTTTGCAACTAATGTCGGTTCTGCACCGATTTCTTCCAAGAGTTTCTCAATAGCTGGAATAGTTGGCAATGAGGCTGGGGAGCGCTCGACGTAATTCTGTACCCCGAAACTTTTTTTCATAGATTTTCCTGCTTTCCCTGTTGAATTTTTGTGTCAATTTTTTTTACCGAAAACTAACCAGGTTAGGCTTAATTTGTTTTTTTTAGTGCAACCTAGCTGGCTGAAAAAAGCTTTTTGATTTGTGCAGCGAAAACCTCCTATTTCCCACACTTTTGACAAGTTTTGGGCTCTCGGACTTCGGTTTTTTTCAGAAAAGTGCGGTGATTGCGTAAGTGTTGTTTTCGCTGGCTCCAATCATAGCTCACAAAATAGCTAGAGTGGCTACCGTTCAACGACCATCTTTACAGAATCTTTATAATTTGGCCGTATTGTCGCGGATAATTGTGAAGATTGTGTGAAGTAAAGCCGAGAAGGCTTCTGCCCTACATCCGTAAATACACGCAGATAGCTTAATAAAATATTAAGAGATTTCAATTCTCGATAAGTTGTGCAGTCCAGAAGGATTAATGTAAAGAAATATTGCAAATTTGTAGCATGAATTACATAAATTATTTAATAATTGAACATAGATATTTAGCGGGATTCAAGCAAAGAAGTTGGAGTCTCCTTTTGGGAGGAAACCAATCGCTGGCGGACGCATCAACTTTGCAGCCCAGAAACCGGGTTTTTTACTAAAATCTCTCATGGAGGGCGCGAGCCAAGAAACACGGTGGCGGCCCAATCATGCTTCTCTAGGCTTGCAGCCTCTTCTAATATCTCAAATGGGTTCTATAAACCGATCGCTTTCTCTTGACATTAAAACAATATATCTTAAGGATATTGACAGACATTATTAAATGTGTATTTAACTCTCTATTTTCTGGAAAACTAGCTATTTGCCCGATCGCCCTTAAGTTCAGTTAGAGTTATATAATTCATACTAAAATATCAATTTGATATAAATGCTTGAATTATCAGCCCTGGGGCTGCTACAGCGGCAACCCCTGCACGGCTATCGGCTAAAGCAACAACTGGAGCTGTTTATGAGCAGTTGCATCAGCGTCAACTACGGAGCGATTTACCCGCTGCTAAAGCGCTTGGAAGAGCGAGGCGAGATTTCGGTAATTGCCGAAGAAGCCGGAGATGCGGGCTGTCCGCGCAAAATCTACGGAATTACCGCCAAAGGGCGCGAACTCTGGCGGCAACAAATGCTCGAACACCCTCAAGAAAGCTGGGTTAACAGTGGTTCCCGGTTCCAAATCAAGTTTTTCTTTTTTGGCGACTTAGATCCCGCAGAACGGATGAAATTGTTGGAACACCGCTTGCGAGTCTGTTATATCCGGCAAGACTACATCGAAAGCCTCAAGAGCGAATATCCACTAACCGACGACTATCAATTCGCCTCTCGCGATCGCTGCAAGTCAGTGCTGGCGCTAGAAATCCAGTGGTTAACAGAGCAACTAGCCCAAGAGCAACGCCCGATCGCAGGAGTGACTGACTCCCCAACCTCCCCTGAATCCGCGGCAGGACAAGGGAAAATCCCTCCAACTGAGTTACTCAAGTGAGTCATAAGGAGGATTTATAGTATTTCCTGCACATGATAACTTTTGAGGGCAGAAACAACTTTCCTAAAAATAATCGCGCCCAAGCTTGGCGATCCTGCGATGGAACTCGCAGCCAAGCGCATCCCCCCCCCATTAAAAAGGCGACTTTCCCGATTCCATTGTGTTTGAGACGGCTTGTCCTTATTCCCCCTGTTTGGGTGCGGGGATCGTAGATTCGGCCAAACCCTATCTAAGTCAGATGTAAAAAAAATCTAAGTGGTGCTGCAAATGAGTTATTCTAAATCCCCAGAATCCGTCGTTGAAGCTGAAGACCAAAAATCTACTACACCGGAACTGCACCCAATCGAGGCAGACAGCGATCGACCGCAGGATTTTGCCCAAAACATAGCAGATCGCCCCCGCCCTGTTGCTAAACCGATCTCGCGCTGGCCCCTAATTGCCGCGATCGCGATCGCCACCGCAGGCGCAGGTTACGGCTTGTACTCGTGGCAATCGAGCCGCAATCGCCCAGCGACTCCGGCAGCAGCAAATCAACCCAAAGCCACACCAGTCAAGCTCGCAACCGTTGCAACCAGCTCAGTCCAAGATGCGTCCGAATTTGTCAGCAGCTTGGAGGCCAAGCGTTCGGTACAAATCAAACCCGAAACAGAAGGGTTAGTCACCGAGATTTTTGTCAAATCCGGGGACTCGATCGAAAAAGGGCAAGCGATCGCCAGGATGAAAAACGACAGCGCCCAAGCTCAGTTAAGACAATCCCAAGCCAACCTGATCGCCGCTCAATCTCGGTTAGCCGAATTGCAAGCAGGTAGTCGGCCAGAAGAAATCGCCCAAGCTCAAGCCCAAGTCGCCCAAGCTCAAGCCAACCTAGCCCAACTGCGATCGGGCAGCAGGCCAGAAGAAGTTGCCCAAGCTCAAGCCCAAGTCGCCCAAGCCGAAGCTAACCTAGCCGATGCCCAAAGCGGCAGTCTTTTAGAAGAGATCGCCCAAGCCAGAGCGCAAATAGCAGCCAGCAAAGCCCAAGCACAATTAGCCAGCCAGCAACTTGCCAGATATCAGGCCTTGGCACAAGAAGGCGCCGAGTCACAAAACACGCTCCAGCAATACATCCAAAAACAAACCAGCGCCCAAGCCAACCTTCTAGAAGCTCAAAGGCGGTTGGAACAACGGCAAAAAAACAGGCAAACCCAGATCCAGCAGCGCACAGCAGCCTTGCAACAGCAGCGGGAAGCTTTGCGGCAAGTGCAAAACGGTTCGCGCCCAGAGGAAATAGCCAAAGCCGAAGCAGAAGTCGCACAAGCCAAAGCCAAATTAGCGCAGTTAGCCAACGGCACTCGCAAAGAGCAGATTGATCAAGCTCAAGCGCAAGTTGCCCAGGCTGCTGCTCAAGTGCGCGGCTTTGAAATACAACTGCAAGAAACTGCTGTCATCGCGCCCTTCGCCGGAGTCATCGGCGACATACCAGTGAAAGTAGGCGATTACTTGAAAAAAGGCGATGCGATCGCCACTTTGACTGAGAACAAATTGCTCGACTTGCGGTTGTCAATTCCTTTGGAACGGAGGCCTCAATTGCGGTTAGGGCTGCCAGTAGAAATGCTGGACGGTCAAGGGAATGCGATCGCGAGCGGTCAAATCAGTTTTATCTCGCCAAACGTCAGCGCCAATTCCCAAACAATTTTAGCTAAAGCCACCTTTCCCAATCCCAGCGGCGAACTGCTCAACCTCCAATTTGTCAAAGCCAAAGTCATCTGGAAACAGAACCCGGGAATTTTAGTTCCAGTCATCGCAGTCACTCGGTTAGGCGGGCAAACGTTTGTTTTCACAGCTCAAAAACCGGAACAGCCTAAACCGGGAATGCCACCTTTAATCGCGCGGCAAAAACCTGTGAAATTGGGAGCCATTGAGGGGAACAATTATCAAGTTATCGAAGGTTTGCAAGCAGGAGAAAAAATTGTTGTCGCAGGCATTCTCAACTTGACCGACGGTGTTCCGATTACTGCTCGAGAGGAAACGCAAGGGGAAGGTAACAAATTACCAGTGGGAGGCAAAAATTAAGGTCTGAAATAAGATTGGTTCGTAGTTGTAGTTGTAGGGTGCGGATACATCTACAATCCCTAAAACAAGATCGACAATCTGATAGCGACGCACCTTATACGTGGGACTCGTGGAAACAACCCTCCGTTTCACGCTTGCCCAACACTTTTTTTCTAGCAATACTTTTTGTAAATTGTATGAAGTCTGCCTCAGAATTTACAGAATTTTAAAGACGAACGGAATTGAATTGAATCTGACTCAAATTAATCCTGTTCGTCCTTAAATCCAGATCGCCCTTGACTGATTTTGTAAGGTGCGTCGCTCGGGGATTATCGATTTTTTCAGGGATTTTTGATGTATCCGCACCCTACGACTGATGACTGATGAAAACTGTCAACTGTCAATTCTCAATCGATCGACTGTCAACTGTCAACTGTCAACTGTCAACTGTCAACTGTCAACTGTCAAAGTTATGTTTGCAGATTTCTTTATTAAACGGCCCGTCTTTGCTAGCGTCTGCGCCTTAATTATCATTCTAGTAGGCGCAATCAGCATTCCCACTTTGCCGATCGAACGCTTCCCCGACATCAGCCCCACCCAAATCAACGTCACAGCCAACTATAGCGGGGCGAGTGCCGAAATTGTCGAAAATGCCGTTACGAACATCCTAGAGAGGCAAATCAACGGCGTTGAAGGCCTAAAATATCTAACTTCTAGCAGCAGTAATGACGGCACTAGCAGCATTACCGCCACCTTTGAACCGTCGCGCAACAAAGATATTGCCGCCGTCGATGTCCAAAATCGAGTGGCAGTCGCCCAACCGCAACTACCAGATGCCGTACAGCGCACGGGTGTGAGAGTTACAAAACAATCTAGCAGTCTCCTGCTGGCGATCGGCTTATTTACAGAAAAAAAACAGTACGACACCACATTTTTAAGCAACTACGCCGACTTGTATTTAGCCGATGCTTTAAAGCGGATAAAAGGTGTTGGCGATGTGCGAATTTTTGGGGAACGCCGCTATGCCATGCGCCTGTGGATCGACCCCAATAAGTTAGCAGCTCGCGGTTTGACAATGCAAGATATAACCAGGGCGCTTAACGAACAAAACTTACAAGTTGGTGCCGGCCGAGTTGGTCAAGAACCCGCCCCCGACGGGCAAATGTATCAAATAGATTTACGGGCCGAAAGCCGTCTGAAAGAACCCGCAGAATTTGAAGAAATTGTCCTCAAAACTGAGGCAAATGGCACCGTAGTTAAGTTAAAAGAGGTCGGGAGAGCGGAATTAGGCGCAGAAAATTACAACTCTTTCCTGCGATTTAGAGGGAATGACGCGGTGGGTTTGGGGATTTATCAATTGCCGGGAAGCAATGCTTTGACTGTGGCTCATGCCGTCAAAGCAGAAATGGAAAAACTCGCTCCAAGTTTTCCTCCTGGGTTGATACATAGAGTAGCGCTAGATACGACTTTGTTTGTCGAAGAATCGATGGCTGAAGTTGTGAAGACGCTATTTGAATCAGTCGTGCTAGTGGTGATAGTGATTTTTGTTTTCTTGCAAGACTGGCGCACTACGATTATTCCCGCGATCGCTATTCCGATTTCTTTGATTGGAACCTTTGCTTTTATCAAGATTTTTGGATTTACAATTAACAGTTTATCTTTGTTTGGTCTGACATTAGCGACGGGGTTGGTGGTGGATGACGCTATCATCGTGGTAGAAAATATCGATCGCCTGATCCGCCAAGGAATGAATCCCCGCCAAGCAGCTTCCGAGTCAATGCGGGAGCTTTTTAGTGCAGTAATTGCGACTTCCTTAGTGTTGATGGCAGTGTTCGTACCAGTGGCCTTTTTTCCCGGAACTACGGGAGCACTTTACAAACAATTTGCACTGACAATTGCCTTTTCTGTAACGCTTTCTACCTTTATTGCCATTAGCCTCACGCCTTCTCTTTCCGCTCTCCTGCTGCGGCGGGGACAGAAGTTTGGCGGCCCGCTGGGTTGGGTGTTCGATCGCATTAATATCGCCATTGATTGGACGCGCCGCCAATATCGCGAGTTGCTGATATTTCTCGTGGGAATTAAAACACTTGTTACTCTGCTGTTCATCGCTTCTCTGGGAGTAACAGCTTGGCTTTACCTATCAGTGCCCACAGCATTTATTCCGGAAGAAGATCAGGGCTATTTTCTGACAATCATTCAAGGCCCCCAAGGAGTTTCGCTGCAATATACTCGCAAAGTGATGGATGAAGTTGAGCAAGAAATTCTTAAACTTCCTGAAGTTTTAGGGACTTTCTCTGTGGGTGGCTTTGGTTTTAGCGGTAGCACTTCTAACCAGGGTATTATCTTTACTACGCTTAAAGCATGGAAGGATCGTCATGGAGAAGGTCAAAGCGTACAAGCGATTATTGGTAAGTTGGGGGGTCTACTTTCGGCGATTCCCGAAGCTAGAATTTTCCCGGTGAATCCGCCGGCTATTCAAGGTTTAGGTCAATTTGGAGGCTTCCAATTTCAACTTCAAGATCGCAAAGGAAACAGCGGTTTAGATGCTATGGTTCAGGCGATGGGTGGGATTTTGAAGCAGGCGAATCAGACGCCGGGATTGCAGAGGGTATTTAGTACGTTTGCTGCTAATACGCCTCAGTTAATTGTGGAAGTTGACCGCAATCGAGCTAAGGCTTTGGATATTTCTCTCAATGATATTTTCAGTACGCTACAAACGGCTCTGGGTTCGCAGTATGTGAACGATTTTACTCTCCAGCAGCGCAATTATCGGGTGTACGTGCAGGCGGATAAACAGTTTCGCGCTAATCCTGAAGATATTGGTAAATTGTATGTCCGCTCTGGAAAGAATGAAATGATTTCTTTGAGCAATTTGGTGAAGTTGACTCCGGTAGTGGGAGCCCAAACTGTCAACCACTACAATTTATTTAGGTCAATTGAAATTAATGGTTCTCCGGCTCCGGGAGCGAGTTCTGGACAGGCAATTAAATCGATGGAAAAGGTGTCGGCTCAAGTTTTGCCGTCGGGTTTTGGCTATGAATGGTCGGGGACTTCTTTAGAAGAAATTGAGTCGGGGGGTCAAGCGCCGATTATTTTTGGTTTGGGGCTGGTTTTTGTGTTCTTGGTTTTGGCTGCTCAGTACGAAAATTATGTCGATCCTTTTATTATTTTGCTGGCGGTTCCTCTGGCGATTTTAGGTGCGCTGTTAGCTCAGTCGGTGCGGGGTTTGGCGAATGATGTTTATTGCCAAATTGGTTTGGTGATGTTGATTGGATTGTCGAGTAAAAATGCGATTTTAATCGTGGAGTTTGCTAACCAGTTGCGGGAGCGGGGCTATCCAATTGCTAAGGCAGCAGTTGAGGCATCTCAAGAGCGTTTGCGACCGATTTTGATGACTTCTTTGGCGTTTGTTTTGGGGATTCTTCCTCTGGTTAACCCGGAAGGTGCGGGGGCTGCAAGTCGGAGATCGCTGGGGAATGCGATCGCGGGGGGGATGGTTGTTTCTACTGTTTTGAGTTTGTTTGTGGTGCCGGTGCTGTATGTGGTGATTGTCTCGACTCGCGATCGCTTTAAGAAACGCGATCGATCGGAACATCCGCCCCATGATGGCACGAGTTTGAATGGAAAAACGGCTCCCAGCGAGGAGGTTGAACGCGATAAAGTAGCGCCGTTGTAACCGCATCCGGGTTAGATATTCCCTATAATACTCGGCGATTGAAATCGCTTCTAGACAAACAAAACCCGCCTGCGCGGGTTTAAGAAATAAAGGGGGTATCATAGCTGGACTTGGTATTACAGAATCCTAGGCAGAAGCATATCCGGATGAAGAAATTATGCAACGCTGCGTTGCACAATTATTCTGGAGCCACAATGAGCGTGAAAGCAAAAAGGGAATTTGTCCAGCAGCTTGCTGGACTATTTGCTCGTCGGGCTTCTGCGAATGCTCTCATGTAAAGTAGGTCAGTTTGCGAAAAACCTTTTATTTTTATAATTAACCGCAGAGGGCGCAGAGAGTACAGAGAGAGGGGAGAGACGATCGAGAGTACAGTCAACCCGGATTTGGTGTTGCAACCGATCGCATCTTGTCTTAACAAGAAGAGCGATCGCCCGTAAAATACAATTAAAACAAACAATTACAATCCATGCAAATTACGATCGCCCTTCCCGACAATCTCCCCCTGACTGAAGCCGATGTGCGGATTGAATTGGCGATCGGACTTTACCAGCAACACAGCCTCAGTTTAGATAAAGCCTCTCAACTCGCTAAAATTTCAGCGGACGATTTCTACCAAATATTAATCGATCGCAATATCGTCACTCCGCCCGCAGATCCGGATGACGAACCAGCCGAACTCGTCCTAGCCAGCCTCCGCAACTCCATGCAGCAAGTTCAAGAAGGCAAATTGCATCCTATTTCCGAACTGTGGGATGGTATTGATGACTGACGAGACACCCGAAATCCAACTTCTCTTTTTCGATGACTGCAAAACACCTATGCGTAAGTCCTGTTTGTGCTAAAATTGAGAACAGAATTTAAAGGGAAAATGCCATGTCAAAACAAAACATCGCTAATATCGTGACGATCGAACCTGGTAAGCGATGTGGTAAACCTTGTATTCGAGGCATGAGAATTACGGTTAATAACCTGTTGGAATATCTTGCTTCTGGGATGAACGATCGAGAAATCCTAGATAATTTCCCCTGTTTTACACAACAGGATATTTTGGCTTATTTGAGTTTTTCGTAAGAGGTAAGTATGTCAACAACTGCGATCGACATCGGCACGCTGGTTGTCAGTACGCCTGAAACCTGTGGAGGGCGTCCCCGCATTGCGGGAACTAGAATTTCTATCGCTCAAATTGCCGTTTGGCATCAACAAGGGATGAGCCCAGAAGCAATACTTGAAGAAATTTCCTATTTAAATTTAGCACAAATTTATGCAGCGCTATCTTACTATCACGCTAACCGCAAGGAAATTGAGGCTGATTTAGCTGCCGAATTAGCTGAGTACGAGCGATTGGAAGCCGATCGCAGGGCTGGGAGAATTTAATGAGCCAGATTCGTTTGTATTTAGATGAAGATACGCTCAGAAAAGCTTTCGTGCAAGCCTTGCGAGAAAATGGAATTGATGTAGTAACTGTCTCAGATGCCAATAATTTAGGACGTATAGATGAAGAACAATTGATATGGGCAACAGAGCAAGGTCGAGTCATTTATACTTTTAATAGTCGAGATTTCTGTCGGCTGCACGGGAGCTTTATTGCAGTAGGTAACAGTCATGCAGGAATTATTGTTGTGCCGCGACAAAGTTATTCTGTCGGCGAACAGTTGCGCGGTTTGTTGAATTTGATTGCTAGCAAGTCTGCGGAAGAAATGATGAATCAACTGGAATTTTTAGGTACTTACATCAGGCCTGAATAAAGGAATCTAATATTTAGGTACGATCGATCGCTGGTAATATACGGTTGAACGATCGATCGCGTTTAAAAAAGCAACCAAATTCATAAAAGTTTGAACATTTAATTTCAGAGTTACCAGCCACAGATAGACTCTGGCTTGAGAGGGCAAGTTTTGGGTGCGATCGGATTTCCGCTGAGTTCGAGATTTATTAATTTAGTCAGGGATGCTAGCGGTTTGATGTCGCTGATTTGATTCTTGTCGAGGTTGAGCCGAGTTAGTTTAGTCAGGGATGCTAGCGGTTTGATGTCGCTGATTTGATTCTTGTCGAGGTAGAGACTCTTAAGGTTAGTCAAGGATGCTAGCGGTTTGATATCGCTGATTTGATTTAAGCTGAGGTCGAGCACAGTCAGGTTAGTCAAGGATGCTAGCGGTTTGATGTCACTGATTTGATTATTGCCGAGGCTGAGCGAAGTCAGGTTAGTCAAGGATTGTAGCGGTTTGATGTCACTGATTTGATTCTTGTCGAGGTTGAGCCGAGTTAGTTTAGTCAGGGATGCTAGCGGTTTGATGTCGCTGATTTGATTCTTGTCGAGGATGAGCCAATTCAGTTTAGTCAAGGATGCTAGCGGTTTGATGTCGTTGATTTGATTGTTGGTGAGGGTGAGCAAAGTCAGGTTAATCAAGAATGCTAGCGGTTTGATGTCGCTGATTTGATTTCCTTCAAGCCATAGCGCCCTAACGTTAGTCAAGGGTATTAACGGTTTGATGTCGCTGATTTGATTTCCTTCGAGGTAGAGCCTCGTCAGGTTAGTTAAGGATGCTAGCGGTTTGATGTCTCCGATCTGATTCTTGTTGAGCCAGAGTTCAGTCAGGTTAGTCAGGGATGCTAGCGGTTTGATGTCGCTGATTTGATTCTTGTCGAGGATGAGCTTAGTCAGGTTAGTCAAGGATGTTAGCGGTTTGATGTCGCTTATTTGATTGTCGCTGAGGATGACCCCAGTCAGGTTAGTCAAGGATGCTAGCGCTTCGATGTCGCTGATTTGATTTTCTCTGATGTTGAGCAAAGTCAGGTTAGTCAAAGATTCTAGCGGTTTGATGTCGCTGATTTGATTATTGTTGAGGAAGAGATCCTTAAGGTTACTCAAGGATGCTAGCGGTTTGATATCACTGATTTCAAAGCCGGCGAGGTTGAGTACCGTGAGACTCGAAAGTTTCCGATCGGCCGCATCGCAATCATTAGTCTCTGCTTCCTTCAACAACACATCAACAGTATGTTTAGCTTGAGGACTCAAATCAGCTTTTTGGCGGCACCAATCCGCAAATGTTCGCCTATTGTTTCCCGCTTGCGCCCTCGCAATTTCGGGGTAAAGCGCATTTCCAGATAATGCTACGATCGCACTCAAAGCAACTACTATCAACTTTCGTAAATTCATATATTTCTGTTTAACTTTGTTTGCTAAATGGATGATTGCGGATCGATACCAAAGAAACCGGGTTTTTTATCGATATTAAAGGTGGCGATCGAAGATTTTGCAAAAAACCCGGTTTCTGCCTCAGCCCGATCGATGAAAAGATAACAACAACTAACAAAAAATAGCCTCTCTCAGGTACAGACAGGTAGGCAAACTGTCCCGGTTCGATCGCGCCCCTTCAGATATACATTAATACTAGATTCAGAAACAACACTTTAATCTCACACAAATCGCAAAAATCCTGATGAACAACACACCGTATCAAATGAGCGACATTGAACGCGCCAACCTCAGCCGGACGATCGACTATACTGGCATTCGATCGATACCAGAGATTTGGGCGATCGTCAAACAGCGCTTTCCCCAAACCGTCGCCCTCCACGATCCCCACAGCAACCCAGAAATCAAGCTTACCTACACCGACCTCTACCAACAAATCCAGCAATTCGCCAGCGGCTTGCAAGCCCTCGGCATCAATGCAAACCCAGCAGAAGCCGTCCCTCCCCGCGTCGCCCTCTTCGCCGACAACAGCCCCCGCTGGCTGATAGCCGACCAAGGCATCATGACCGCCGGGGCCGCCAACGCCGTTCGAGGCGCTACCGCCGACCCCGAAGAACTCCTCTACATCATCCAAGACAGCGGCAGTACCGCTTTAGTAGTCGAAAACCTGGCATTACTCAAAAAACTCCAAGCCCGCCTCCCCGATTTGCCGATCGAACTCATCGTCCTCCTCTCCGACGAAGAACCAGAAACCAGCAAAACTCTCAACACAGTCAAATTTTCCCAAGTCATGGCCACAGGCGCCAACCGCCCCCTCAAACCCGCCGATCGCAACCAGCAAACCCTCGCCACCCTCCTCTACACCAGCGGCACCACGGGCAAACCCAAAGGCGTCATGCTGACTCACGGGAACCTGCTGCACCAAGTCACCACCTTCGGCACAATTCTCCAGCCCGAAGCCGGCGACTGCGCCCTCAGCATCCTCCCCAGTTGGCACGCCTACGAACGCAGCGTCGAATACTTTTTGCTTTCCCAAGGATGCACGCAAATTTACACCAATATTCGCTATTTCAAACAAGACTTTAAAACCTGCAAACCCCAGTACATGGTCAGCGTTCCGCGCATCTGGGAATCGATTTACGAGGCAGTACAAAAGCAATTTAGGGAACAGCCGCCCAACAAACAAAAATTGGTAAATTTCCTGTTATCTGCCAGCCAGCAATACATCGAAGCCCGCCGCATTTTCCAAGGTTTAACTCTCAGTTTGAAACCTGCTTCTGCTTCGGAAAAACTGATCGCCCGCATCAAAAGCATTCTGTTGTCTCCCGTGCACGCGATCGCCGAAAAACTGGTTTATCAAAAAGTCCGGGAAGCTACGGGAGGACGTTTTAAGTGGGCGATTAGCGGCGGCGGTTCTTTGGCCGCGCATTTAGATAATTTCTTTGAAATAGCAAATATCGGTCTGTTAGTGGGATACGGTTTAACCGAAACATCTCCGGTTTTGACAGTCCGCCGCCCTTGGCACAATCTTAAAGGTTCGGCCGGGCAGCCGATCGCCCATACCGAGATTAAAATAGTAGACCCGGAAACCAGACAGCAACTGCCCACAGGCGATCGCGGCTTGGTATTGGGGCGCGGGCCGCAAATCATGCAGGGCTACTATCTCAATCCCGAAGCTACCGCCAAAGCCATTGACTCAAACGGCTGGTTCGACACCGGGGATTTGGGCTGGCTGACACCGGGAAACGACTTAGTTTTGACTGGGCGGGCTAAAGATACGATCGTCCTCAGCAACGGCGAAAACATCGAACCGCAGCCGATCGAAGACGCCTGCGTCCGCAGCCCCTACATCGACCAAATTATGGTAGTGGGTCAAGACCAAAAATCGATCGGCGCCTTAATTGTCCCCAATCCAGAAGCTGTGCTCAAATGGGCCGAAACTCAGAATCCGCCAATACACGAAATTGACTGGAATAGCAAGACAATTCAAGACTTATTCCGCAAAGAATTAAACCGGGAGGTGCAAAATCGCCCCGGATACCGCGCGGACGATCGGATCGGCCCGTTCCGGTTGATTCAGGAGCCGTTTTCGATGGAAAATGGAATGTTGACCCAGACCCTGAAAATTAAGCGTCCGGTTGTGACGGAACACTACCGCGATATGATTGACGGGATGTTTTGAAAATATTCCCTTCTTCATCGGGAATCGGGACAAGCGACAGGAGATTGAAGACGGGGACAGGCTGACGGCTAATAGCTTTTGAATAATTAGCAACTAGCAGTTAGTCGCATCCAATTCCCCAGGACCAACTCCCAATTCCCAATTCCCAATTCCCAATTCCCAATTCCCAATTCTCAATTCCCAATTGACAAGCAACAAATTTATGGAACCACAATTACTCTTGAAGCGATCGATTAACGTTAAAGTCGTCGTTACTCCCCGCTGGAAAGAAGAAGCTCAACAGCAACTCCAAGCCCAAATCAATCAAATAGATTCTCAGCTACAACAACTAGAAATGCAAGGGCAGCGGATGGTTTCAGAAATCCAAAAGCAAAGCCTGCAACCGCCCGGGCCGCAAGTAATGCAGCAAATAGAAAACATTCAAGTGCAGGTGAATCAAAGAAAGAGCGAACTGCTAGAACAGAAAAACCAAAACCTGCAACAGCTTCAGCAAGTGCAGGTGCTAGACCTCGAACAAGAAGTGAGTCAAGGTCAAATTGACGGCACGTTCACTGTCGGGCTGGGAGAAAACTTGATTCAAAAAATGCAAGTAGAAGTTCTGCTCCGCGACGGCATCGTCGAAGAAATTCGAGGTGATATTTAGAACTTAGAAATTGGTAATTGGTAATGGATAATTGGTAATTGGTAGGTAATTTTGAGTTGATAGCCGCACATCTTCGGACTAGACGCTGGCATAATAATAATTATTGCCGATTGCCGATCGCCAATTATCAATTGCCAAATACCGATCGCCAATTACCAACTCACAAGGACTTTTTACAGATGATTCGCGAAGTTTTCATGCCAGCCCTGAGCTCTACCATGACAGAGGGCAAAATTGTTTCCTGGGTCAAATCCGCCGGGGACAAAGTAGAAAAAGGCGAAACGGTAGTCGTAGTTGAATCCGACAAAGCCGACATGGATGTCGAGTCTTTCTACGAAGGCTATCTAGCAATAATTATTGTACCAGCAGGCGAAGTTGCTCCAGTCGGAGCTGCGATCGCCCTAGTAGCAGAAACAGAAGCCGAAATCGCAGAAGCCCAGAAACAAGGAGCCGGCGCCCCAGCAGCCGCAGCCCCAGCAGCAGCAGCCCCCGCTCCTGTCGCAGCTACAGCATCAGTGGGTTTGCAGCAAAATGTCAGCCGCCAAAACGGCCGCAGCGTCGTTTCTCCCCGCGCTCGCAAGTTAGCCAAAGAATTTAAAGTAGATTTAAATTCGATCAAAGGCAGCGGCCCCAACGGTCGGATTGTTGCAGAGGATGTGGAAGCAGCAGCCGGCAAAGCCCAACCCGCTCCGGTTCAGCAACCGGTAACAGTCCCCGCACCCGCAGCACCTCCAAGCGCAGCACCCGCACCCGCACCCGCAGCAGCCAAACCCGCACCCGCACCAGTCCCGGCGGTGGCGCTTTCCGGTAACAGAGTACCGATGAACGCGCTGCAAAATGCGGTAGTCCGCAATATGGAAGCAAGTTTGAGCGTGCCCTGTTTCCGCGTCGGCTATACAATTACTACTGACAATCTCGACAAACTCTACAAACAAATTAAGTCGAAAGGCGTCACGATGACGGCTATGCTGGCGAAAGCAGTAGCGGTAACTTTACAAAAACATCCTCTGCTCAATGCTTGTTATGTAGAGTCGGGAATTCAACACCGCGCTGATATTAATGTGGCGGTAGCGGTGGCGATGGATGGCGGCGGTTTGATTACGCCGGTGTTGCAAAATGCCGATCGCCTGGACATCTATTCGCTCTCCCGCAGTTGGAAGGATTTAGTCGATCGCGCCCGCGCCAAACAGTTAAAACCTGACGAATACAGCACGGGAACTTTTACTCTTTCCAATTTGGGAATGTATGGAGTAGATAAGTTTGACGCGATTTTGCCGCCGAATCAAGGCTCGATTTTGGCGATCGGCTCCTCGCGGCCGCAAGTCGTGGCCAACGAGGAAGGCTTGATGGGAGTGAAGCGCCAAATGCAGGTGAATATTACTTGCGACCACCGGATTATTTACGGTGCTGATGCTGCGGCATTCTTGCAAGATTTAGCGAAATTGATTGAGACAAATCCTCAATCTTTGACTCTTTAGCGATCGTCCTAAATCTCCCTTTTACCCAAGGAAGGTAAAAGGGAGATTTTGACTATTTTTTCACCAAATATCTCATTATCGAATATAGACACAGTTTGGTAAAGCAGATAAAATAGATAAATGATAGACTGATGTTATGGCAGGATTGTCTGGAGCCGGTGGCAATTGGCAAGTTATTGATGAAATAGCCGATCGGGATGTCGTCCAACAACAAGATAAGTTATCATCTGGCCCTGCTTGCGGTGAAATGCTCCTTGGCGATCGCGGAATTAATGGTGCGAACCAATCTTTAATTGCCGCTGAAACTGGAGTACCTGTCAATATTGAAGATTTAGCCATCGCACTCAATACTCTGGATACAAACAGTTCTAGATTTTGGTTGGGCGGTACTATGTCTATTCCTGGGGCAACAAATTCTGAAATAGTTGAGGTATTAATTAGCACTGGTTCTTGGGCTGCTATTTTGTGGGAAACTTTAGCTGACTTAGGGCATATAGTCATTGTTGATGGACTCGACGATACAGGAAAAATTCTGATTCGTGACCCTTGGAATGCTACAAAATATAAAATGGAATTAGAAGAGTTTTTAAATTACTGGAACCTTCAAGCAGTTTACTCATTAATACGATGAAAGTGCAAGTTTTGTCTATTCAACCTGCGAGCGAACCTAATACTCACCAGGTTTTGGTGTCAGTTGGTACGGATACACACAAATTTATTTTTACAACAGAAGTCAATCAAGTGGGAGAACATTTACTTCAGACTACTCGCGGCGATTCCCTACGGGATAGCTTCGCTTCACGCACTTTTTCAGAAGTTTTCCGATTTAATCAGCGGGTAGCGATGAATGTGACAAATCTGGTTGTCAAATACTACAATCGTGAAACTGTCGAACTTCCGGCAGATGTTGGCATTTTTGTCACTCCAGAAACAGCTTTATCAAAGCAAAAGCCATTTGAACATAGCGGTTTAGCAGACACTGACTCGCAGGAACCAACCGCAGTCGATCGAGAAACCCGTCAAAAAGCGATCGCGATTGTTGAAAAGTTACCGGAAGCTGTGCTTGATGAAGCCGTTAAGTTTCTCGAATCTTTGTATGTTAAGGGCGAGCCCGTCGAGTAGCGATCGAACTTTTTGTTTTTAGAAATTCAACCGCGTTTCGGACAGCGTAAATATACAGTCAACCACCAACTAATTACTCGATCGCACAGTCAAAACTTGCGGCGGCGTCGCATCCGGCGGATACAAGAAATCCACCTGCACCAAACGGCGTTCCCCCGGCTTCATATTCACATTCACCAAAGGTTCCCCCTGCTGTCCCCGGCGCTGCACGATGTGAATGTAGCGCGTCAAAGTCTTGCCCGTATCATCATTAAACATCACCCGCAGCGTACCTCGAAAAAATATCCGATTTTCCGGCGGCTCGTAAAACATCAATCCCGCCGATTCTGTATTTGCTTTAATCGGTGTTTGCATTCTAATGCTAACAGCTTGGGGTTCGCGAGACTTGTTGTAAAGCGGAAAAGTTAAATTGTATTGAATCCCGTAATTACCGTGAGCAAAATAAGCAGTATCGGGATAGCGAGCTAACATTTTAGCGCTTTGAATTTGACCCGTCCCAAAAGTACCCGTATCAGTAGTGCTCAAAGCATAGGAAAATGATTCGCCGCGCTTGGGAACGGTTAAATAATCGGTTCTCGAATTGTCAGTAATTTTAGCTTTCCACTCGGAACCTTCAGCTACTCCCGCCACGCGGCCGTAAATTTTTTGCTCGGGATTTTCGCCTGTCGGAGTTGGAGCCAAATCTCTCGGCCCCGCTAAACCTTTGGTATTTAAAATATTTTCCCACTGTTCTAAAGTCGGATATTGCTCGACTCCTTCTTTAGTTTGAGGAGCAAACATGGCTAAACTAGCTACGTAAACCGAGTTGCTGCTCGACACTCGCATTAAAGTCGATCGCCCGTTGGAAGCAGGCGTGACATTCCCCACAGGTATCGGCAAATTCATCAGCATTCGGCTCTGCAGAGCCGGAATCTCGATCGCAGCAGGCAAAATGGCTTGTCTGTATCCCCGCAGCACATCGCTCGTGATGCGGCTGCCAGGCCCCGCAAACACAGTGCCGAATCGATTTTCTAAATACGACGGCAAATCGACAAACAAAGCATCCGGCCGAGTTAAATATGTCGCTCCTTGCAATACATTTAAAGTAACAGGTTCCGAGTTGGGATTGTAGACAATTATGCCTTGAAATAAGGTGCGAGTTTCGGCGCGATTTTTAGCTTTGGCGATGTGGTGGGCGAAGATGTCAAATCGGCCTTTGAAGGCAAAGTTTAAGTGTGCAGAAGGTACTTGTTTTTCTTCTTGCGGAAATGTGGAGAGCAAAATGCCTTCGGTTTGCACAACTTCCGGGCTGTTGCTGTTGAAAACGGGGATGCTATCGAGTTGTCCCGGCAAAACGCGCACTTGCTGGGGCTGCATGACTGTGTTTAGCGGGGCCGTTGTCTGCGGTTGTGGCAAATCCAGTTCGTTTTCCGGTAGCGGGACTTCTGGCTGGATGATGAGTTCTTGGGCGGGAGGTGTCGGGATTGCTTGAGCTAAGGGTAGAATTGGCAAAAACATAGCTGTGAGCGCGTTTAACTGAACTTGCAGAAGATTGCCTTGACGCAAAGCAATCGACACAAAACTTTACCACAAGTTGGTTGATGTTTTTGGGGATTTGTGGATTTTAGGTGAATGTTTGCGGTAAATTGGGCGATCGCCCAATTTAGGACTTTGGAGAAGTCGCGTCCAAGGAAGGCAATGGAGCGAGCCTCTTCGTCCCGATCGGCTGCACCCCCACTATACCCAGGACGGTGCAACCAAACTTGATATGACCAATTACCAATTACCAATTACCAATTACCAATTACCAATTCCCCAGGACCAATTCCCCAGGACCAACTTGCGTTATTTCTGTTTTAGGACTACCAACGTAATGTCGTCAAAAACTTTCTGCTTGTCAATATGTTGCCGCACATCATCAATTACTGCTTGTCGAATTTCTTCAACCGTTTTGTGGCGATTTTCTTTCACCACTTGGCACAATCTTTCTATGCCGTAATACACTCGATTTATATTTACAGCTTCGGTAATTCCATCTGTGTAAAGCACTACTACATCCCCTGGATTAAGATGCACTTGAATTTGGGAAACAAAACCCGAAATATCTTCCTCTAATCCCAGAGGAAAGCCGAGTTCCATTGTATCGATACGTTCGATGTTACCATCAGTACGGACTACAATTATTTCTTCATGTTGACCGCTGAGGGTAAGGTTACTATCTTGATAATCTAACAAAGCCAAGGTCATGTTTCTAGACGAGTCGATGCGCTCGATATTGGCATAAAGGGTGCGGTTTAACACATCAAGAAACTTCACCGGATCGGTTTCCTTCATTTGTTGGAGAGTGCGGACGGCGGTTTGCGCCATAATCATTAATACGCCACTTTCTAAACCATGTCCGGTAACATCGCCGATGCTAATTTTTACCTGATCATTTTGGGTTAGCACGTCGTAGTAGTCGCCGCCAACTTCATCGGCAGGTTGCATATATCCAGCTATTTCTAATCCTTTAATTTTATCTAGTTCTGATTGTTTGGGCAAGATCATTTGTTGCAGTCGTTTGGTGACTTCTAACTCAGCACTGAGGCGGATGTTTTCGGCTTTAAGTTTGTCGTTGAGGGCGCTAATTTCCTGGTTGGCTTGGGCGAGTTGGGCGGTGCGTTGTTGCACCTTTTCTTCTAAAGTTTGATAGAGGCGGGCATTTTCGATGGAGATTGCAGCTTGGGCGGAAATGATGTTGAGGACTTCTAGGCGATCGCGCGTAAAAGCCCCCGCTGTTAAATTATTTTCTAGGTATAGGATGCCCATCAACTTACCTCGATCGATCAGGGGGCTACACAAGATAGATTTAGGTCGCTGCTGAATAATATACGGGTCAGATGCAAACCTGGTTTCAGTCGTTGCATCATCAATCGCAAGAGTTTCTTGCGTGCGTTCTACATAATTAATCAGCGAGATAGGAATCTCTTGACTTTCAGTCGCTGACTTGGAGATTAATTGACATCGTTCACCCGTACATTGAGCTTCAATTTTCCACTCACCTGCTGGGTCAGGTATGAGGAAATAAAATTTTTCTGCTCCCGCGTTTTCCAGCAATATTTGCATCAAATTCGAGAGCAATTCATCCAGATGAACTTTCCCTGAGAGCGCTTGGGAGGCTTTGATAATTGTTGATAAATCCAGAGCTTGTGCAGCACCTAAATTGGTAGAAATGACAGTATTTCTGGTCTGAACAATCATTTCGTCTCCTCCACTCGGAAGGCTATTTTTTCTACCGACGATTGGTGCGAGTAATTCAGCATGGCGCTCTTCTAAATCTTTAACTTTTGCCTTGGCTCCCCAGCGAATATAAGCATAGTAAGCGTCAATTAGATAGGTACGCGCTACTTTCTGACGACCTAAAGTTAAATAAAATTCTGCTGCTAGTTCATTGGCGAGGGCTTCGTGCTGGACGTATCCATTTTCCCTGGCTCCATCTATCGCCCGGTCGTAATATTCCATTGCTGAGAAAGATTGCCCTAAGACGCGGGCTTTTTCTGCTTCTACTAAGTCATACTCATGCTGGTAATTCATTGGGCAATGTTGCGCCCAATATTTCATCTTTTCCTGATTTTCTTCTACTTGTTTCAGATATTGTTGCTGCTTTTCCTCACTTTCCTGAAAATACTGAGCTAAAAGAGCCAGAGAATAGTAATAAACATGGTTATTAAAGCTAATGTTAGCTTGAACAAGCATTGAATTATTTAACGCTGTTTTAGCATTAATTATAGCATTTTTATAATCTTTAAATAAATAGCAAAGTAGGGTTTTTGCAAAAAGCACTCTAAATAAAGACATTAAATTATTAATTTTTGTCAAATAAGCAATAGCTTCTCCCTCATTCAAAAATTCACCAGTTAAAATTAGGCTATTATCTGTTATGCCTCGTAAATTTGCGACTAATTGACCAATTATTTTGAGCAGATAAAACTGATATTCTTGGGAAAAATTATCGGCAAAATCAATATAGTGTTTTTGTTGTTCTTGCACGTAGTCTAGATGATCGCCATTAAAAAACAGATGAGCGCAGTAGTAATCAGCAGCATGACAAGCATATTCTATATCTCCAAATTCTAAGCCGCTATTAATTGCTTGACGAAGGGGTTCTATAGTTTCCCTAGTATGCTTTTTGAAGTGCGTAATACAGATGGAAACATTAACCAATATTTTAGAACGAAACTCTTTGGCATCTAACTGCTCTAATACTTGTAAAGAAAGTTTACCAAGTTGATAGGCAAAATCTATATCTGGTATGAGCCAACACACCAGTACTCCGTAAATAGAATAGGCAAAAGTACACTGTGGCGAATTCCCATACTGACGAGAAAGTTCGATCATAGTATATAGAATTGGTAGCGATAGCGGGCTTTCTGCGAAGCAAGCTGGTGGGAAAATCAGAACTAAAAGCTCCATAGCCGCCAGCTTGTAGGGCTCGGTCATTTTTGGCAGCGTAGCTAACTCCTCAATATTAAGTTCTTGCGGGGGTAATTGAGATATTGTCCCTCCCAGTATTTCTAGAACTTGTAGCCCCGTATCTAAAGCAGATTTAATCTGGTTTTTAGCGAGTTCAAGCCTAATTTTCAGCACATATAAGTTGACTTGTTCGAGGATTGTTTTGGCTTTTTTGAGAGTGCTATCGCACAAAATTACTGCTCGTTCTAAATTGGCATTGAGATATTCGGCTTCCGCCACTTCCAGATAAAAATCAAATGTCAGCTCGTATCTAATTTCCCAGCTATCTTGACTCAGGAGTTCTATACCTACATTCAAATAATTAACAGCAACTTCATACGCAGTCGCGGCCTTTGCTTTCTGTCCGGCGATCAGGTTTAATTCAGCCAACTCATCTTTTTCGGACTGATTAGTTAGCAAATCTGTGCCAAAATTCAGTTGGTTAACCAGAGCAAAAATATTATCTTTTCGCTCTTGCTCTGTTGTATTATTCAGCAACAGTTGACCAATTTTTAGGTGAGTGGCTTTTTTCTCCGATTCTGGAATCAAAGAATAAGCTGCTTGCTGCACTCGGTCGTGCAAAAATTTGTATTCAACTTTGATATCCCGTACAGATGCCAACTCTTCCTGGGCAAATACTAGAGGAATTTTGTAATTTTCAGACAGCGGCAGAATCAAACCCGCTTGCATTGCCTCCCACAAATGAGCAGCCGTCACTAAGTTTGATTCTTCGTTGACCATTGATAAAACTTCTAAATTAAATTGGTTGCCGATACAAGCCGCTAGTTTTAATAATTTCTGGGTTATTTCTGGGAGTTTGCGAATATTTCGGGCAACCAGTTCAACGATATTGAAATCTGCGAGACCAATTGCTTGGATTTGTTGAATATCCCACTCCCAGCGGTCTGTATCTACTTGATAAACCAGCAGATTTTCGGAGTACAGGGTTTTGAGTAGCTGCGTTAAGAAAAACGGATTTCCTTGGGTTTTATTAAAAAGTAATTCAGAAAAAAGCTTGATTTGCTCTGAGTTTACGCTGGCATCGAGAGTGTCGGCGATTAATTGGTTGACGCTATCCAAAGCCAGGGCCTGAATGGTGATATTATTCACCACCGTTTCATTTTCTTGAATTTTTTCTAGCGTTTGAATTAAAGGATGAACGGGACTTACTTCGTTATCTCGATAAGCTCCAATCGTTAACAAATATTTGTTATCTGGGTCAGTGACTAAGAGTTGGATTAACTTTAGAGATGCCGAATCTGCCCACTGTAAATCGTCTAGGAATATTACTAGCGGGTGTTCGGGTTGACAAAAAACGCGAATGAATTGTTGAAATACCCGATTAAATCTGTTTTGCGATTCCGAAGATCCCAGTTGAGGAACTTCCGGCTGTTTACCGATAATTAGTTCTACTTCGGGGATAACATCAATAATAACTTGACCGTTATTATCTAGCGCTTTTAATAATTTTTCTTTCCAAACAGCAATCTGTTCGGAACTTTCGGTTAATAGCTGACGAACTAATTCTTGAAATGCTTGGATTAAAGCTGCATAGGGAATATTGCGCTTAAATTGGTCAAATTTACCCGCAATAAAATACCCCCTCGCTGCTACAATTGGTTTATGAACTTCATTGACAATTGAAGTTTTACCAATCCCGGAATACCCGGAAACCAACATCATCTCGGTGGCACCAAGGCTGACTCGCCCAAAGGCATCTAGAAGAATTTGGACTTCGGTTTCTCTGCCATAAAGCTTCTGGGGAATGAGTAATTGGTTGCCGCGATCGCGTTGACCGATGGGAAAGTTTTCAATCTGACCAGTTGTCTGCAATTGCTGCAAACAAGTTTCCCGGTCAAATTTTAATCCCGCCGCACTTTGATATCGGTCTTCCGCATTTTTTGCTAATAATTTCATCACAATATCTGAAACCGCTTGAGGAATTTCTGCTACCTCTTTAGGTGGGACGGGTTGTTTGGCAATATGACAGTAAACCAACTCCATCGGATCGGTGGTATTAAATGGCAACTGGTTGGTCAGTATTTCATAGAAAGTCACTCCTAAAGAATAGAAGTCGGTGCGGTAGTCAATTGCTCGATTCATCCTCCCCGTTTGTTCGGGTGACATATAAGCGAGAGTCCCTTCTAGCAAGTTGGGATTGCTAATGCTTTGGTTTTTCAATTCCAAGCGCGATGAAATACTAAAGTCAGTCAGTTTTACTTTTCCGGTCGCTGGATTGATAATGATATTTGAGGGCTTAATGTCTTTGTGAATGATCGGTACTTGATGGAGATAGATCAAAGTTTCGGATAGAGCGATCGCTACTCTCAAAAACTCGCTTAATGACAGTCGATTTGCTGCCATAAACTCATAGAATGACTGACCGCCAAAATCTTCTAATATTAGAGCAAAACTATTCTGATAAGTTTCTAACCTATATGTTTTGACAATCCCTGCACAATCTAAATTTTGAGTAAGTATAAATTCTTGTCTTAAATTGGTGATTTGTTCTAGGGTAGGATGTTCCTCTCTTATTATTTTAACGATAACAGGTTTTTGCTCCCGATTTCTTATACCTCGGTAAACAACCGTTCTAACCCCGTCGTAAATCTTTTCTCTAATTTCGTAACCTGAAATACCTATCATTAATTTTTACCTTTACCTTTTAATAAACTATTATAGCTCCCAGCCCGATTCTCCATAAATCTAGCTGCGAGCAAATTTTTACTCCCTTGCAAAACGCGGGTACAACTCTTTAGCAAACAACTCCTGAATCTCTTGCTCGAACTCCGGAGGGTATTGGAAGTTCTTTGCTAAGTCCTCATAATCTTCTTTCAGGGAGATTTTGTATTCAGATAAACGAGATCCTATTTGTTGTAACCAAGCTGTATGCAATGTGAATGTAAAGTCTAGGGATTTATGGCTCAGTTTGCATTTCGGCCCGCCAGACAAATTGTCAGCCTCGAAAATCCAGATTTCATTTCTTTGGGGAGTGAAAACGGTACAAACTATATAACCGTCAGTTGAACTACCTTGATTACCGCGACGCGGCATAAACTGCGGTGAACTGACGATGTAGCCAGGATCGAACTCATAGCGATCGGCAATTTTCATCGACTGCGTTTCCAGTCGCAGCAAGCAAGCTGGTACGCCCTTTTCAGCCAGAGCCAAAACATCTGACTGCGGTACTTCCTGATACTTATAATCCCGGTATAAGTGGCACAAAAACTCGGTGGTTAAATCCTTCCACAGTCCGAAAGAAATCCAGTAGATATTATCTAGCTTTCTGGGAGTTTTACCTGACGGTAATCGGTCAAGGTAGGCGTATAATCCAAGCCCCCATGTATATTCGATATCCCAGATAACTTTTGGCTCGATGGTTTGATCTTGGTTGTTTAGGTCAATTACGTAGCGTCCCAAACGGCTGATGTCCATCTCATTCAGTTCCATCCCAGGCAAGTTTTTAGGCACGGGATTGTGAGGTTGATAAGCGGAAAGATCGTATTGACGCAGCCATTCAGCAACGTCCCAAGCACAAATATGAGCTACGTGGAGCGTAATTTTATCCTTAGGATTTTCATAGTCCACCAAAAAGTGAGCAGCTTCGAGGGGAATTACCACTTTCCGCGCGACAACTTTAACTTCTGGTTCGTTCAAGGCTGGACGCTGCCCCTTCCCCTTTTGCAGATCGCTGCGGCTAACGATATAAATAATAGAATCGGGTGAAGGTGGACTTCCTAATAAGTCCCTTAAAATTCTTTCTCGCTCCTTGTCGCCTGGAAAAGGATTGCCTAGCAACTGATCCAGTCCGGTGCTAAAGGCTGTATCCATCAGTATTACATATTTTTCGGTTACTCCAATCTGATGGATAGTTTGCTTAATGCTGACTGGTGAGCCATGAGGATTTACCAGCGTCCACCGCTCCAAGTGAGTCACTCCGTCCCAGCGAATCAGATAGACAAAATCTTCTAAACCCTTAAATTTTTCCCAAAATTGACGAACTTCTGGAAAGAGTTCGTCTATCTCTTTAATGGAAGGTATAGTCTGAAGAAAATTTTCTAACGATCTACCATAATTAACTGCGAACATCTCGCCCGTGTAGGTATCAAAAGTAGGATGGGCGGTACTAAAAATGGGTGGAAAAAGATAGGGCAGAGGAGCTTCAGGACGCCACTCTTTATTTGACCCAACTGGTGTCACCAGATGGAGACTATCGGTATCAATTTCATAAGGACGACCCGCATCATAAGTTACTAATAACCGTTCCTGTTCGTCTTTGGAGAATTTCACGGGCAGAAAAGCTGTATTTAACTCGTTGCGCGCGCCAAGAAGTAAGGAGAACCTTAAGATACCTTGATTGCGAAACCCCAACTTAGTACCCTTAGTTGCCTCATCAAAATGGTAATCTAGAGGCTTGACAATCCGCGTTTTTAACATTACTTTACCCTTTTGATTAAAATCAAGTCGGTAAACCATGCCATCGCCATTCAAGAATGAGTCTCCGTCTGTAAATGGAAGACCTCCTGATTCAACGGTTCCCACTGGCGCAACAATAAAGACGTAACCTTGTACTTCGTCTGGTAAGTTCCCTTCAATATTCAGTGGGACGCGATCTAGTTCTTTTCTGCTTGCAGTCATAATTGACTGAGGAACTGGGGGACAGCCTGCTTTGGTATTGCTCTGAGTAATTTCGCTCATGTAACTCTCCTGAGTTGAGATGTAATAATGGTAACAGTGTAGATGAGTATTTGATTTATGAATGGGAAATGAGGACTGGAACTTAGATACTATCCTTGGTAAGGATTTCTATCTATTCTCCCATCCCCTGCGTCAAAGCGCAATTTGAATAGACATTAACTTATTATCGGCTCTCTCGTACTTATGGTGATAATGTAAGCTAATAATTTAGCAGAATCAAGGGTTTCAACGTTCAGCCCTCAGATATTTAGTATCATCTGCTACATTGTACGTTAAGCATCCGGGAGAGCCTAACGATGCTGTTTCGTCTTATCTATTTATAGCTCACCCACTTTTACAGGATGTTAGCAGCCGATCGCGATCGACAACAGGACTGACGCATTTCTATCCAGGAAACCTGCTTTTTTACCCTTACTGCGAACTACGGAGCAGAATTTTCGTAAAAAACCAGATTCCCGGCCACCCGTGAGTAAGTCCTGGATAAATCGTTTAAAATATGAGCTAGCTCATTGAAGCAATTACAAAGCTGTTGCACGATCGAAGTAGATGAACAGTCGAAGCTCTATCAACACACCACTATTGAGATATTGAGATGAATAGCACAACAGTTTCCAACGATTCACCCGCAGCCCCACCACCTGAAATTACGCTGATTCCGAATAATTCGCTGTTAACCGAAACGCCGGAAGAGGGGCGGCAATTAGCCGTGAAAATGGCGCGTCTGATTATCAAAATGACTCAGCCGGATGAAGCGAAACGGTTACAACTGCGAGAGATTTATGGCAATGATGCCATGATGCTGATTGCCGTTGGACAGACGGTGGCGACAGAGTTTGCCACGATCGCCGCCGCTAACAATTACTGGCGCAAATAATCAAAAGCGCAGAGTAATTAAACAAGTCGGGCTGTTCAAAAAATCCTTGTTGAGGAATGAATCATGAAAGTTTTGATTCGATTGATTGTCAGTTTTTTCGTATTCATTATTGATGTCGTTTACGGAAATCGTTCCTACGCTCGGTTTTATATGCTAGAAACGATCGCCCGCGTGCCCTACTTTTCCTATCTATCGGTGCTGCATCTTTACGAAACCTTGGGTTACTGGCGCAAAGCAGACTTGTTGAAAGTTCACTTTGCTGAAACCTGGAACGAATTACATCATTTGTTGATTATGGAAGAGTTGGGGGGCGATCGCCTGTGGGTCGATCGCTTCATCGCTCAACACCTTGCCGTGGCTTACTACTGGGTAGTCGTGCCGCTCTACATGATATTTCCCCAGTACGCCTACTACCTGATGGAACTGATTGAAGGTCATGCCTACCACACCTATGACGAATACTTGAAGAAAAATGAAGAGGAACTAAAAGCTCAAGCTGCACCCGAAGTCGCAATCAACTTTTATCGCGATGGCGATCTCTATATGTTTGAAGAAGTTCAAACTACCTCAAATCGTGAATTTCGCCGTCCCAAAGTGGATAATCTCTACGACGTGTTCGTAAATATCCGCGACGACGAAGACGAACACGTAAAAACAATGGTGGCACTCCAAAAACCAGAAGCGCGGCAAACCTTTCACAGTCCTCACATGGTTTTCGTTGCGACAACAGCTTTACCAATAATGGGAACAGAAACCGAGACTCTTGAACTAAGTTCAACTCTTGTTGCTCCATCCAGTTCAGAGGATTCTCAATAAATACCTGAACAACTCCTTTTTTGACAGCATTGTTTACTCAGTTTAGCGGTTGGCTATTCCGAGCCGGATTTTCCGATTAATCATCTGCATACAAGCCGCGATTCTGTCAAGGAAAATGTCTCATTTTTTAATAACTGAAAAGTCGTGTATTTCCTGGCACTTTGGTCAACTATATAGGTGAATTGAACCCAATAATTAAGGTTCGTAGTGCGGACTGAAGTCCGCAGCCGTATAGCGGACTGAAGTTTGCACTACAAACCGTTTTTGTTATGGTAATCTAGCGGGCATGATACAATATGATTTTGAGAAAAAATTGCTACAAGATTAATGTTTTGTTTGTTTACAACTACCCCGATAAGAAGGTGCGTCGCTCTTAAATGGTCGCTATTTTTCAGGGATTGTTGATGGCTCCACACCCTACTTACGGCGTTTACGATCTAACCCTTGTAGGGTGTGGAGCCACGAAAAATCATCGCTGTAGCTCGAAATTAAACGAGCGACGCACCATGTAATTTATACCGGGATGAATAACTCAGATTTGGGATACGGTATAAGTGGGAAAAAAGTCACAATTCTCACCATAAGGAAAACCATGAAAAAACTACTTGCAAAGTCCGCGTTACTTCTTGCTCTGCCAATCTGTGTATTAGCTAATTTTTCCTTAAAAGCCTCGGCTGATTCTACTGCTAATCTCATCCTCAGTACCAAATGTCAAGGCGGTTATAACATCAATATTTGGCAGAATAAAACTTCCCGCGAACTTCTCTATCGCGCCACCAGTTCCAACGGTAATTTAAGTTTGGGTAGAGGAACTGTCAAAGCGACAGAAGGTGTGAAAGTGTATAAGTTTCGGAAGGAAAATTATGAATATTGGGTGTGGGATGGCACGTTGGATAGCCCGAAGTCGGGAACTTTAGAGGTGTATAAAAACAACCGTATCTTGAGCCATAAAGCTTGTAGGAAAAGTTGAATCTTTGAGAGGGCATTAAGCATTATTTTGAAACCCCGTTAGGGCAAAGATTTTGAGTTGCGAGCGCTCAAACTAGATCGTCTTATTGTCAAAGATTTTGAGAAAATGATTACCCTATATACCGCACAGTCATTGTGGGGACTACCCAGCATTAGCCCAGCCTGTATGGAACTTGAAACCTGGTTTCGCATGGCAAAGCTGCCTTACCACACGGTTGTCGTCACAGCAGACAATTTTGAGCTAGCTCCCAAGGGTAAAATTCCTTTCATCGACTATCAGGGAAAACTGGTGGGTGATGCCACTTTAATCATCGAGATGCTGAAGCAAAAAGAAGCGATCGATCTTGATGCTGGTTTGACTCGCATTGAGCGATCGATCTCTCTAGCGTTCCGCCGCACGCTCAAGGAGAATACCCATTGGGGAGTAGCCTACATTCGCTACAACATACAAGAAAACTGGCAAGACTTTCGAGCAGTGTTAGCGCGCGGGCTTTTCCCTGAGACTCCACTAGAATCATCAGAACCGTTTGCCGAAGAGTTTCGTAAAACGGTACTTTCTCAAATGTACGGTCAAGGAATCGGTCGTCATAGCAGTGAGGAAATCATCCAGATTATCTGTGCTGATTTCCAAGCCCTCTCAGATTTCTTGGCAGATAAACCGTTTTTTATGGGAGAGCAACCCACAACGTTAGATGCCACAGCTTATGCCTACGTTGGTAATTTCATTAAACCACCCTATGGCAGCTCAATTGTTGACTGCGTTCTCGGGCGATCGAATCTCTGCGAGCACTACGATCGCATGAATCAGCAGTTTTTTGGCGATCGGTCTTTAAGCTAATCGATTCCGGTTCATTCCTGACTAAATTAATCGATTACAAACAACAGAGAAGGAGAATCTCTAAAAGTGGATACTGAAATACCAGAGCATATCGCTTTACCGAGGAATAAGCCGCCCTCAAAAACCGCAAACTCTTTTTACGACGCGGCAAAGTTCTGGGAGGTAGCGGCTCAATCAATGCCATGATATATATCTGCGGCAATGCTCATACGATCGATCGCCACCAACCAACAACCAGTTTGGGCTAAAGCTACCAGGAGGCTTGCAGCCTCTTAGAGCTCAAATCGGTTCTATAAAACAGACAAATTTTCAATGACGATAATTTTAACCAACGACGACGGCATCGACGCTCCAGGGATTCAGGCACTTTTGCAGGCTGTAGAAGGCAAGACTATTATGGTGGCCCCTCAAGGGCAATTGTCGGGCTGCGGGCATCAGGTGACGGCTCACAGTCCGATTCATGTCGATCGGCGATCGGAATTTGAGTATGCTGTAGGGGGAACACCGGCCGACTGCGTGCGCATCGCTCTCCATCACGTTTGTCCCAAGCCGGATTTAGTGCTTTCCGGGATTAACGCCGGCGGCAATTTGGGCGTTGACGTGTACATTTCGGGTACGGTGGCGGCGGTGCGGGAAGCAGCCATGCACGGTATTCCGGGCATCGCAATTTCCCATAGAATTAAAAGGCCACTGGAAATTGACTGGGATGTCGCGACTCGCTGGACATCGCGGGTATTGGCTCAGTTGCTCAACCGGGAATCACAGCCTGGGTGTTTCTGGAATGTGAATTTGCCGCATTTAGCGCCGGGAAGTGCGGAACCGGAAATTGTGTTTTGCCAGCCTTCGACGCAGCCGCTGCCTGTGGTTTACCGGATGGAGGGAGAATACTTTTATTATGTGGGAGAGTATGGAAATCGCGATCGGGCGCCGGGGACTGATGTTGACGTGTGTTTTGGCGGTAATATTGCTGTGACTGAGATATCGCTGTGATAGATTTGGGCGATCTAACTATATGTTTTTATCGATAAATTCTTAACAAAGCGCGTTAAATGCGATCGGCAATGCAATAGTTTGATATTCCTAGCTAAAAACTGATTTGAATATACTTTGGGTTAAGCGCAGCAGATACCCTAAATAAAAGAGCGTGTCCTCTCAATTACTCATAATAAACAAGGTTTGTAGTGAGGACTTTAGTCCGCAGGCTATCGGGACTAAATTCCGAGCGATCGAACCAATTTTATGATAGTGGTTCGAGCGGACACGAGTTCATGAATCGGTTTGAGAATTATCCCAAAATGGGATATTTCGATGTGAAAAAACTATAGCAATGAACATTGAACAGGATTAATCGCCATCCCTAGAATGGCAGCTATCTCTCCTTCTGGCCGTCCGTGCTACCATAATTTTTCTTGTCATCCTTCGGCTTAGCAACACCATCAGGTTGTTTCTTTGGCTTTTTGACTTCTTTGTTGCTTTTTCTTTCTTTTGACATAATCATTCCTCAATTTTTACTCAGAATAACATTGATTGAAATATCTGCTTAACCGCAAGTAAAGCGACTTGCCTCGCACAGATGTTACTCGCTGTTAGTTTTGTATAATCTTTGGTAAATTATCAGCTAGGTTTTGAACACGTAGCATCTACCGTTAGGTATATCAATCCCTCATCGGTACAATGTCTGAAATTACTTTTAACCGGACAGTTTTTCGCTGTCCGTCTGAAACCCTTGATTTACCGGAAAGCCTATCGTGTGCCTCCCCAAGCGTTGCCTTCCTACCGATCCCCGTGAAACCATTATTCTACGGTTGACGGTCAAACACAGTCCGAAGTGTGGCAAAAAGAAGCAAGTATATTGAGAAATATAAAGTTAATTTTCAGCTTGCTTCAAAGTGCGATCGCCACCGCTCCATTAGATATAAAATATTTATAAAGAGTGAGTATTTCTAGATAAATTTTCGCTATTAGGAATCTGACCCCTATGGAAGTAACCGAGCTGCTCAAAGACTACGAAAATGGCAACAGAGACTTTGCAGGCGCCGATCTGGGCGGAGCCAACCTCAGCGGAGCTATCTTGGACGGAGTAAACCTTTCGAGGGCTAACCTGTCGGGAGCTAACCTGAGTCGGGCGCATCTGGCCAAAGCAGAACTCAACGGCGCAAACCTGTGCAGGGCAAATCTGAGTTTTGCCAAAATGGGCCAAGCCAGATTGGCCGACGCAGATCTCACGAAAGCCAATCTCAGCGGAGCTTTCCTCGTCAAAGCAAAACTGCCCAGGGCCAAGTTGAGCGGCGCCCAACTCATAGGTAGCAACCTGCGCAGCGCCATCCTCTGGAATGCCAATTTGTGTGCGGCCGACTTGCAATTCGTCAACCTGCGGGGCGCGAACCTCACGGGAGCAAACCTCAACTGGGCCAACTGCGGAGGGGCCAAACTCAGCGGTGCAAAGCTCTTTGCCGCTCAACTAACAGGCATCAATCTCAGGAAAGCTTACATCAACGGCATCGACCTGAGCAGGACGGATCTCAATGGCGTCAACCTCAGCGAAGCCAAACTCAACGGGGTCAACTTGGAAGGCTCGAACTTGGTAGCAGCCAATCTCAGCGGAGCTCAGTTGCGGGGCGTCAAGTTGAGGGGAGCAGATTTAACCAGGGCAAATCTGGTGGGAGTTTCTTTGGTGCAAGCAAACCTCGATTGGGCTAGGCTGTGCTATGCAGACTTGAGCGAAGCCGACTTGAGCGGCGCAACATTCATCGGAGCAAACTTTGAGGGTACTCAGTTAGCTGGCGGATCGACAATGGGCGCACCTGTGACGTATGGTGTCTACTTAACTGCGGCAGGTTGTGTCGCAGCGTAAGCATTCGGCAAAAATCACTCTCGCATTGGTTTAACTTTTGATGCAGACATTATTAATTAATTACTTTTGTGAGAGTGCTGCACCGACAAGCAATTTACCGCTATTTTCCCGAGTTTGTCGCCTCACCATTGAGTTCATCCGATTAATTTTGCGACTCGCAAAGCAGAGGTAATCGCTCCTTCGTGCAAACCATTCCCTAAATAAGCTCCCGCATGATAAGTGTTGTTCTCGCCGTTAGTCTCGATAACTTCGTCTCGGTATCGAAAAGACTCGACAGTATACAGCGGCGTGTGATGTTTTTGAATGTGAATAATCTGGTTTTTGTCGATCGACTCGAAGAGTCGAAACGCTAAGCTGTACTCTCGCGGCGACGAGATGCCACAAAGCTGATTCAAGCTCGCATTGTAGCCCCATCCCTTGTCCGTCTCGAAAAAATCAAATTCTGAGAACTTGCGGATACCGTAGCGATCGTACATCGAAGTATCCGAATGCAGTACAGTCGTGGCATAATTAGGTTTCCACGCCCCAAACCGCTTCATTTCCGCCTCCGTCGGGTCAGCCAACAGCCTCATCACCTGGTCTGGCGGCATCGCAAACACCACCTTATCAAACTCCTGAATCTCCCCATTAGCAAGCACAATTTTTACAGCATCAGCACTTCTGAAAATGTTGGCAATCTCCACATTCAGCAGTATATCGCCCTTAAACCGCTCCAGAATCTTTTCAATGTAAGAATACACGCCGCCTTTAATTCTCACCCAGTTGACCGAGGCATATTCCCGCAGAACAGGCATCGCCAATTGGGCTGGAAAATCGTCGAGCAATTCCAACGGTATCGAGTAGCTGTACATCGTCAGCAACTTCAGCCAATCATTGCGGACGCACGACTTTTTCAAACTCTGAGAAAGCGGCATATCGTAGAAATCGTGCTGTTTAGCAAACCGCATTTTTAAAATAAATCCAGCCGATCGAGCGTAGAGACTATCGAGGCGCAAATACTCGATCAGGCGTTGGATGCCGGTGAAATTCTTTTGGATCGATACTCGCGACAAAAAATGGTGGCCATTTTTAAAAAACAGCGCTGAACCAATCTGCACAGGTTCTAATTCAACGCCTAGCTCCTGCATCAAAGCCACGAAATTGTAAAACACAGTCGGAAATTCCAGCACTCCATTTTCTAATATTTCATGGCACTCAGATTGATTGGGCAAAACATTTTTATTGAGCGTGCGAATGTGTCCGCCTAAAATCGGCTCCCTTTCCAAAACAGTCACGTGATGCCCATGTTTGTTGAGCCAGTAGGCTGTAGCCATACCGCTAGCTCCGCCCCCAACAATTGCAATTCTCATGGTTAACTCCTAAATTGATAGTGGGATTGTTATTAATTGAATGCTTGTATTCCGGGTAGGACACGGCACCGATCCGAGGTGTCAATTTAACCAGAAAAACTTTGTATCTCTCGTTTATAACTTAGTCTCGATCCCCCTCGCATACCCCTTCTTAAGGGGGACAAGACGAAAAACTTTTGTATCTCTCGTCGATCGCCGAGACCTGATCCCCCTAAATCCCCCTTAAGAAGGGGGACTTTGATCTGTTTCCTGTTCCGCCATTCGATCGGAGGGCGCCGGAAGAATCGGGAAGACTTTAAAGCTCTTGTCCCCCCCTTCTTAAGGGGGGTTAGGGGGGATCGGGGTTTCAGCATCAAACAGTAGATCCATGCTATATTTGATGCTAAGCTGACACCAATAGGCACAGCCGTCTCCTCATAGATATGAGCCAATTTTCGATCGCCCAAACCTCAACCCAAAGTCCGAAATATCGCAGTTATTTAATTGTGATTCCTCACCCTAAAATCGCATCGCCGGATAAACGTTGATAAAGCAGCGCCCCCGTCCAAAATGTCGGCGCAAAGCCTGGATAGCCCGAGGAGGCGTTGCAGAAATAGAAATTGTTGAGGGATGTTTCGTGATTTAGCCGATCGACCCCCATGTTTTTCGGCGTCAGGGTAGAACCGTAAGAATTGCCGTTAGGACACCAGCAGAAGCGCTCGTTAGTGGTAGGACTTCCGGTAATATGAAACACCATGTGTTTGCGGAAATCTGGAACATAGTGTTTTTCTACCACATCTAAAATCGAGTCCAGAATCTCTTGTTTTTTCTGCCTGTAAGCTTTGCGATCGCTCTCCCAGAGTTGCTTAAAATAGGCGTAATTAGCAACAGTCAGAAATTCCACAATTTGACAATCTTCTGGACAATCCCGCCGCGCTTCCGTTAGTAAAGTTGGTGTTGTAATTGCAAAACTCGGACGAGAAAAATCATTTTTATCGTACATTTGAGCAAAAGCTTCATTCAGATCCAAGTGTTCCGAATGAAACGTATTCCACTTGCCAAATCCGTAGTCTCGCAGGTCGATATCTTTGACAACGCAGTACACCATGTAATTAGATGCAGAATACTCGTAGTCGAGTTTCCGCCGCACTGTTTTAGAGAACAGTTCCTCTCCAATCATCTTGGCCGCTCTTTTGGGATCGAGGTTGCAAATCACCGTGTCGCCCGTGAATTCATGGGTTTGATGGGTAGTCAAATCCATCGCTTCAACTCCAGTTACAGTTTTGTTTGTAACTCGAAAATTCGTGACTTCATGGTTTAGTAGAACTTTCCCGCCGTTAGATTCAATGACTTTAACTAAAGAATTGATGACATCTTCAAAATGCTGCGTCGGGTAAAATGCACCTTCTTGATAGCCTCGAAACAAAGCTATCCAAGCATAGAAAGAAAGCTGGTTCGGCGGCAGCAAAAAGTCCGGCCATTGCAGGGCTAATAGGGTTTGGGCGGCTTGCGGGAGTTGGAACTTGTCAAAAACGTCCTGAAGTGTACTGTTGAGGTGTTGGACGGCGCAGAATACGTCACCGAAATTTTTGAGCAATTCAATTGGTTTGACGGGAGGAGCGAGTTTTCTGAGTCCCGCGCCGGTTTTTTCGACTTCGTTGACGAATTTGCGAATTCTCTCGCTTGCTTCGGGAAACAGCGCCGACAATCGCCGGATCAGTTCCTCTGGTTCCGAGGGAATATCGAGGGCGTACCCCGGCATTCTCATGTGGTCGAAGCCATTCGGATCGTAGCGCTCAAAGGTGACATCGCGATCGAGATTGAGTTTTTTGAGCACTCGATTGACTGTATGTCCTTCGCCGCAGTCCCAAACGTAGTGAAATTGGGCATTAAACCTGTATTTTTTGGCCATTGTAAAGGTGTGGCCAAAGCCTCCGGGATGCTCGTGAGCTTCGAGGATGTGTACGGTTTTGCCGGAGTTTGCCATCAAAGCTCCGAAAACCAGTGCTGATAAACCACTGCCGACGATGAGGTAATCTGTTGTCATGGGAAATTTCCTCGATCGATTGAATCGGGCGATCGTTGTAGAAGGAAGAAGGAAGAAGCAATCGACCGCATGGGTTTCAGCAACTAAGAACGTTCTCACCTACTTATATCTATCTAAACTAACTCTAAATTCTGATAAAAGTGTGAATTCCAGCCACAGCTTTGCGAGGTGCGCTGGTACAAGCATTGTATTAAAGCCGTTTTAGGGTTGCTGTTAAGATTAATTAAGCTTTTATCGATATAACTTATAGCTTGTGGAGCGAGCTTTGCAGGTCACCCCACCACGAAAGAAACCCGGTTTATACCTTTGTACGTAAGTCTTAAGGTATAGAGTCATCTACCTAATTAGGAGGATATTAATTAGATTTCCGAACCCTTATTTGTGCGGCACGATGACATCAAAAAAAGCATCATCCAAATCGTAACCAAACATCTGCGACATCGCCATCAACTTCGATTTACTGGGAATTCCCTGCTGGTTCAACCAATCAGTCAACACAAAAATTTTGCTCATCAAAAACATTTCCAAAGCTTCAGGATTGTACTGAATGCCTTGGGTGCGGTGGAACTGGTGCGGCACCAACATCGCCGCATAGCGCGCCAATTCTCCCGCTTTCCAATCGAGCAAAAACGGCAGCCAAGGATAACAAGCATCCAAGCGAATAAACCACAGCCGCACTTCGGGAAGTTCCGAGATTTCTCGCGGATCTAATTCTTCGCGCGGATACTCAATTTCAAATTGTAGCTGTTGTTCGTTTTGGGCGATCGCCCCTTGGGCCAGCCACTGTTCAATCACAGTCCGCACCGGAGACAAATCTAAACTGTTTATGCGATCGGCATCGATCGCTATCATAATACTCATAAAAAGTCAACCTTATAGCATTAAGTAATCATTATCTATAATACCACCAATCATCAATTAGCAATTACCAATTATCTCTCATGCGACTGATTTATCTCAATCCGTTCACTCCCCTACATTGTCCTCTTTCCTCTTCCCTCTTTCTTCTTCCTTCTTTCTTCTTCCTTCCTTCTTTCTTCTTCCTTCGGACTGAAATCTGTTACATCCGTTACATCCGTTACATCCGCCCTTGCGAATCCGTTGCCGAACTTCCTTGTTCCTTCTTCCTCCGGTCAACTGTCAACTGTCACAGGTCAACTGTCAACTGTTCCCTCACCCGTTTTTTCCAAACTTGCTATCCTGCAAAGAATTACCAATCCCCTGAATAATTCCCCGCCCGATCAAACCAATTCCCCGCCCTATAACCTGAGTCAAAACGTAAACAACAGCAGCACCCAACAGCGAAACAACCGCGCGAACTCTAGGTGCGATCGCATCCCTAGTTTCCAGCAGCAAAGTCAAAGCCAACTGCCACCCTGAAAGCTGTGCTAACTCTCTATTTCTCGGAGCATAAATAGAAATTCTCTTAATTCCAGAATCGCCCAAAACAAACAGCCAAAACCGACTTTCAAAAATAGCTTTTGGTTCCACAAAATAGCTATCCCAGCGATATCTCCACGATAAATTATTCCGAAACCGCTCAATTTCTCGTGTCGAAATCAACTTGCCATCGTAAAAGCTTTGCTTGATTTCCTCAATATTTGCAAAATTATTGAGCAGAGGCTGCACCACTCCGCTAGCAACTTGAACAGCCAAATTTTCCAACAAAGCTTCAGCTCGCTGCATCCCTTGCGGGCTGCCAGCAACACAAGAAATATTGTCAACTGTTAGAGGAATTTCAAATAGCAAATGTGCAAATAAATCAACAGTCATCGGTATTTTGTCAAGAATTTCTGCGGCAACTGCTTTTTCATCTGCCAGCAGCACCGGCACAACTTCTACGCCGCTGCCTGCAAATATATCGGCAGCGCTTACCCCTTGACTTTCTAGCAGTTTCAAGCTTGTTTGACTGCCGTCAAAAACCAAATTTTCTCCCGTTTGCAGCGTATAGTATCTGCCAAAAAAATCTATGATTGTCGCTTCCCACAAATCCCGCAAAATAGCAGGCATTTTTTCCGACAATTGAGTTTGCTGCACTTGCCCCAAGCGCAATTCCTCCAGCAAATCCCGTAACTTCCGCAGGATGGAATTAATCAATTCACGCTTTTTGGTCGATCGCAAAATATCGATTTCCAAAGGCACGCCCGTCAAATTCACCAAATCCAACTGCAATTTAGTCGCCACCGAGTCAAACAAGCTCCGTTGCCAATCACTTGCAACCGCCAAAGATTCAGCCGCCACTTGATAATTCGCCACTTGCAACTGAGAATTATTCAACAAATTCTCCCGTCTTCCTTCTGCCTCTGCCTTCTCCCCTCTTCCTTCTTCCGACTTCCATTTCTCTTCTTCCTTCTCCCCTCTTCCTTCAAACAATAAGTGACTGACAATCCAGCGAGCCGCCAGCAATTCTCGGCGGCGCCCGCTGAGTACAACCCCATCTAAAATAGAAGGCAAATCTGTCGGAGCTGCAGCTCTCACAAGAAGCAAATCAGCTTTGACAACCGCCAAAGCTGCATCTATTTCCCGCAATCCAGACAAACAAAAATAAGCCAGTATTTTTTGGTGTACAGGCGTATCAACTGTCTGATAATCAGCATTTTCCTCTGCATTTGCAGCAGAGTTTTCTATTGTTTCAACTACCGTTGAATTTAGTTCTATTTCCGAGTTAGCTGTCGCATCTGCCGGCCAATAAGTGCGGCCCGATGCCACCGCGCGAATGGCTGCTATTGTCTGGGAAATATCTCTACCTTTAGGACAATAGCCATTCGCGCCCGCAGCTTGTACCTGCGCCAACAGATCCGGTGTCAGCGGCCCGCCTAGCAGCAACAGCGGCAGGTTGGGGTACAAACTTTTGAGTTCGCGACCAACTGCCAGCGCCTCGATTTGACCCGATCGCACATTTACCGTCTCAAAACCCAAAATTACCAAATCAGCGGGCTGGTTGGCTGCTCCAGAGTCGATCGAGCGAGCTTCTAGAACCTGCAAAGCCTCGGTTCCCGTTGATACGTCTGCGACAACTTGCAAATCTGGATACTGCTCGCAGGCGACTCGCAGCCCCAGCCGGAAAATGGGGTCGCGATCGATCGACAGCAGTTGCAAATTACTCACTCGATTTTAGATTTCAGATTAAAGAGGTCGATCGCGCGAAAACCCAATTACTCGGGGATCAAATTAGCATCAGGAGGCCCAGCCGATTCAGGAATCGAGGGCGGCGGGGGTTCCGGAGCCGGAGCCGGAGGAGGAGCAGGTTCCGGAGCCGGAGCCGGGGCCTCTTGTCTCGCGGGCGGATAGTAAGGTTCCGGCTCCCGCGCGGGCGGATAGTAAGGTTCCGGCTCCCGCGCGGGCGGATAGTAAGGTTCCGGCTCCCTTGCGGGCGGATAGTAAGGCTCCGGAGCCGGAGCCGGGGCTTCTTGTCTCGCGGGCGGATAGTAAGGTTCCGGAGCCGGCGCGTACTCTTCCTGTCGCGGAGCCGGCGCATACTCCTCCTGTCGCGGAGCCGGCGCGTACTCTTCCTGTCGCGGAGCTGGCGCGTACTCTTCCTGTTGCGGAGCTGGCGCGTACTCGCGAGCCGGTTCCGCCGCCGGTGGCGGTGCAGTGTTGGCTCTGAGTTCGGCACTCCAGCGCCCGATCGCCCCTGCCGCCTCTGAATGCAGCGCCCTACCGTAACCGATTTGGGAAGCCATCTCGATCGCCGCTCCTAGACTACCGCCAGAAGCCAATTCCGCCGCTCGATCGAGAATCGGTCTGTCTCGAGCCACTTGCAGTTCGCTCACCCACTGATAGACATTATCCTGAGCTTTGGCGTACAGAGTCCTACCGCTCTTAATTTCCGAAGCTTTATCAATAGCCGCGCTCAGTTTTCCTTGCTTCGCCAGGGCGATAGCTTCATCCAAAAAAGGCTGATCTTGAATAACTTCTATGCGTTTCGTCCACTGAGCCAAGAGAGTTTGCGCCTCTATTCTGCGGGGGCGCTTTTGAGCGACCAGGAGTAGCTGAGCGATGCCGCCCTTAAGTCCTTCAACCGTTCCCGGTTCTGCTAACTGCTTCGCCAGGGTGACAAAAGATTTGTCTTCGATCCGCTGAATTTCCCGGCGCCAAGTAGCCACCAAAGTTTGAGCGTGAACCCGCCGCGGCTGCTTCGGGCCGATCGTTTGCGCTTGCTCGATCGCTACCTGAAACGTCCCGAGCTGACCGAAACTAGCGATCGTGCTCGCCATTTGCAGCCGCACCAAATCTTGAAACTGCACCTGTAAACTTTCAATTTGAAATTGAGCCTGCTTGTACAGAGGGCGGCCCGGAGCAATTTTGCTAGCAGCGCCCTGCCCTTCGAGCAAAGTAAAAATGTGTTGCGCCAGCGGTGTTGATACCGACTGGTTCCACATCACCGCCTGAGCCCTACCCAACTGCATCAAATCTTGAGCTTCCGCAAACAGAGGCGAATCCTGCGGCACCACAGAAGCAGCCTCGATCGCCCCCGGGAGGTCTTTCGCCCCCAACCGCTTAGTCGCCATTGCCAGCAAAGTCCGGCTCCAGCCCTCAATTTCCTTCTCAGCTTTAGCGCGGGCAAAAAGCTGCGGGTCTATTTTGCGAGCCAGGACGATGGCCTCAGCGAACTTTTGCGGAGTTCCCTCCTGCGCCAAATCTCTAGCCTCTTGCAAGCGCTGCCAGCCGTTTCTTTCCAAAGAAATCTGCTGGATTAGCTCGTTGTAGCGCTTCTGACTCCAGAAAATATTTTCCAGCTTGAACAGAGCTTGAGCGTAATCCCATGCCTTCTTTAAATCCTCGCTTTTCAAAGCTGTTAGGGCTGTATCGTAGAGTTTTTGGCCCTCCTGCCAATTTTTTTCCCAAGCAGTAACAGCCTCCTGTACCTCTGGGTAAGACGGACTGGTTTTCGGAATTTTCGCCACAATCTCCAGAGCGCCCTTCAAATCGCCCAGCTCAATTTTTGCCCTGGCAAATCCCAGAATAGCTTTCGACCATTCCCCGATCAAATGTTGACCCTGCGAGTATAGCGGGTGTTCTTTCGGCCAAGCCTGCACCAGTGCTATTGCCGATTCTAGCTGGTCTAGCTTGCCCGACTTAGCTGCTTGCTGAGCGCAGTAAAGTCGCTCTCCGTCCGCCGCCAGCGGCGACAGTTGCTGGCAATTGGGCGGTGGCGGCATCGTCAGCAACCACAGAAATGCAGCGGCACCGGTTACTCCAAATCCCACCAGGAGACTCAGCCAGATCAGTTGCCACTGCCAAAAAGTTCTTTTGCCATCTTTTGGCCGCGCCTCTAGCGAGGAACTCGCATCGCCTGTCGCCCCTGCACTCAACTGTGCCGTCGGTTTGGGGGATGGGTTGTATTTGGGTGGTGTGTGGAATTGGTCAGATTGTCGTCTCGCCATTACTTCAGCCTGTCCTGTAATGCGCTCTCTGCGTGACACTCCCACATCAAATCATCGATTGCGATGTGAGCTTCTGAACTCCTGTTAAGGAGATCGAGAATTTCCTTCAAGGTACTGGCAATCTTTCCCTCTTCGGCGTTTTATAGTGAGGCTCGTGTCGGGCCCCACTGGTTGCTTCCGAGCCTTTTCGGCTCTATAAGCACGTAAATCATACCAGTTATCAAACAATTATTCACAGCTTCCGGGTGCAGTTTAGCAGAAAAAACAGTATAAAGCCCGGTCAGTCGAGCGATTTTAGATTAAAGACTTGAAGAATTTTAGATTGAGAGCATCTGTGCGCAAGCTTTTATAGTGCTGTCCTCGCGAGGACAGCACTGTAAAAGGTTATATAAGCTTTGCTGTGCAATAGTTCTTGCTCGCACTCCCGCAAAAAAATGCTTTTTACAAAGCAGGAGATGCTCCCTTTTGATTTGACTCTGCAGATAAATTTGGGGGGGTTAAACTCAGGTCTCATACTAAATCCGGGTTAAATATCCCCTTTATCTTTCGGCGGTTGAAACCGCTGTCGCGAGTCAAAAAAAGTCGGCACTTCGACAAGCAAGGGCGACCACCGGCGCCGACTGAAGAATAACGCTTGTCCCAAACCCGGATTTGGTATCATACTAAATCCGGGTCAGAAATTCCCTCGATCGGACGGGCGCGGCCCAAACCTATCCTACACAAACTTTCGTCCGCTCCAAGCGGACTAAAAAATAAAGCGGGTACTAAAGCCGGATTTTGTCTCAACTTTTTTTACGTGTAGCGGGTAGAACTGATTTTGTGGCTTAGTTCTAAATTTTATTCCCCGATCGCCCAACAGGCCGATCGAGTTTCACTTTTTTTTACTCTGCCCAATTCCCGCGCCCGTGCGATCGAACCCTAGCGACCGCCCTCACTACTTGAATCATTTTATACCGCCCACAGCCCCAGCAAAAATATCCGTTTTGCTTCTGGCAGCCGCTTCCTCATCGGTCACGATGCTTTAGGCGTATCGCTCACACTCTATCCTTCCGTGGCTGGCACCGACGAGCGGTATCCGTAGAAATCTATCCGGTAGTCTACAATTTTGACACCAGTTTGCTGTTGGATTTGTTCGATCAAGTCGAGCGGCAGTTCCACGTGAACGTCGAGAATCTGAGCCGTATCCAGACAATTGACGTGAGAGTGAGAGTCGCTGACATTCCCGTACAAGCGTCCCTCCGAGCGTTCTATGCACTCAATAATCCCGGATCTCGACAAAGCTTCTAGATTTTGATAAACAGAAGTATGCCCGATCGAATGCGCTTGTTGGTTCAGGCGATCGTAAATTTCGCGAGCCGAGAGGTGTTCTTTTGCATCCCACAAAAGTTCTAGAATAAATCGACGCTGGCGGCTCAAGCGCATTCCCATCGCCTGACAGCGGTTTAAAGCATCTTCTAATGAACGAATTGGTTTCACAGCTACCGCCTTCTAAAGCCCGATCGATTTTTTATTCGGGTACAATATTGCACCCCGATCCTATATCCCTTAATTCTAACGCAGGCTTGCCTAACAGTAGAAGGTAGAGGGCAAAAATCTCTTCGAGAGTGAATTTTTTCGAGTTGCAGCGAGACTCAGGCCCCGGGCGCGCAACAGAAAATTATCCCCATCAAAAATATTGCTTTGACCCTATCTTCTACTGCAACAACTCCTAGTTCGAGGATTTGATGGCGTGAACCAGTAACTTGGCGATTTCCGAGAGTTGCTTTTTGTTGAAAGTTTTGAGCAAAAGCTTGACTACCGCCTTCGGTTCGGCGGGAAGAGCTACTTGCTTCGACGCTGCTGCTGGGGCTGCGGTTGCGCTTACCTCTGCTGCTTTTGGGCTTGCTGCCAAGAGTAACAAATTTTTACTCGGAGCGATCGTCTTAACTTTCCCCGCTTGCACCAAATCTCCAGCATCCTTGAGTTCTTTGATAATCAGCGGAGCTAAGACTTTATAAGAGTTTTTAGGATTAACGATCGCCCCTCTAGCTGTTTTAACTAAATTTTGCCAAGTCTCAATTTTACCTCCCAACCTATAGAGGCGAACGCACACAGCCGCCAACTCCTCGCGACTAGCAGCCGATTCTTTCTGCTTGAACACCTGCAACATTTCTTTAAGTAAAACCATCACTTCAACAGCAAAATTCGCCGGCGCAGCGCCCGCTGTTGGAGCAGCAGCGGGCGCACGCGAGCCAGCAGCAGCAACCGCCTGAACTTTGCCCGCCGCCAAGTTGTTGAGGTGAGTTTCCAGTTGAGCAAAAACTGGCATCACCACCTGGACGAGTTTTTCTCCCTCTTCATTCCTCAAACCGAAAGGCCCTTCCAGTCGCGCCAGCAAGTCTTTAAGCGTATCAACTCCCCTTAAAAATAGGGATTCTGCCGTTTGGTCAACCTGCTTGACGGGCCCGTCCTTGAGCACTTTAAAACAATCTTCCAAGCGGTGAGCGGTTGTTTTAATACTATCCAAGCTGAGCATAGCCGCCCCTCCTTTGACCGAATGGGCGGCTCGAAACATCTCTTGGACGCTTTCGGGGTCTTTCATCGTGGACTTCAAATCCACCAAACCATTTTCTAGAGTATCGAGGTGCTCCTTAGCCTCCTCTATAAACAAACGCATTATTCGGTCTTGCTGATCTGACACGACAGTCCTCCTAACAATCTCAGCACCCTCCAGAAAGCACCCTCTTCGCGGGAGGAAACACGACTCCTGCCAAAAGTCAGAAGCTCCCATGCAAAATATTCTAGCCTGCCTCTTGTGAAAGACTGACAATACTCGTGTCTGGGCGGTTTTAACTAGGCAGACGGGAATCCCCACACCATAACGCTTCGTTTGCCGTGGGATGAGAGACGCGGATTTCACCCGTCTACAATCTCAAAAACGCACTTCTGAGCAGTAGACGGGTGGATGAGGAGCCGAACCCAACGACCGGTGAGCGGAGATCGCAAATTCCTTGCTTTTCCTAATGTTCTTTGCTCTCGTAGTCTTAGAGCAATTCTGCAAGCAATCTAAGTATCTTGTTAAAAGCTGTCAAAGTCCGAATCTATCCAACTGTTGCCCAGCAAGCTCACCTTGCTCAGGCTTTCGGTTGTGTGCGCTGGGTCTGGAATCAGTCTTTGGCTACGAGGAGTGCCACTTACCAAGAAACAGGCAGGGGCGTTACGGCAATGACAATGAAGAAGTCCATACCTTTATGGAAAGCTGAATATAAATGGTTGTCTGAGTGTTACTCACAATGCCTTCAACAGTCAGTTTTAAATCTAGGTGTGGCTTTTGGCAACTTCTTTGATGGCCTTTGCATGTATCCGACATTCAAGAAACGCCAAGGAAAACAGTCAATCCAGTATCCTCAAAATGTCACAGTCTTGAGCGCTCGCGAGATTAAATTCCCGGGTTCGTTGGGCACTGTCAATGCTAAAATTCATCAAGATATTGAGGGTAAAGTCAAAACTGTGACTGTCTCCAAAAATTATGATGGTAGATACTTTGCTTCGATGCTGGTAGATGATGGGATTGAATGTCCAGAACCTAGTTCTGAGGGCAAACTAATCGGTCTAGATCTAGGCTTAACTGATTTTGCTGTTACATCTGATGGCTCGAAGTATCAGCACCCTAGAGCCACAAAGAAATATGAGAAGAATCTAGCCCGCAAGCAGAAAAAACTAGCCAGTAAAAAGGACAAAACAACTAAGAATCGGCGTAAAGCAAAGCTTGCGGTAGCCAAGGTTCATTCCAAAATTAAAAGAGCCCGTGAAGATTTTTTACACAAACTATCGCGCAAGATAGTAGACGAAAACTTTCGTCATAGTCGTAGAAAATCTGGCAGTCAGAAACATGGTCAAAAATCACTGCCTAGCCAAAGCAATCTCTGATGCTGGCTGGGGGATGTTCTGCACTATGCTCAAGTACAAAGCCGAAATGGTGGGTAAAATTTATCTACAAATAGGTAGATTCTTTGCCTCAACTCATCTTTGCTCTAATACTTTGAAACTACTGCCTTCAATGGATCTATCAGTGCGTGTATTTGATTGCCCTCACTGCGGGCAAAGACACGACAGAGACATTAACGCGGCGATCAATATCAAAAATGAAGGTTTGCGATTATTGGCGTTGGGAACCAACGTTATTGCTCAGCCAAGGCTATGTAAGACCAAAGCAGTATGGACGCAAGTCTACTACTGTAGCGGCGGTGGTTGTTGAAGGGAGAAGCCCCCGTCATAGCGGTACTCCGCTTGACGGTGGGTAGTTCACCTCTCTTTCCTGGTGCGGTGGAGATCGATCCTAGAGTTCTGAGGGAGTGTCTGGAGCGATTTCGATGCCCATTCCTTGTTGCATCATCTGCTGATCCGTAATCAAGTCGTTCAATTCCTTAACTTCGACGCCGATGTTTTGGCAAGCCTGTTTCAGTTCCCGCTCGAAGGTGTTGAGGTCGCCTCCGTAGCCGCAAAGCTGCGCGGCTGTGGCGATTCCTTGTGGCGCGTTGGCTTTGGCGCAGTCGATCAATTCAATGCCTTTGAGGGGTTGGGAGGATGCCATAATTTCAAACCACCATTTATCTTTTGTCCCACTGTACCTAGAAGGTTGAGGTCGATCGATCTATCGAAAGGCATGAAAAATCCTGTCCGTGCTGGGTGTTACCAATTCATAGCTTATTTTTTGGGATTTCTGGGCAAGATAGCAGTAGTTGGCATTTTCTACCCTTACTGTGCCTAACTTAAGCTAGATTACTGTGAGAAATGTTTCCAAATCTCAAATGCACTGGGTCTGGAGCGTCCGGCACCGCCTGTTTGCGTCTGTTCTGTTCGCCATAGCAGTCGCTGTTTTCCTGCCACCTCACTATTTCCTGCTGACTCGGATGCTGTGCATTTGGAACGCGGGCGCTGTGAGTTTCCTGCTTTTGACTTGGATGCTGATGCTGCAAGGCACTCCCGAAATAATGCGCCACCACGCTCAGCAGTTGGACGCTGGCCGCTTAACAATCTTAAGCACGATCGTGGCGGCGGCTTGTGCTAGCTTGTTGGCGATCGTCTTCCTGCTGCGCGATACCAAAGGCTTGCCCCCCGATTTGCTATTGCTGCACTTGGGGCTTTCTGTGCTGACAATTGTTGGCTCTTGGATGCAGGTGCACACTATTTTCACGATGCACTATGCCCGCAGCTACTACGGAAACCGCAGCAAACAGCACGGCAGCTACTCGCAGGCGGGGGGTTTGGATTTTCCGGGCGACGAGGAACCAGATTACAAAGATTTTTTATATTTCTCGTTTGGGATTGGGATGACTTGCCAAGTGGCAGACGTGCAGATCACTTCTCGTTCGACGAGGTATCTCGTGCTTTTTCACAGTGTGCTGTCGTTCTTTTTTAACACCGCTATTCTGGCTATGAGCGTCAATATTATTGCGGGATTGACTTGAGATGATTCTGTCGCAGATGCTGGGATTTTTTCTTAATGGGCGATCGGATCTTAATTTTGGGATATGGTTAAGTCTAGAGCTTGGTTCTACACATCTTGCATCAACTGTTTTGCAAAAGTAGCTAACAGTTCTGCACGCTTATTCACAAAACCATCAAAATCATCATTGCAAAATTCCTGTGGGCAAAAAGCATTTGTTAAAATTTCTTCTTTCAACACATCATCATCATTGGGCATGATAGTGATATATTCAGACGGTTTTTTTCGCCCTATTTTCTTGTTTTCTGAACTGTTCAAAAAACAGAAGTTGGCAAGACAATTAATCTTTTCGTCAGAAGTGTCTAACTCTCTCAAGTAAGCTTTGGGATAAATATGATGAAACTCTGCTCTGTTGTACTTTTGCAAAACTTTATCTAAATCAATTGATGAACCGGACAAAAAAGTCTTTGGATTATTGTTGGCTAACATCAATATAAATGTCTTAGTATTTGCACTAGCTAACCTAAAATAATTAGTTTTGAAGAAATCCTTACTTAGATCGTGAGAAATATCTCCAAAAGTATTCACCTCACCATTTTTAAGCTTTTGTATTTCTTCTATATCAGTTATGGCAGTTCTTTTAGGCCTACTACCATATCGGTTGGTAAAGCAAGATCGCCAAAACCACTTTTTTAATCTGGCATAAACGTTGGAGTCATAGGACACTTGCTTGCCATCAGGTTCTGCGAAGAAGGTACATAGAGGAATGATCAACGCAGAGGATGGTAAGTTCTTAAGGGACATAGCCTTCAACTGCATTCTTAGAAAGTCGATAGCACCGAAAATCCCAGTCCTGACCTTGGGAAATGCTGCTCTGATTTGTTGACCATTCAATTCTAAGAGATTATCTGGAGTAGGATCTTTCATTAATATAGCCGCCGCACATCTCAATATCAAATCAGCATCCTCACCGACTTGAGAAAATCCGAACTCTTCAAGTTCTTCTTTCAATTCTTTGAAACTCTCTAATAAATCGAAATCCTCATTCCAAGTCCAGGCTGCAAGGAGTTGAAGAGTATCAAGTTCCATCCCTAGTCTATTAACGCGCTCAAATACAATTGCAACAATTGCTCTATCATCCGTCTTTAAAATTTGAGCAGGAATAGATACTTCTTTAAATTTCTCTTGAATTCTATCTAAACGTATAATTTGCTCATTAGTAAATTTGGTAGTTGCATCTCTATATCTAACAGAGTCAAATAAAACGCTCAGAGGAAAGTGTTTAGATGAATCAACATCGATCTCCGAAAGAGCCAAAAACTGACTTTCTTGTACATCCTCTTGTGCTTCCAAATCGAAATATATTCCAACCCATGCACTATCGAAAGTTGGCTTTAGTTCGGTCTGAAAAACAGAAAATATTGATGTCAGCCTTTGCTGACCGTCTAAGACATAATCAATTGGGTAATCTTCTTTGGGTTGTGGAAGTTCAAATTGGCCCAGCTTTCTCTCTACAGAAAGCTTGTATTTAGTTCGCCAAAAAAGTAATGAGCCAAAAGGATAATTTTTGTAGATACTGTCCATTAGATATGCAACTCTATCCATATCCCAGACAAAACCTCGCTGGAAAGCAGGAATCCGAACACTGCCACTACTTACAGCATCCAGCAACTGCCTGATAGAATAGGATTGATACTCCATATTTAAGCCTTACTCTCGGTAAATGTTTACGTACCACTATATCATCAAGCAATAATCATGCTTGAATTTTCCTCTCTACGAAGCCACGAGCAGCCTTTTAGTAATAGCAGAAGCAACTGTAAATACGCGGTCTAACAACCCGCTCGGCGGACGGGCCAGAGGTATTGGTGATATTGCAAATGCTGCCTGCCGCCGCTTATCTTAGTTGTTAAGTAGTTTAATCTCTCGGTGAGAGCAGCATTTAAATACTATTTATCAGCCTTCGAGATCAAGCTACCGTAATCTGATCTGTAAGACAGTGCTTTGGGCTTTTTGGGGAGCGATCGGCTTCAAGGGTTGTTGCTGATGAAGCCGATCGCGTCAACGAGAAGCGATCGTTCCAGCATAAACCTTAATTTTTGCCTAATTCCTGATTTTGCTTGCCAAGTCGAAGTCATTACGAGTATGATTAAGCAAGAAGCAAAACAGAGAGCCGCCATGAGGATCGAAGCAATACCCCTCAACCAGATTCGCCGCCCCCTGCCGCGAGTCAACGACCAAACTAAAGTAGCCGCCCTGATGGAATCCATCCGCGAGGTAGGTTTAAACGAACCCATCGATGTGCTAGAAGTAGATGGTCAGTATTACGGATTTTCCGGCTGCCACCGGTACGAAGCTTGCCAGCGCCTCGGTTTAGAAACTATCCGCTGTAATGTACGCCGAGCTCCCCGTGCGGTGTTGCAGATGCACTTAGCCTGAGCGTCTCAACAGCAATTCACGACAGGCAAATATTCGATCGCCCAAACCAATCTCAAATATTCGATCGACAATCACCACTCACAAGGTACAAACATATGACTCTCAACAACCACAAACAACATCTGTACCCGACGCGCATCGATATGTCAGCCGGCACCCGCTCTCAAGTAGTCGGGCTGCTCAACGCCACGCTAGCCACGACTCTGGACTTAAAAACTCAAGTCAAGCAAGCTCACTGGAACGTTAAAGGCATGGACTTCTACCAGTTGCACTTGCTGTTTGACGAAATGGCAACAGAACTCGAAGAATACATCGATTTGGTTGCCGAACGAGTCACAGCTTTGGGCGGTTTAGCTGTCGGAACAGCCCGCACGGCCGCCGCAGATTCGATCCTGCCAGAATTTCCTTTCGACATCCTAGACGGCAAAGAATACGTGACTGCTTTGGCCGATCGCTACGCACCCTACGCCCAACACCTGCGAGTGGCGATCGACAAAGCAGCAGAACTCGGCGACGCCGATACAGCGGATCTCTACACCGAAATTTCGCGGACAATTGACAAGCGTTTGTGGTTCCTAGAAGCGCATTTGCAAGGTTCTGCGCCAACTGCAACAGCCGCCGCCCGCGAACAAGTTGGCGTCAAATAGCCACTTCTTTTGTGGGGTGGGCACGCCAGCCTGCCCCAAAGATGTATTTCCTTAAGACTCCCGACAGTTTACGATCGAGAATATGTCCATTTATTAATTTGGATGACTTTTTCGTGGCAGCTAATATTCCCGATTATGCTCTTCAACTGCAACGCCTGATGCAACAGGCCGGGCTTTCGAGCGATCGAGAACTCAGCCAAAAAGCAGGAGTTCCCGAAATTCAGGTCATCCGCCTGCGTCGCGGCTTAGCTTTGAAAACCCGAGCCGACATCCTGCTCAAAATCAGTCAAGCTTTGCAAATTTCCTTAAATGAACTGCTCGCAACCTTGGCGCCGGACTTTGTAGAGTTAGAACAGGCACCACCGACAGCCCTAGAACAAGAATATCAGCGCCTGCAAGCTGCGATCGAACAGCAGCGAGAATCTTTGCTGCAGGAATTCCAGCTCTCCTGCGTGCAAATTTTAGAATCTTGGATGTTGCAGTGGCCGACTGCTGCGAGCAAAGCTCAGGAAAATCACAACTTGCGGGCTCAGAAACTACTGCCCTTGCTGCGGCCCGTCGAGCAGTTATTGGAGCATTGGGGAGTAGAGTCGATCGCCCCTGTCGGAGCAGAGATTCCCTACAACCCGCAACAACACCAACTCCTGGAAGGAACAGCCGGGCCGGGAGAACCCGTCAAAGTCCGCTACACAGGCTACAGACAAGGCGACAAACTCCTCTACCGCGCCAAAGTTAGCTTAGTTTGATAAATGGGATTCGGGATTCGGCACAAAAAAGATTTTCTCGATCTCAAAATTTACTCGCCCGGTGTGCGCTGTGAGTCTCGCAAGCGTTGCGCTCCGGGACGATCGCCCGCTTGCTGCGCACTCAAAACTCTTCTCCCGCTCTGGGGCTTTGGCTTTCTCTTATTTGGATCGGAGTCCGTCTCGCAGCTATACTAGCCTAGTCTGCCTAGAATTCTGACATTCCCACTGCAAAATATGAGTCCTGTAGTTAAAATTATTCAGCCCTCTGGCATTTTAGATGGCACCAAGGCAAGTCAATTCCGCCAAGAGATTAGCGACCTAGTGGAAGCGGGAGCCGATGTGGTATTGATCGACTTCCAAGATGTGACATTTATGGATAGTTCTGGTTTGGGCGCTTTAGTCTTGGCGCTCAAAACAGTCCGGGCCGCTGGGAGTCAATTAGTCGTCTGTTCTATCAACGAGCAAATCCGCATCTTATTTGAACTCACCAGCATGGATCGAGTTTTCGAGATATTTCCGACCCGGGATGCTTTTAATAGCAAAATTCTCTCAACTAACTAACTCTTTTGGTTGGCTGCTGCCTTCTTGCTATTTGGTCGCAGATGTGCTGCTTTCTTGTCAGCTAGCCAAAGTTGATCTTGAGTAAAGACCAATCATCATCAAAAACTGCTTTAGCGTTCAACTTTTGAATGTAGCTCAAAACCAGTTCTAACTGGTCGGCAGTTGCACCGTTGTAAGCTGCTAGCAGGTCGATGAAAGGGTCAAGCCCCCAGATATTGCCGTCAGGTTGGTGAATCTCGTATACCCCGTCGCTAAAGATGTAGAGGGTGCTTAAATCCTCGACATCGCAGCAATTATCCATATAGGGGGCGTCGGGGAACATCCCGACCGGCATTCCGGGGGTTTTTAATCGCTGGATTTTAGCAGTGGAAGCAGGCGACTGGGAAATCAACACCGCCGGGGGATGGCCGGCGCTGGCGTAAGTGAGCTGCCGAGTAATGCGGTTGTAAACGCCGTACCAGATGGTGAAATATTTGTCATTTTGGTAGCTCATCTGGAAGGTGGTGTTGAGGGCCCGCAAAACGTCGCTGGGCTTGTAGTAGTCTATGTTGGGCAGCGCGCGCGATCGCAGCAAATTCAGCACTGCCACAGAAGGCAGCGCCGCCCGCAAACCGTGACCGGCCACGTCGAGCAAGTAAATCGCCAAATAATCGGCATCCAGCCAGTTGTAGTCGAAGCAATCTCCCCCCAACTGCCGGGAGGGAATGAATTTTGCCTCGATGCTGACAGGTTCCGTCATCGGATCTGGCAGCAGCGATTGCACGTACTCCGCTGCCTCGGCTAGCTCTGCTTCCAGACTTTGCTTGGCAATTTTTAAATCTCGGCTGAGTTGGTGCAGCCGCAATCCGGCGCGTACTCTCGCCTGCAATTCGTTGAGTTCGATCGGCTTCGAGATAAAATCGTCGGCACCGGCGTCGAGCCCTTTGACTCGATCGGCGATCGAACCCAAAGAAGTCAACAAAAAGAATTGCGTAGTTGCCAGCTCCGGATCTGCCTTAACTCGACGGCAGACATCTATGCCGGTCAAGCGCGGCATGATCCAATCGCAAATTATCAGGGCTGGACGCAATTTTTGCGCCTGGGCTACACCGTCTTCGCCATTACTTGCTACTGTCACTTCGTAACCCTGTTTTTTCAGGGTTCTCCTCAGCAGTTCTTGAACAGCAGTATCATCGTCAATAACCAGAATTTGAAACATGGGCACTCAGGTAGTACAAGTCTTTCAAGGTCTGGGGGTCATTAAAAATATATCCTGTCAGCGCGCTTGTCTGAGATTGAGTATAGTCTAATAACATCGCTTTCCAGGTAAATGCTTTTGCCTGCCAGCCATCGAGTTCAATTTACCTTTAAATTTGTTGATGCAAATTTTGGCGAAGTCGAACTCACCCAGTTTATACTCAGAATATAAACTTTTATAGACTTTTTTGGGCTGCTGGCGCGAATTGACATCTGGGCGGGACTTCTGGTACCATAAACAGCTAATTACTCGATTTGACATTTATTTTCCTAGCAGTACAAGCTAGTATAATCGAACTCCCATTCAATTTGGCCTGGTTTTACATGACCTGCACCCCATCAATTAGTGGAAAATGAGGCGGCAGGTGAATAACTGCGATGGGTGATGTTGGCCCGCCTTTTGGCAAAAAAGTTAAAAACGTAAAGTACAGGCAGTAAAATAGTTGCCTCTATTTTATGGAACTATAATTTTAGTGGCAGAGCGTGATTGAATTAAAAGGTTCCGAAAAGTTGCAAGTCCTAAAGAAAGCGGATCTTCAAGTCAATACTGGCCAGAGTGCTTTAGACCCACTTTTGTCGTGGTTTGCACAATTGTACGAGCCGCGAATTCCCACAAGTGTGTGGATACGCTGTCAGTTGGCTTTGGCTGAGGGCTTTACAAATGCGGTGCGTCACGCCCACGAGGGCAAACGGCCGGATTTGCCGGTTGACATTCAGGTGGCGGTGTGTACTGAATCTGTAGAGATTAAAATTTGGGATTCGGGCCCTCCCTTTGATTTAGAGCAAAAAATTAAAGATATGTCGGAAAAAATCGATCCTGAAGCTCCGGGCGGGCGGGGTCTAAAATTGATGAAAGACATCGCAGACAGTCTCAGTTACACGAGAATGGCGGATGGCCGGAACTGTCTGTCGATCGTCAAAAATTATACTCCTCTCTCAAAGACGGACGATGAAGATGATATTTTGGAACGGCCCGAGGAACATACTGGTTAATTGGTTCATCCGCTTTTAAACGCGGGACAGAGGGTTGAGCCACAGCAGAATTGTCCGTTTTAATTGATTTAATTCTCGATACACTTCTTGTTTTACCCACTGGCCAAGAGCGTCGAAGGGTGTAAAAATTTGACCCACAGGCCAGCTAACATCTTGCCCCAAGGGCGTTTGATGGTTGCCGGCTAGAGTCTGAACTGTAATCATGTCGGGAAATCGTGCTTTTAGCAGCTTGGTCAACAGCAGGGTTTGGTCGATGTTGTCGCCGTTAAATTTGACTAACAGATTGCGCCGGATTTGATAGCTATCTTGCACGAGGCGATTGGTGTCTTGCGGGGAAGGGGTAAACTCTACGTTAAAGACGGGGGAAATTTGCTCGACGATCGGGATGGCTTCGGATGCCGCATAATTGTTGAAGGAAATCAGAATATTGCCTGCCCTTTCTACGTCAAACACCGAACCGATCAGCAAGTGCAGTTTGCATCCCATGCTGTGCCCCATGCCGTAGACGGGGAGATAGGAAGATTTGAGCAATTTGGTGGCGCGCAGGCGATCGAGGGCATTTTCAAATTTGTTGAGGACATCGCGGGCGATCGCAATATGATCCAAGGTATTGACAAACGGCGTTGCTACTACCACATATCCTTGATTCCCCAAAGCCTCTAACAGCCAGCGATAGGTGAGTTGCGGTGCAGTCGCTACAAATGCACCGCCGAGAAAATGTACGATCGCGATCGGTTTAGAGGGAATTAATACCCAGTTGCCAGAAATTTCTTGCCAGTCCATACAATAAATAAAATTTTAAGTAAAAAGGCTAGCGTCCGCAAAAACTTTTCTTTTTACTTTGATAGTTAAACGCAGGGCGCTTAGGATAAACAGCACAGGGCTGTACCGACAGCTTCCGCCAAAGCCGTTCCCCGCTCCAGCAGCCCTCGGGCTGTTTCATCCGGGCCTACCAACGCTCGATCCGATTTAAATCCGGTGAGTAAGAAGGATTCCTTCATTATGTCCTAAGCCCAAAGCGTTTAGCCATACCAAACCCCACACAAAGCAGATTTTGCGGTTGAAGAAGCCCGATAATGCTTAAGCTCGGCAGTTCTAAGGTTTAATAGGATTCGATCCAGTTCGCGAGTCCGAAATATTCTTAAACTAGGCCCCATACTTGAGTTACCTTCAACCGCGAGAAGGTCCCCACTATTATAGACCTCTCCAATAACGATCGCTTCACAGACCCGAAAGCCTGTTCAAGACTGGCTTTTCACTCCTAACGCTATATGTATAGGCTGTGCGTAAGTCCTGATTTACATAGTTTGGTTTTTTTGTACCTACCTACTTATTGCAAATTTTTCTGCATTTTTGCTACTTTCTTTTTGACCCATAACGCGCTGCAAAATCGCCTCTACTTTCGCAGCAAATACAGCATTTCCTTTCTGCCTCGGTCGCGGCATATCAATAGAATAGTCCATTGCAATCTGACCATTTTCTATTAAAATAACTCTGTCAGCTAGCACCACTGCTTCTTCTACGTCGTGAGTGATCAGTAGCGCGGTAAATCCTTTTTCTTGCCACAAATTTTCTAACAATTGCTGCATCTCAATGCGAGTCAAAGCATCTAACGCGCCGAGGGGTTCATCAAGCAGCAGCAAGTGGGGTTCGCAGGCAAGGGCTCTTGCTAAAGAAACTCTCTGCTTTTGACCGCCGGAGAGTACCGCCGGCCAATCGTTGGCGCGATCGCCGAGCCCTACCGCGTGAAGCACTTGCATCGCTTTGTAGTGCGCGTTTTCTTGGGCAGCGATCAGCCCTAATTTCACATTTGCCAGCACTTTTTGCCAAGGTAGCAGCCGTGCATCCTGAAACATCATTGTCACTTTAGAGTTGAGTTTGCGGGATGACTTTCCATCTAAAAAGACAGTGCCTTGAGTGGGAACTTCTAGTCCGGCGATTAAGCGCAGCAAGGTACTTTTGCCGCATCCGCTGCGACCTACAATTGCTACAAATTCTCCGGGATTTATTTCTATGTTGATATCCCGCAAAATTTTAATATTTCCAAATGACTTCTGGAGTTCTACTAATTCTAGGCCTATTCCTGAGAGTGCTGATTCCATTCTATAAAACCTCCATATCGCGAGCTATGCCACAGGCTCAAAACCTTTTTCACTTTCAAAGGTGGCTGTTGAGCAAATGCCAATTCGTCTCCTACTCACCACTGCTGGTGAAGAGCAGATTAGCATCTCTATATTTAAACTACTGTAAGTCAGTCAAATTACCGTATTTTGCTGATTAAACAAGATTGTTGCATAGGTATCTACAAAAAGCAAGAGAATTTTCCCCCCAAATTCTGCGGCTTTGATAAATAATTGTTAAGAACAAGCAAACCCTGTTCCTGTAAAGGTTCTGTTTTTGAGTCCGGTGGGATTATGCTGTATTTAGGAGAAAAAACCTGACAGTTGATTCCCGCCGAAATTCGCGATCGCCCAAAAATTGTGTACTGGTTATCAAACTTTACCTCTCAACTTACTTGCTTTTTAAAATTGACCGTGCTAGCTTACTTTTAAGTAAACTACTGTAACTCTATAAATTTATAGTAGTTTACGGTCGATACCGTGAATGGGTCATTTTTAAATGAGTCAAAAATAGGAGGACAGTTAAATGCCTAATGTTGTTGCGATCGCAGGTAGCCCGTCTCATCCATCCCGCTCCTTTGCCGTACTGGAATACGCCCGCCGCGCTGTCGAGAAAGAGGGACTGAGTACGGCTTCTATCAACGTCCGCGATCTCCCGCCAGAAGTATTAATTTACGGGCAATTTGCTAACCCAGACTTGAAAGCAGTCAATGATTTAGTAGTAGCAGCCAACGGCATAATCATCGCCACACCTGTTTACAAAGCAGCCTACACAGGCGTACTCAAGGCTTACTTAGATTTGCTGCCGCAAAAGAGTTTAGCTGGCAAAGTTATTCTCCCCATTGCCACAGGAGGTACGCTCGGTCACTTATTAGCAATTAATTACGCCCTCAAACCAGTGTTATCCGAGCTTGGTGCTAGTCATATCTTGGCTGGTGTCTATGTTTTAGACACCCAGATCGAAAGTTACGACGAAACAAGCGTACAGCTTGAAGAGGAAACAGAACAAACACTGCGATCGCAGTTACAAGAATTTGTCAGCACCTTGCACGGTGGCAAACCCGAATTAGTGGGAAGTCTTCGATCGGAAAATTAGCAACGAACAATATTATTGTTTATGCTCAAAAGAGTGATTTCAATTCTGGCTAAGTTATGGCGATCGCACCTTTCCCTAGCAGCGCTATTTCTATTGGGAATCAGCTTAAATTGGGCGATCGCCTCCTGCAATACTCCCACCCCTACGGGATCTGCAAGCCCCGCCGCTTCCCCCGCAGCAGCTCAAGCTCAGGTAGTCCGCATCGGTCATCAGAAATTAGACCCCTTCACGCTAGTCAAAGCTAGAGGCGGGTTAGAGAAACGCTTGCAGCCTCTAGGCATATCCGTTGAGTGGAAAGAATTTCAGTCAGGCCCCCCGATGCTGGAAGCACTAAACGTCGGCAGCATCGATATCGCACGCACCGGGGACGCTCCTCCAGTCTTTGCCCAAGCTGAAGATCGCACCCCTGCTTTACATTGGCGGTAGCGCCCCCAAAGACCGCAGTTCAGGTATTTTAGTTCCTGCTAATTCACCAATTCAAACCCTGGCGGATTTGCGGGGTAAGAAAATAGCTTTTACAAAAGGTTCAAGCGCCAATTACCTGTTAGCAAAAGCACTGAAATCCGCAGGGATAAAATGGACTGATATTGAGCCTGCCAACCTGACACCAGCCGATGCCAGAGCTGCCTTCCAACAAGGTAACGTAGATGCTTGGGTAATTTGGGACCCCTTTTATGCAGCAGCTCAAGCGCAAATAGATCTTCGTGTTGTTAAAGATAGTAAAGGACTAGCAGCTAACCGAGATTTTTACTTAGCTAATCGCTCATTTACTCAGTCTAATTTCAAAATCCTTGAGGCAATTAGAGAAGAAACTCAAGCAGTAGCGACTTGGGCTGATGCGAATCCCGCAGAAGTAGTCAAGATTCTCGCTCCCATTCTGAAAATTGATGTTTCTATCTTAGATGTAGTGACTCGACGGCCCAGTTATGGATTTGAACCGATCCAAGCTGATATGGTTGCCGAGCAACAGGAAATTGCGGATACTTTTTTTGAACTTGGCTTAATTCCCAAGCAGCTCAAAGTTGAAGAAGTAGTTTGGAAACCAGGTAATTAAAAATCCCCGCTTGTGGGTAAGTGTTGGATACCGAGGCAGCGATATCTTTTCCTAGTTCCGATGTCTTAACAATAGATACATTCCTATTCTATTTGATGCTGATAGGGTTCCTAAAATGCTGACTTCCGATGCTCCAACGACGATCGCGATCGTCGGTGCTGGCTTTAGTGGTTGTCTCGTAGCGGCTCACCTGTTGAAAACAGCCAACCGACCCCTGTAGATCGAGCTGATCGATCGCAGTCACGACATTGGCAAGGGAGTTGCATACAGCACCGATACCGCCAGCCATTTGCTAAATGTATCCGCAGGCAAGATGAGTGCCTTTCCCGACGATCCCGGTCATCTGCGGCGCTGGCTGCACAATAACCGCAACGAATTGGCGGCATTCCTGCCCGATGACTTGAACGCCAGCAGTTTCATTCCCCGTCAGATATACGGGCTTTATATCCAGTCAATTCTGGAGGAAGCTGAAGCCACAGCATTGAGTAACGTCCGGCTGGAGCGCGTCATCGATGAAGTGGTGGCAGTGGAGCCACAAGCCTCATGTGCGATCGTCTCCCTGCGGAGCAGCCGTGCTTTCGCGGCAGACAAAATTGTGCTGGCACTGGGAAACGCGCCAGCAACTCCCAGTGCATCGCAAACTAAGGACAATGACACCCCCTACTTCCGCAATGCCTGGTCAGCCGATGCGCTGGCAGGGATCGAGCCTGATGCGCCCGTGTTGCTGATTGGCACTGGACTGACAATGATGGATATGGTGGTGTCGCTCCACGATCGCCACCATCAAGGCAAAATTTACGCCGTGTCTCGCCGGGGCTTGTTTCCGCTGACCCATCGATCGACCAAACCCTACCCCGCCTTTTTGACCCCAGACACCGCGCCCAAAACGATTCGGGGCTTGCTGCGGTGCATTCGGAGTGAGGTGCAGACGGCGACGGAGCAGGGCTACGACTGGCGATCGGCGATCGATTCCCTGCGTCCCATCACCCAGCAACTCTGGCAACAACTCGGCCGCGTGGAGCAGCGACGGTTTTTGCGCCATGTCACCCCTTATTGGGATGTGCACCGGCATCGGATTGGCCGTGAAATGGGGGATGTTGTCCGGGCAATGCTGGAATCAGGGCAACTGACAATTATGGCAGGGCGCATTCAGGACTATCAAGCGGCACAGGCGGCGGTGGCTGTTACCGTTCGCGATCGCCAAACGCAAACGAATCGGGTCTTGCAGGTCAGCCGTGCGGTGAATTGCACAGGGGTAAAAACAGATTATCGCCGATCGCCCCAATCCCTAATCGCCAATTTGCGCGCCCAAGGGTTGATCCGCCCCAACGACATCGGTTTGGGATTGGATACTGCCGCTGATGGTGCCGTATTAGATGCTCGGGGCAACCGTTCAAGTCTGCTCTATACTTTGGGCACCCCGCGCAAAGGTGATTTATGGGAAACGATTGCTGTCCCTGAACTGCGCGAGCAGGCAGTGGCTCTGGCTGCGACGGTGTTGTAGTCGCCGCCAGTGCGGGGAGTATGTCAAAAAACTTCCTGGCGCAATTGGGGAAAAACCTTTGCAACTTTGTTCAGGACATAATCGCCGTAAGTGCCGCGAAACTCGTGAACGCTGGCTTTGTCCCAACGTTCGTTTTTGTTGTCATCGACGATCGCTCCCTTGATTTCAATCGGGTGGAGTTCAGCATTGAAATTGGGATCGAAGAAGAATGGAAATGATAAGCGAGATCGTCCTGACACCTTCTTGACTCGATGAGGAGTAGAGCGATAAAGTCCACCTGTGAGGCGATCGAGCATATCGCCAATATTACAAACAAATGAGTTGGCGATCGGCGGAGCATCAATCCAGCCTGATTTTGTCTTCACTTGCAGCCCACCTAAATCATCCTGCTTGAGAATCGTTAGCAAACCATAATCGGTATTATAAAACTTCATTAAGGTTGTAAGCATCAATAAACAATAGTAGTATCATATAGTCAGGAGGGTCAACTGAA
>NZ_JAUBVK010000056.1:0-16925 GCF_036705795.1 Microcoleus sp. ARI1-B5
CCAACTTAGTCCAATCTAAGCTTTCTCCAGTATCATCTCAAGAAACTGTATCCTTACAGCCAGAATCAATCGGAGAAAAAACAGAAGGTTTAACTCCTGAAGCAGAGGGAGAATTGGAGGCGATCGAACCAACTTCTCTCAACTTAGTTCAATCTAAGCTTTCTCCAGTATCATCTCAAGAAACTGTATCCTTACAGCCAGAATCAATCGGAGAAAAAACAGAAACTCTAACTGCTAAAACTGCTAATACCGGGGAAGAATTAGATGCGATCGAACCAACTTCTCCCAACTTAGTCCCATCTAAGCTTTCTCCAGTATCATCTCAAGAAACTGTATCCTTACAGCCAGAATCAATCGGAGAAAAAACAGAAGGTTTAACTCCTGAAGCAGAGGGAGAATTGGAGGCGATCGAACCAACTTCTCCCGACTTAGTTCAATCTAAGCTTTCTTCAGTATCATCTCAAGAAACTGTATCCTTACAGCCAGAATCAATCGGAGAAAAAACAGAAGGTTTAACTGCTAAAACTGCTAATACCGGGGAAGAATTAGATGCGATCGAACCAACTTCTCCCAACTTAGTCCAATCTCAAACTTCTCCAATATCCTCACAAGAAACTGGATTGCTACAGTCAAAATCAATTGGAGAAGCAACTGAAAATTTAACTCCTGAAGCAGAGGGAGAATTGGAGGCGATCGAACCAACTTCTCCCGACTTAGTTCAATCTAAGCTTTCTTCAGTATCATCTCAAGAAACTGTATCCTTACAGCCAGAATCAATCGGAGAAAAAACAGAAGGTTTAACTGCTAAAACTGCTAATACCGGGGAAGAATTAGATGCGATCGAACCAACTTCTCCCAACTTAGTCCCATCTCAAACTTCTCCAATATCCTCACAAGAAACTGGATTGCTACAGTCAAAATCAATTGGAGAAGCAACTGAAAATTTAACTCCTCAAACAGAGGGAAAACAGGAGGCGATCGCACCTACTTCGCCCAACTTAATCCAATCTCAAATTTCTCCAAGATTATCACAACAAACTGGATTGCTACAATCAAAATCAATTGGAGAACAAACAGAAAGTTTAACGGCCCAAACAGAGGGAGAAGAGGAGGGAATCGCACCTACTTCGCCCAACTTAATCCAATCTCCAACTTCTCCAATATTATTACAAGAAACAGAACCAGCCCAGTCAGAATCAATTGGAGAAGACACAGAAAGTTTAACTGCTAAAACTGCTAAAACTGAGGGAGAAGAGAAAGCGATCGCACCTACTTCGCCCAACTTAATCCAAACCAAAACTGAGCCAGTATTTTCTCAAAAAACTCTATCGCTACAGCCAGAAGCGATCGGAGAAAACACAGAAAAAATTCCGGCTCAAACTGATGGAGAAGTGGATGCAAACCAATCAACTTTACCCAACTTAACTCAAGCCAAAAGCGAGCCAATATCATCTCAAGAAACTCGCTCGCCACAGCCAGAATTAATCGCAGACAATACAGAAAATCTCGCAGCTCAAACTGATAGAAAAGTAGATGCGATCGCCCCAGATTCACCCAACTTAATCCAAGCCAAAACAGCACAAGAATTTTTTCAAAAAACTGTATCGCTACAGCCAGAAGCGAGCGGAGAAAAAACAGAAGATTTAACGGATAAAAATGAGGTAGATGCGATCGCCCCAAATTCACCCAATTTAATTCAATCTCAACCTTCTCCCGAATCATCTCAAGAAATTACCTCGCCACAGCTAGAAACTTTGAGAGAAAACAGAGAAGATGTTATTACATCTCCAGATGCTCGCTCGGACATATCTTCCGACACAATAACTTCTTCGCAGACAAATCTTGTTCAAGCGCGATCGGAAAGTCCGAGTTTAAACCTTCTCAAACCTTTGGGCAACTCAAAATCTATTGCTCAAACCACTGACTTATTGCTCTCTGATTTTGTAACTGATGCGGCCGACAAACAAGCTACTATTTCCTCGGAAACATCCCTCTCATCTAGTAGTTCCCCGCCAAATATTTCAAAATTACCAGAGGAAGATTTAGCCAATATTTCTCTCAAAACCGACACAGAATCGCCCAACAACTCAGCAAAAGTTGAAAAGATACCAAATTCGTGGTCAAGTATATCTGAATTACTGGGTGAAAGTCCTAACAATGCAACAGCTAATCTAGACGAACTCAAACCATTGGGTTTTTCGCAACAGCTAAACAACACCAACAAATCGATACTGCCAAAATTAGACAACAAATACATCAATAACAACGAACAACAAAACAATATCGGATTCGATATGCCGACATCATGGTCAAGCATATCCGAATTGTTGGGTGAAAGTTTCACCACAACAGCAGACAGCATCCAGACAAAAAACGAAGTTTCACCTGCATCCTTAAGTGAACCGGAATCTTCACCTTCTTATACTCTAGCTTCTCCAAATTTGTCTGACAATTCCACACCAACTAGCGAAGCCACTTCCCAACAAATAACAGCAGGTACTCCAGCCAAAGACACATCAATAGAGGACGAACAATTAGAAGAATTGGCTCAAAAAGTTTACACCTTAATGCGACAATGGTTAGAAGTAGAACAAGAGCGTCAAGGAAACCAATTATTAGGTTATCCCATTTGGCCGAGCAACATTACTTCAATCCACGGAACTTCTGCTAAAGTAAGATCGACACCAAAGCGATCGACTCCCGGACAGCAAACAGCAGGCGATCCTGGTGAAGTTTCCCCTGTTGACGATAAATTACAAAAACTCACCGGGGAAATCTATTACCTACTCCGACAGCGATTAGAAATCGATCGAGAACGTCGGGGAGGCTACTACACCAATCGTTTATCTTAGTTATAATACACCTACGATCGAGGATAAATTATGCCACCATTAACAAGTTCGCCCATCGCACCAATATCAGATAAATCGGGAAATTTGGTTAAAGCCATTTTAATATCCGATGATGGCGTACCGCCGATCGAGTTTATGTTTAATCCCACCGAATTAGTTTTCGAGGGAGTTGTAGAAACCTCCGAAAGTCCGGGGGCACGCACGCAAGATAAAGGACAGCCTAAAGTGAGCTTTTCTCACGTAAAAGCTTACAAAATTACCATCAACAAAATTTTGTTTGACACTTACGAAGATGGAGGAGATGTTGTCAAAAAATACATCGAAAATTTCCGAAAAGCCGTTGAATTTGTCAAAGGCAAAGAACGCCCGCCAATTTATCAATTCATGTGGGGCAAACAAGTTTACCTGCGGCGTTGCTTCATTGAAAAATTGAATTACAAACTCACCATGTTTCTCCCCGATGGAACACCCGTGCGTGCTGTCATCGATAGCCTAACTTTAAAAGAAGCTGACGAACCCAAAGAAAACGGCCCTTTAGGTGCTAAACCTCCGGCTAAAGTAGACCGTCAAACAGATAGCTTGAGTAACCGGAGATCGCCAAGTAAAACGAATTATCGAAATTCAAGGACTTAGCAGATGCGACAACTTTTTACAAGCTAAATCAACACAAATTCACCCACCTAAAACTTATGACAGGAGTCCATTACCGCGCCCTACCAACACTAGAAATAGATGGCAACCAAGCTCCTCCCAACTTAATGGAAGATATTCTGCAAGTCATCGTCGAAGAAAGCCTGCATCTGCCAGGAATGTTTACCCTAGTAATTCAAAATGATTATTTTCCCGGTCGCAGCCAAGACCAACGCTGGCGCTATCAAGACTTATTACAAATAGGTAAACCCGTTAAAATTGGTTTTACTTCCAGCACGACAGAATCTAGAGATTACAATAAAGACAACCAAAACTACGTCATAGAAGGCGAAATCACAGGAATTGAAACCTTCTTCAGTGAAAAATCTCAAGCCCCCGTACTCGTTCGCGGTTACGATGTCGGGCACCGCTTGCATCGAGGACGTTACAACCGTTCTTTTCAAAATATGACCGACAGCGACATTGTGAAAAAAATAATTCAAGAAGTTGGTATAGAAGCTGGTACGATCGATCCTAGTGGCGTGGCCCATGACTATGCTTTTCAAGAAAATCAAACCAATATGGAATTTCTGCGGGAACGAGCCGAAAGGATTGGATTTGAGCTATTCCTTCAAGATGGGAAACTCAACTTTCGCCAACCAAAAGCCGACAGTAAGAAATTAACGCTAAAATGGTTGACCGACCTCCGCAGCTTCCGCGTGCGAGTCACCAGTGCAGAGCAAGTAAAAGAAGTAGAAGTAAGAGCCTGGGATTACAAAGAAAAAAGAGCAATTGTCTCCACGAAACAGCAAGAAAAAGTTATTACTAAAACAGAAAACGGCAAAGGTAGCGATACCAGCAATAAATTTAACGGCAAGCCGCCCAAACCAAAAATGATTTTAAACTGGACTTGCTTTAGCCCCAAAGAAGCCGATACCAAAGCCCAAGCTTTGTGCGATGAATTGGGAGGGCAATTTATCTATGCCGACGCCAAAGCCGAGGGAAATACTGAAATTCGTCCGGGGCGCGCTGTCAAATTAGAAGAAATGGGACAGCACAGCGGCGAATATTACGTTACCGAAACTCGCCACAGCTATCACGAGCGAGTATACGTAACAGAATTCAGCGTGCGGGGATTGCGGGGAGGCGACATTTTAACCGCCCTTGCTCCCCAGAAACAATTGGAACCCGGACAGACATTATTAGTAGGAATTGTTACCGACAACCAAGACCCGGAAGGCTGGGGCCGAGTTAAAGTTAAGTTTCCTACACTAACAGAAGAACACGCGAGTAATTGGGCTAGAATAGTAGCAACGGGTGCGGGCGATCGGCGAGGATTCGACTGTTTGCCAGAAATTAATGACGAAGTGCTGGTGGCTTTTGAACAGGGCGACATTCACCGTCCTTATATAATTGGTGCAGTTTGGAACGGCAAAGACGCGCCGCCAAATCCGGTAACAGATGACGTGGCTGATGGCAAAGTGCGGCTGCGGACATTTAAAAGCCGCGTCGGGCATAAAATTCAGTTTGTGGAGGAGGATAAAGGCAGCAGTAAGAAAGGAGCTTATATTGAGACAGCAGGGGGTCATAAATTACGCATTAATGACAGCCAAAACTTTGTAGAAATTGAAACTAATGGCGGGCATAAATTGCGTTTGGATGACAGCAATGGCAGTATAACTTTAAGTTCTACTGGCAATATCGATATCAATGCCAATGGCATCATTACTATCCAAGGTAGCCTGATTAAACTGAACTAAAAGTTAAGGAATTAGTATATGGGAAGACCAGCAGCTAGAATTATCGACCCCGTAGCCCATCCCCTCCCACCTGTATTAACCGGAGGCCCTGGTAGCTCTAATGTATTGATAGGCAATTTACCAGCTTGGAGAGGACTGCCACAAGCGGCAGTACCAGACTTAATGGCAGCGGTAAAAGATTCTGGCTTAGCCATCAAAAAAGCCGAACTTGCTACTGAGCTGGCTAAGGGAAAACCTGCCGAAGGTCCAGCCAAAGCCAATGAAATAAAAACTAAGGCAGATGAAGCGATTAAAATGGGCAAAAAAATCGCTAACATCGCCATTGGTGGCACAGATATTCATAATTGTGCTACGCCTTTGCCACTCCCCCCACACGGCCCTGGCGTTGTAATCGATGGTAGTGCTACAGTTTTGATTAACGGGCTTCCCGCCAGTCGCTTAGGAGATACAATTGTAGAAGCAATTGGACCACCCAATAAAATTTTAGCGGGCTGTTTTACCGTACTGATTGGCGGTTAATCTTAGTCCCAAAAATATCTACAGGACTTACTGGCAACCTAAAAACCGGGTTGGGAGCGTAAATCTCTGGTTCCAAAGCGACGATTTTTCACAGAAACCCGGTTTCTGAGCGTAAGTCCCGCATCGAATCTAAAATCTGAAATTAGCAATCTGCAATTACTGGCAGTGCCTGGAGGAGTTAGTAGGCCATGAGCGAACGAGTACCAGCTAAAAATAAAATCTCAGCGACGCCATCCCAGGCTGCTCGATCGAGTTCGCCCCTACTTCAACAACGTCCTTTTACTGAGGAGCAATCTGAATCTTTTGGCAGCAATTCAAACATATCGCAGGAATTAGAAGGGATTCAACCAAAAACAATCCGTCGCCGCTTGAATTGGCAAAATATTAGTGTAGAAGGGCCTGCTCGCAGCAATGGGATGTCTTTACCTGGCGGCATTCAACGCCAACAGGAGGAACAAGAGGAAACGCCAGCAATTGAACATCAAGTTTCAGCAAAAAAAGTAGAAACAAGTACGGGAGAATTAAGTAATTTAACGAGAGCGACTGAAGGGCGATCGGTCCAACCAAAAATCGATCGTCCTAGGTTAGATTGGCGCAATATTTCTGTAGAAGCACCCGATCGTAGTGGTGGAGAAGCTTCCCCTCAACCGATTCAACGCCAACAGGAGGAACAAGAAGAAACGCCAGCAATTCAAGCTCAGTTTGCAGCAGATTCAGAAGAAACAAGTGCAGGGGAATTCAGCAATTCAACGATAACCAGCGACGGGGAAGAAACGCCAGCAATTCAAGGTGAGTTTGCAGCAGATTCAGCAGAAAAAACAGCAGGGGAATTCAGCAATTCAACGATAACCAGCGACGGGGAAGCACTACAGCCAAAAATCGATCGAGCTGGTTTCAATTGGCGAAATATTGCTATAGAAGCGCCTCCTAGTTCGGCAACTTCTAGCACTCATCCAGCAGGAATTCAGCGTCAAGAAACCTCTGATGAGAAGCAAGGGGAAGAATCAACAGAATCTATCCAAATGGAGTCAGAGGGGGCAATTCAGGCTAAATGTAGTGAATGCGAAAAACAAGAAAAAGAAGAGCCAAATAACTCTTCAATTCAGACAAAATTAACAGTTGGCGCACCGGGGGATAAATACGAACAAGAAGCTGACAGCATGGCGGCGAAAGTCATGACCATGCCAGACTCAGCCCTACAGCAGCCAATTCAACGCCAAACAGACGAAGAAACAGAAGCAGTCCAGATGCAACCTCTGGTAAATTCCATCACTCCACTGGTACAGCGATCGTCGGGGGAGAAAGAAGAAATCCAGATGAAGTCAGGGGCGCAACGATCGTCTGATGGGAGTTCTCAGGCGAGTTCCAGCATCGAAAGCCGGCTCGCCAGTTCCCAAGGTGGAGGTAGCGCTTTATCCGATGATGTACGTAGTTTCATGGAGCCGCGCTTCGGCGCTGATTTTAGCTCGGTGCGAGTGCATACCGACTCCGCTGCCGTACAGATGAACAAAGAGTTGGGGGCGCAGGCGTTTGCTCGCGGTAGCGATATTTACTTTGGTGCTGGGAAATCTCCCGGTAAGAATGAATTGACGGCGCACGAGCTGACGCATACCGTACAGCAGGGTGGTGCGGTTCGCCTAAATAAAAAATTGTGGCGGAAACCACAGCTAGAGAAAGAGGAAAAAGAACCAGTTCGAGCCAAGGAAATTCCCGATCGCCCAAATCAATTAAACTTAAATAAAGAACTGCGCCTGAAGCTCGATCGTCCGCCAGGAACAAAAAATATTGAGGCGAAACAATTTCCAACTCAAACTTCTGAAATAACAGAAAACAAACAGCAAACTTCAGATTTCCTGCCAGAAAAAACCGAACAAAAACCTCTGGAAACCAAAGAATTTACATCTAAAGATAGCGCTCGCAAACCAACCCCGGATACCCCCAAATCATCTCAGACTGCTGTTGAAACTGCACCCCAAAAGACTCAACTTACTGGTGGTGAAACTGCTGGTACTGAAACTGCACCAAAAATAACAGGTGTCAAAGAGGCGGCTGAGGCTGCACCCAAGCCAACCGTAGCTGAAAACAGCCCCAAACCAGGTGCAGGTGCAGTGGCCCAACAACCCCCACAGCAAGCTACCCCTACTCCTCAAAACCAACCTCCAAACGGAAAAGCCCCAGAAGCAGGTGCAGAAACAGCGCCAGGCTCCAATACCAAAAAACAGAGCGATGGACCCTCCGCCCCAGGACTCACTCCGCAAGTAGCCGGTACTGAAGCCGCCGCCTCAGCGATGGAATCCGGTGCTGGTGCGGGTGACACTGGCGGCGAAATGGAAGGGGGACAAAGCGAAACAGATCCAGATATTGAAGCAGCAGCCGCCTCTAATGAAAAAGTAGAGTTAGATCCTTCTGAGAGTGATGCCGCAATGGCTAACCTTGCTCAAGGTGGCGGTGCAGAAGCACCTACAGGCGGTGGTGGCGGTGGCGGCGGTGCAGCAATTACCGAAAAACCCGCGCCCCCCGTTCCAGATGTTTCTGGGGCCGAACCCTCTGCGGCCCTGGCATCAGTTAGCAATTTGCCTCCCGCTCAACTATTGGCAGGATTGGGAAGCGTTGGTACTGCGGTAGGCAATACGGTTGCTAAAGAACGCGCCGAACTTGCCGCCAACCCACCTCAAATGGAAAGTCCGTCTGCTTCGCCAGCCACTGGCGAAAAGTCGGCTGCTGACAAAGACTTACCACCTGGAAAAACGCCCAAAGCAGTTGAAAAAACCCCGGAAGGTCAAGCAAAATCAATCCCGCAACCCAAACCGGTACCGCTTCCCCCACCAGCCGCCGCTGCAGTTCGCCAACCCCAAGTAAAAGGGGACGAACAGGGCAAACTTTCCGAAGGGGATATAAAGAACTTACAGGCATCTTTGAATGCTATTCCAACTCGCGACCCTGGCTTGCAAAACGTCAGTGCCGGTACGCCACCGCAGTTGGAACTCCAAGGCAATGCTGACCCGCAACGCGCTCTAGAACAAAAAGCCAAGCTAGAAAAAGGTTTAACTGAAGCGCAAAGCCAAGGACAGCAAGATTTAGCCCAGCCGGCGGGCGAACAGGAAATTTACCCGAAAGTGCCAAAAGAAACCTTACGTGCTGAAGGGATAGGCGGTGGTGGTGCGGGTGGTGCTGTCGCGCTTGGCGGTGGTGCTGCTGCTGGCGGTGTTGCAGGTGATGAAGCGATATCCATCATTGCCCAACAACAGCAAGGTCAACAAATTCAGGTAGCAGTTGCCCAAGCACAGGGGCAGATGGCTGCCAAGCGCCAAGAACATACTGCCCAGGTTGCAGAAGAGAAAGCTAAATCTAATAAAGATATTGCCAAATTACAACACGATAACGCCGTCGAGCAGGAAGCTCAACGGGCTAAAGCGCAAACGGATATCGGACAACAGCGCAGTCAGTGGCAAAAAGAACAAGATACTTTGATTGCAAAATCCCGCCAAGACGCAGATGCTGCTATTTCCAAGGTGGGGAAAGAAGTCAGCAAAGAGCAAATTAAAGGTGAGGAAAAAGCAGCCGAGCATATTAAAGAAGGAGAGACAAAGGCTGTTGAGGAACGGCGCAAGGGTGAGGAAAAAGCCGCAGCAGAAAAGAAGAAAGGAGAAGAACAATCCGGCGGTATCTTCGGTTGGCTAGCTGATAAAGCTAAAGCTTTCTTTGAGGGAATTAAACAAGCAATTCATGCGGCTTTGGATGCCGCCCGCGCTGCGATGAAATTCGCAATTGAAGGGGCGCAAAAACTGGCAACGGCTGCGATCGAAGCAGCGCGTCAAGTCATTGTCGGTATTATCAAGCTGGCTGGAGAGGCTTTGATTGCCATCGGTGATGTGATGTTGGCAGCGTTCCCAGAAATGAGAGAGCGCTATCGCAACGCCATGAAAGCGATCGTCCGTACTGCCGAAAATGCTGTCAATGCGATCGCCAATAACCTGAAAAAAGGCGTACAAGTTGCCCTCAACCTATTAGGTAAAGGCTTAGATTTTGCCTTGGGATTGATGGAAAAAGGCTTGATGGCAGCAGTGGACATTGCCAGCCAAGGCGTACAGGGAGCTATCTCTACTGCTAAAGCTGCTGTGGATGCGCTGGGAGCTTTTTCCGTTCTCGCTAAAGATATTGCATCTAGCCCCGGACAGTGGTTGAGCAACTTGGGTGCTGGGGCGCAAGATGGTGTCCGCAACCACTTGTGGGGAGCCTTCCAAACCGAAGTGAAGGAATGGTTTAACCAGAAAGTGGAAGGAGTTCTCGGTTTGGGGATGACGGTGTGGAAAGTCCTCAACCAAGGCGGAATCAAGACAGATGAAGTTGGCAAAATGGCTTGGGAGGGCATTAAATCGGCGATTCCTCCCGCCTTAATTCAGATTTTGATTGAAAAAGTCATTTCGGCGATCGTGCCTGCTGCGGGTGCTGTGCTGGCAATTATCGAAGGGTTGCAAGCGGCTTGGGGAACGGTTAGCCGCGTGATTCAAGCGTTCGATAGGTTCATGGCATTCTTGAAAGCCGTGAAGACGGGACAATCTGGGCCGCAGTTTGGATCGGCTTTGGCAGCAGCAGGTGTGGTATTGATTGATTTTGTCTCTAATTGGTTGTTGAAGCGCGTGCGAGGTGCGGCGAGTAAAGTTGCTGGGAAGATTAAGGAGATTGCGAAGAAGATTGGCAGGAAATTAAAGGCAGCTACTAAGAAATTGGGGAGGAAGTTTGGCAAAGTCAAGGATAAGTTCTTTGGGAAGAAGAAGGCAGATAAGAGGAAAGGAAAAGAGAGCGATTCTAAGCACAGAGATAAAAAAGACAAAGATGATTTAGCAGAAAAGCAACGACGAGTCGATAAAGCGGTAGAAGTTGCAGCCGCATCTGTTAACAAATTTAGTGGCAAAGTAGTTGGTAAGACGCTTCTTACTCCAATATTGTCTGCTATAAAACTACGTTATCGGCTTAAGGCACTAAATGCTATTGAACAAGGGGAAAATTGGGCAGTTCATGGTGAGATTAATCCTAAAAGCAATAGAACTACACAAGCGAAAGTATCAGGCGTAGACTTAACACAACTAGCAGGCTGGCGACCTAGTTGGCGGCAAACTACTAATAAAGCTTTGAAGAAGGAGTATCCACAGCATTTTTCTCGAAAGAATAACAAACTTAAAAAGGGGTTCGATAGGCGACATATTGTATCTTTTGAAGTTATTTTCAAAGATCTAAAACATAAAATCGAAGGAAAACCTTATAACAAAGCTTATGATATTTTATCAGGTTATGGTTACAAGCCAGGTAGCAAAAATAACCCGGCAATATTAGCATCAGCAAAAGCATATTTAAGAGAAAAATTTAACGATCCAGAAAATGTTTGGGTAGGTGAATCAAAAGAAAATCAGGAAAGAGGAAGGGAAATAGGGAAGCTGCTTAGGGAATTAGAGAAAGCCCAAAACGATCTCAAGAATTCTCAAGGTAAATCAAAAGCAGAAAGAGATCCCATAACCCAGAGAATCACACAAATAGTTAATCTGTTGCACGACAAACGCCTCGATCTACCGGAAAAGGGTACTGTGAAAGCAGCCTATAAACGAATATTAGATGCCCAAACTAAGCGTGACAGAATGAATAAATGAAATCTTGTTATATATTTTTTTAGTTAAGGATTACAGCGGCTGATTAAACATGAGAAAAGCTTTGTAGAGTAACTAAAGTAAGTTTATTCGGGAGACTTTTGCATGAATCCAAACAATGAAATTTGTCAACTGCATAGGGATTTAAAGCTATGCAGATCCTCCCACTCCCCCCTATCCATCCACGCCATAAATCTCTGCATAATCAAACAAGATAATACCCTCACCGAATGCCGTCTTACCTTCCAAGTAAATTGGGAACTATACCACCGCATCGACACCGAAGCATTATTTAATCTCAAATCCGAATTGCGCGGTTCCCTCTCTAATGGAGACTTTCAACCAGAAGGAAATATCGAAATTGAAGCTACTTTACAACCTGAATTATTACCAAGCTTAACCGAAAACATCACAACCGCAGAACAAACAGCAGCCTATCTGCAAAACCTCAGCCAGGAACAACCCGAACACCCGCTACTATCCACCGAAAATTGGTTTGCCCTGCACGTTAAACAGCAACAAGAATCAGGTGCAACGGGTTATCGCACTTTTTGGGCTTATCTTCCTCCCTCTGCAATTAGTCAAGAGAACATTTCTCAAGAACAAATTTCGGCAGCAATGGTTAATTTCTTCCAAGATTGGGCTGATGCTAATCTATCGGAAATGAACCAAGATGTCATAACTGAAAGTATTAATGAAATGACCAAAAGCTTCTCGGAATTAGCAGACATTAGCCTAGAAGAAACTCAAGATGCTATCTCGGAAATTCTGGCAGAAATCACCAAGGTTTTTGAAGAGTTTGCCGGCGAGATTTCCAATGAGGTAGTTACACAGTCCGATCGGAACAGAAATATGCTGGAAGAAATAATTATCTTTTTTACAAAAGACGATTGGTCTTTTACTAAACTTCAAGGAGAATCTGTCTTGCAAACAGCTTTTCAAGGCCAAAATGGTAAATGGAATTGCTACGCCAAAGCTAGGGAAGAAGAAAACCAATTTGTATTTTACTCGATTTGCCCCGTCAACGCACCAGAAAATAAGCGACTAGCTATAGCAGAATTTATCACTAGAGCAAACTATGGCACAATCATCGGCAATTTTGAGTTCGACTACACCGACGGCGAAATTCGCTATAAAACCAGCATTGATGTTGAAGGGTTTAACCTCACCTTTTCCCTAATTAAACAGTTGGTTTACACTAATGTCACAATGATGGATGAATACCTACCGGGAATCGTATCCGTGATTGAAGGGGATGTGGCACCGAAAGATGCGATCGCCCAAATAGAATCATAACCGATCGCCCGATCGCGCCAAAACCAGCGATCGCTCTTACCCAATCTTATAGTAAAATACACCACAAGCAAAAACAGAACGCTTATGCCAGAAGATTATTACGATTATCAACCAGAAGACTACATCGGTGCCGGACCCGCATTCCCCTTGCAAGTCAACGTCCAAGGAGGCGTCCAACTCAGTTCAAATACCCAAAACATCGAAGAATCTATAGTCATCATCCTGCGCACGGATTTAGGCGAACGAGTGTACCGGCCCAACTTTGGTTCTCGCTTGTCAGAATTAGTGTTTGAACCTATGAACGTTCAAACTCTTCTCCTGATCCGTTTCTACGTAGAAGAAGCATTAGAAATGTGGGAACCTCGCATTATTTTAAAAGAAGTCCGCGCCGACCCAGACCCAGTTCGAGGTAAAGTAGATATTGAAATAATTTACCAACCTAAAAACAGTCCCGATACTCGCAGCTTAGTTTATCCCTTTTACTTGGCTCCCGCAGAGAAATAACCTATCAAACAAGTTTTATGGACTTTGAATTTTTACCTAAATTACCGAAATCCAATCTGGACGATCGGAGTTTTGAAGATTTAGTAGAAGAATGTATCCTCCGCATTCCCCGCTACTGTCCCGAATGGACTAATCACAACCCAGGCGACCCCGGAATAACTTTAATTGAATTGTTTTCTTGGTTGACCGACCAAATGTTAATGCGGTTCAATCAAGTTCCCCGACGCAATTATGTCGCGTTTCTAGAATTATTGGGCATTCGTCTGAACCCACCCGAGGCGGCTTGCTGCGAATTAACATTTTATCTAACTCAAGCACAACCAGAACCGATTAGAATTCCCTACGCCACCGAAGTTGCTACGGTGCGAACCGAAACTCAAGAAGCAATAATTTTTAGCACGGACGAAGAATTGACGATCGGCACTCCTCGAATCAGACATTTTCTGACAGCATCAACAGCAGAAGATAGACCGGAAGATTTGCAAGATCGGGAGAGCGCGCGCGCCAGAGAGAACTCGAACAGCAACAACCAATGGTGGAACCTAGAAGAAAGCAGGCTGTTTGAGGGACAGCGACCCAATAACTGTTTTTATTTGGTATTACAAGAAGACATAGAAAATCCAATTACCGGCAATGTTATCGCTCTCACTTTTAGAGGACAAGCCGCTACAAGCACCGGGATTAATCCCGATGACCCTCCATTAAAATGGGAAGCTTGGAATGGTAACAATTGGCAGTCAACAATTTTGCGAAAACAAGAAGACGATCGAACAAAAGGCTTTAGTTTTAGCAACTTAGGACAGCAAGGCACTAATCCTTTAATTGATGGAGCAGATGTAATATTACATTTACCGCAACAATTGCCTAGCACCGATTTCGGAACGGCATATCGGGGGCACTGGATACGTTGCGTTTACACTTATCCGAAAGAATTACAATCGAGTTATAGCAATTCGCCTACCATTCTCGGTATAAAAGTTCGATCGATCGGCGGTGCGGTAAATGCCAGCGAATGCGTTCGGATTGAAAACGAACTTTTGGGAGTCAGCGATGGCAAAGCGGGACAGTCTTTTCAATTACAAGCCAAGCCGATTTTAAAGCGCAAACAAGCCGAACGTATTGAAGTTAGACCGATTAATCGCCCAGTCGAAATATGGCACGAAGTTACGGATTTTGCTGACTCGGGTCCCGAAGACGAACATTATACTATTGATGCCCAAACAGGTACGGTTCAATTTGGTCCGTTGATTCGAGAACCAGCACAATTAAAGCAGAGAACAAGAGAGCGATCGCAAATCCAACCAGGGAGTACAATTGTCCGTCGAAATTCCACAGAAGCACGAAATTTATCTAACATACAACCAGACTGTGCAAGTAGCTCTAACGAAGCATTAGAGCGACAATACGGCAAAGTTCCTCCCCCAGGTGCGGAAATTTATATGACAGCCTACCGCACGGGAGGGGGAAGTCGCGGCAACGTGCAAGCAGAAAAATTAGTCGTAATTAAACAAGCAATTCCTTATGTTAAAAGCGTTGTCAATTATCAAGCCGCGACAGGAGGAATTGACCCAGAATCGTTAGATGATGCCGTAATTCGAGTGCCGCAAATATTGCGAACGAGAGCATCTGCCGTCACACCCGAAGACTTTGAAAATGTCGCTAAAGCAGCAAGCAGAGCTGTCGCTCGCGCTCATTGCATCACCGATGCCATGAATTCGACACCAGGTCGAGTTACGCTATTAATCGTGCCGAAAGTTAACACGGAAACGATAGATTTTCGGTTGGGGATGAACCCCGATCGATATTTTACCCTCAACTCTCAATTGGAAACAGAAGTTCTCGAATACATGAAAGACCGCAAGCCTCTGGGAGTGCAGGTAAAATTGCAAGAACCAGAATATGTCGGAACGAGCGTGACAACTGAAGTTGTCATCGAACTGAAATACAACAACCCCCGCGCGATCGAGCAGATCCGCACTCAATTGCTGATAGCTTTATACCGCTTTCTCAATCCCCTAACTGGTGGAACTGAAGGGAAAGGTTGGGATTTAGGCCGCCCCGTATCTCGTTCGGATATCTTTGCTTTAGCTCAAAAAATTCCGGGAATTCGCTATTTAGGAATGGTAGAATTATTTGAGTTGCGAAAATATGCTTCGGGATGGTTTCGCGAAGATTTTCCCCTAGATATGGTCAATCCAGGTTCTTTAGGTTTAATCTGTTCTTGGGCTGATGAAGAAAATAGTCGGTTGCGTTCGGGTCACAGTATCGAGTTTTTTGAGTGAGGGAAAATAAGTAATACTAAATCTCGGTTAAAAAATCCTCGATCTAATCTTTAATCCAAAATCTACAATCTTTAATCTCCAATCCTTAATCTCTAATCCATCGATCGATAATCTCCAATCTACAATCTCCAATCCCAAATCCAAAATGCAAAATCTACAATCTCCAATCCCAAATCCAAAATCTACAATCCCAAATCCAAAATCTACAATCTCCAATCCACAATCTAAAATCTAAAATCTACAATTTCCAATCCAAAATCCAAAATCTCCAATCCAAAATCCAAAATCTACAATCTCCAATCCCAAATCTAAAATCTAAAATCTAAAATCTAAAATCGCAAGATGTCTCAATCTAATTACCGTCCAACTTTAGCGATTAAATTCGCATCAATGCAACCTCCAGAAGCAGCAGATTCGTCGGCTTTAGCAGGTTTTGCCGGGAATAATGCAGAAGTTGCGATCGCCAACAACCTCCTCTTGTATCCTGGGGAACCGGGGGAAATGTTGGTACAGTTAGAAAACTTGGGCGATCGTTCGCTGCGATGGCGATTGGAAATTGAAGGGAATTTTCCTTTAAATTGGTGCAGTTGGCAACAGGAAGCAGCCGAAGAAATTGCTCCCAATCAAAAAGTGGATCGATCGCTATTTTTCCAAATTCCAGAGGATTATTTTGAAAATCGGCATGCTTTAGATCGGGGACGCGATCGCTTACAAATTAATTACGAAGCCCAAGTTTATGTCTACGCTGAAGCCCAAACCGAACGGCAGCTCGTTGCCTATCGAGTGTTTAACCTCTGCGTGCGTCCCTCAAGTTCCTACCTAAATTTTGTCCCAGCAATTTACCGCGAAATAGATTTTATGGGACGATTTTTAACTATTTTTGAGCAGGCATTTGACCCTGCGGTGCAAACAATCGACGTTTTATGGGCTTATTTAGACCCTTTGACAGCACCGGAAGCGTTACTTCCTTTTCTCGCAAATTGGGTGGCTTGGCCGATCGATCGCCGTTGGGATATTAAACAACAGCGCCGTCTAATTCGCAACGCGGTAGAACTTTATCACTGGCATGGGACGCGCCGGGGATTGCGTTTTTACCTGCATCTTTATACAGAGTTACCATTAGATGAAGATTTACCAGAATCAGAAAAACACATCAGTATAGAAGAAGTTTTTGCTCGCGGTTTTGTCATGGGGCAAACGCTAATCGGTAGAGATTCGATGTTGGGGGGCGGGCGTCCGTTTCATTTTATTGTACGCTTGCGTCCCGAACCGGATAAGCAGATTGATGAAGAATTAGTTAAAAATATTATTGAGCGGGAAAAACCGGCTTTTTGTACTTACGAGCTTGCGATCGACAGAGGGGTAATATCATGTCCGTTTGATTAGTGATGATTAAGTTCCCTAGTTTTAGGCCACCAATGAAAGCAGGTTAACGCCTGA
>NZ_JAUBVK010000082.1:0-1149 GCF_036705795.1 Microcoleus sp. ARI1-B5
ATTAGACATCTCCCAAAACTCGCAAAGCTTATCTGGGAAAGGCTTTGCGAATTATAACTTCTCAAAAATCTCTACCTTCTAACACGGGTTAATCAGGCTTTGAGCTAGTTCCAGTTAATTTAGAACCCAAATCTAGATAGGGTAGCACTGCAATTTAGACCCCACTGTCTTCTGGTTTTAATTGTGGCAGTATTAAGGCTCCCACTCGCAACCTGACTAACCCGCAAATTGTCAAAATTACCTGCTCATATCGGGAGGAGCTTAGCCGAAACCTCTCAGCGGCTACTCGGAATACTTTGAGTAATCTAATCATATGTTCAACAACAATTCGTTGCTTTGATAATTTTTTATTTTCTTCTTTCAGGTCGGCGGTTAATTCCTGCTTCTTCGGTTTTTTGTGGGGAGTCTTAATCTGCTCCTCTCCTACATAACCTTTGTCTCCGAGAAACCTTTGCCCAACCGCAAATTCTGACCGTCGCTCTCTAAAGAGATTAATATCGCTATTTGGTCCCGGTTTCCCCACTATAACATCGACTATCTCTCTTGTATTTGGTAGGACAATCAACTGATTTTTTCGCGTAGGATTTTTCTTCTTTCCTGAGTAGCACTTTTTCTGCTCTTCATAGTCTCTAGGTCTTTCCCTGACTTGTTCTGAGCTATCTACCACTAACTCCCATTCCTTCAGCATTTCCTTGACCCATTCCCAGTCTCCGTCGTTTTTTTTTACTTGTTCTAATAAACTCGCTGGTAACAATTCTCGTAAGATTTCTGACCAGTAATGAAACAGACTGTGCGCTGTCGATTCACTCACCCCGAATTGCACACCCAACATTTGAAACGTTGGCAGGTGATGGAGGTAGACTAAAGTTAGCAAGATTTGCTCCCTCACGGAAAGCTTTGGCTTTCTGCCACCGCCTTTGTTAATTATCCTAATTTTTGCGTCTTCATGCACAGCCTGCTTTTTTTCCTCTAAAGCGGCTGCTTGGGTTATTAGCTGTTGCAGTTGTTCGTAGTCAACTCCTATTAGCCGTTTAGCCTGTTGTGGATTTTTAGTGATGTATTCTAGTAGCGAACTCATGCTCAGCCCCGAAAAAAATCTATTTTACCATCTCTCCCTACTCTTTATTTTATTTTTCGGAGATGTCTATT
>NZ_JAUBVK010000010.1:0-221858 GCF_036705795.1 Microcoleus sp. ARI1-B5
TAAGGGGTCGCAACCGCAGCCGGTATCCGGTTCGGGCACTCGGTCGAAAATAGCCGTCGGTGTCGGCGCGGGTGTTGCCGTCGGTACCGGCCCGGTTTCTGGTGTGGGCGTCGGTACCGGCCCGGTTTCTGGTGTGGGCGTCGGTACCGGCCCGGTTTCTGGTGTCGGTACCGGCGCGGGTGTGGGAGTTGGCGCGGGTATCGGCGTGGGAGTTGGCGCGGGTATCGGCGCGGGTATCGGCGTGGGAGTTGGCGTTGGCGTTGGCGTTGGCGCGGGCGTTGCCGAGGGCAAAATTGAGATCGTGGCAGCAGCGGGACTGTCGAGGCCGCGGCTGTCTGTGACGCCGTAGGTAAAGGTGGTACCGGTGAAGTTGCCGGATGCCTGGAAGAACAACTGGTTAATCAAAGCGGGCGTCAAGCGCTGGCCGATCGTAATTGGAACTGGGCCGCTGGCCGGATCGCCCAAGAACAGACTGCCTTGAGCTGTTGGTGGCAGGGTTTCGATGTCGAAGGAGGCGATCGTATCAGCCGGATCTGGGTCTCGGCCGGCTAGTCCGGGCACGGTAATCGTGCTGCCGGGGGCCGCCGAGGTATTGGCATTCAAGGGTACCGGCGGTTGGTTAAATTCGATCGGAATTGCGGAGATAGTAGCAACGGCCGGACTGGTAGCGCCGGCGTTGTCGGTAGCGCTGTAGGTGAAGTTTGCCCCCGTGAAACCGCTGCCCGACTGGAAGAACAACTGAGTAATTTGAGCGGGCGTCAGGACTTGACCGGCCGTTACCGGGACTGGGCCGTTGGCCGGGTCGCCCAAAAACAGCACGCCTTGATTTGTTGGCGGCAAAGTCTCGATTTTGAAGGAAACCACAGTGCCATCGGGGTCTGTTCCTCCCAATCCGGGGAGGTTGACAGCGGTACCCGGCAGCAAGCTGACGTTGACGTTGTTCGCGATCGGGGGTTGGTCAGCCCCAGGCGGGAACAGGGCAGCAGTAGCGGGGGCCGGACTGGGCAACCCGGTGTCGTCTGTAGCGCTGTAGGTAAAGCTGGCCCCTGTGAACGTGCCTGTTGCTTGGAAGAATAGTTGGCTGATTTGCGCTGGGGTGAGGACTTGACCGGGTGTAACTGCCACTCCGCCGGCGGCTGGGTCGCCCAAAAACAGGATGCCTTGGTTTGGGGTGGGCAGAGTGTTGATGGTGTAAGAGGCGATCGGGCTATCCGGGTCTTTTGCCGTCAGCCCTGCGAGGTTGATGGTGCCGTTCACCGCCACAGGGGAGTTGGTATTGACAGGTACCGGCGGTTCGTTGAACTGCGGGGGAATTAGGGAAACTGTAGCTGCAAGACTGCGCTCTCCCCGATCGTCCGTGCTGCTGTAGGTAAAGTTTGCCTTTGTAAAAGTGCCTGTGGACTTGAAGAACAACTGGCTCAATTGAGCGGGCGTCAGGACTTGACCGGCTGTAACTGCTACTCCACCGTTAGCCGGATCGCCCAAGAACAGTACGCCTTGATTAGCAGCAGGCAGGGTGTCGATCGTGAAGGAAACCACTGTGCCGTCTGGGTCGGTTCCTCCCAAGTTCGCGATCCTGACAGCGCTGTTGGACGCCAGAGTGGCGTTATCGTTATTTGCGGTAGGGGGGATGTTGGGGCCCGGCGTCGCGCTGACGGTGGTGATCACCGTGGCTCTGGGCTCGGAACCGTCGTTGTTGCCCGGGGTGGGGTCGGGGGTTGTGGAGGTGCTGCGAGCCGTGTTTCTGACGCTAGTCAGGGTGGCTGGGGGGATAAAGCCGATCGTCCGAGTGACTGTATTGCCATTGGCGATCGCAATACCGGGGAAGCTGACAATCCCTGTGGTTGGGTTGTAGGTGCCGCCGTCGGATGCGGTGACTCCCGTCAAGCCGGGAATGATGCTGTCAGTGATGGTGACACCTTCGGCTCCACTCGGGCCGTTGTTGACTGTCGTAATTGTGTAGCTGACGGAGGCCCCGGGCGTCGCACCCGTGGGCCCACTTTTGCTGGTAACAAGATCGGCAACAGCACCGATCGAAGTGCGGACAGTGGAATTAGGGTTTGTGCCGTCGTTGTTGCCCGGGGTGGGGTCGGCTGTTGTGGAGGTGCTGCGAGCCGTGTTGCTGACGCTAGTCAGGGTGGCTGGGGGCACAAAGCCGATCGTCCGATTGACTGTAGTGCCATTGGCGATCGCAATACCGGGGAAGCTGACAATCCCCGTGGTTGGGTTGTAAGTACCGCCGTCGGATGCGGTGACTGCAGTTAAACCCGGAACGATGCTGTCAGTAATCGTGACGCCTGTTGCAGGACTCGGGCCGTTGTTGGCTGTGGTAATTGTGTAGCTGACTGTCGCACCGGCAGTAGTAACGGTGGGCCCGCTTTTGGTAGTAACAACATCGGCAACAGCACCGATCGAAGTGCGGACAGTGGAATTAGGGTTTGTGCCGTCGTTGTTGCCCGGGGTGGGGTCGGCTGTTGTGGAGGTGCTGCGAGCCGTGTTGCTGACGCTAGTCAGGGTGGCTGGGGGCACAAAGCCGATCGTCCGATTGACTGTAGTGCCATTGGCGATCGCAATACCGGGGAAGCTGACAATCCCCGTGGTTGGGTTGTAAGTACCGCCGTCGGATGCGGTGACTGCAGTTAAACCCGGAACGATGCTGTCAGTAATCGTGACGCCTGTTGCAGGACTCGGGCCGTTGTTGGCTGTGGTAATTGTGTAGCTGACTGTCGCACCGGCAGTAGTAACGGTGGGCCCGCTTTTGGTAGTAACAACATCGGCAACAGCACCGATCGAAGTGCGGACAGTGGAATTAGGGTTTGTGCCGTCGTTGTTGCCCGGGGTGGGGTCGAGTGTGGCCGAGGTGCTGCGAGCCGTGTTGCTGACTGTAGTCAGGGTGGCTGGGGGCACAAAGCCGATCGTCCGATTGACTGTAGTGCCATTGGCGATCGCAATACCGGGGAAACTGACAATCCCCGTGGTTGGGTTGTAAGTACCGCCGTCGGATGCGGTGACTCCAGTTAAACCCGGAACGATGCTGTCAGTGATGGTGACGCCTTCGGCAGGACTCGGGCCGTTGTTGGCTGTGGCGATCGTGTAGCTGACTGTCGCCCCAGGAGTAGTAACGGTGGGCCCGCTTTTGGTAGTAACAACATCGGCAACAGCACCGATCGAAGTGCGGACAGTGGAATTCGTGGGAGTGCCGTCTTTATTGGTGGCGCTGCCGTCGTTGTTGGTTAGAAATGGGTCGGGAGTCGTCGAGCTGCTGCGAGCCGTGTTCCTGATTGAGCTAAGGGTGGCTGGAGCAACGAAACTGATGGTGCGGAAAACTGTACTGACGGCTAGGGATGGCAGCACCGGGAAGGTGACAATGCCCGAAACCGGATCGTAAATGCCGCCGTCCGATGCGCTGACTCCAGTTAAACCGGGAACGATGCTGTCAGTGATAGTCGCGTTGAGGGCGGGGTCTGGCCCGACGTTGGCTGTGGTCAGGGTATAGGTAATCCTTGACCCGGCTACCGAAGTGACGGGGCCGCTTTTGGTAGTAACGAGGTCGGCAACAGTAGCGGTGAGAGTAGTCTGCTGTTGGCCTAGGGGCGCTGAACCGTCGTTGTTGCTGAGGTCGGGGTCGAAAGTCGCGGAACTGCTGGATGCCGTGTTGGTTAAAGTCCTACCGATGGCTAAAGAACCAGGTAAACCAACTGTCAGGGTGTAGGTGACTGTCTCGCCGGGATTGAGAACGGGAATTTTCGGCCAGGTGACGTTCCGCGTCGTGCTTGAGTAAATGCCGCCGTTGGAGGAAGTAACACTGGGATTTGCTGGGTAAGGCGGCAGTAATTCGTCTGGTATTTGGTCTTGAACGAAAACTTGTTGAGCCGGTTGCGGCCCCCGATTGGTGGTAGTGATGGTGTAGGTGATGCTGCCGTTCGGCTTGACGAATGCCGGGCCGCTTTTGATGGTAACAACGTCAGCTAGACTGGTGGGATTCGGATTGACTGTCTCGATTTTGAGGTTGCGAATTTCGTGGAAGTTGGTTGCAACTCCCGTCGAACTGGCAAAACCAAATTTGAAAGTAGGCGGTATCGCTGCGTTTCCGTTTGCAGTTACTAGATTGGGGATGTCGATCAGAGTTTCGCCCGCGCCGGTGAACAAGCCGTCGTTATTCAGGTCTAGGGCAATGGTGAGCTTGGGCGTTGCTGAAGTCGAGGGGTCTAGGGTAATTTGAATGCTTCTTTTGGCTGCATCGCGAGTGGTAGTGACAGTATTGTCGAAGTCAAAACCAGGATCTCTAAAGTCAATAGTTTTGGGGATGTTGTCGATGCCTATGGGAGAGATAGCGTTAGTTAAAAACGCATAACCGCCTGCTTGACTGCCTCTAAGGGTTATGGAATCAGGTCTGTAGCCACCCAGAGAGTTGGGCTGTTCGCCTGGGATGGGGGGATTTGCTGGTGGTATTTGTGCTGGTGCCGGGCCAGAACGCCCTTCCGTAGGATTGGAAAAATTCCCAAACTCGTCCAATCCAATGCCCACATAACCTCCCACCAATCCGGGTGTATTGGGGGATGCAGCAGTATTGACGTTGGCATAGCCCACAGAACCGCCAAAGCCTCCTGCTGTTGTAGGGCTAGCTGTCCCGTCAATCAGGAAGAAGCTAATACCGTCCCCAGGCTGTGGGGTGATAAAACCGTTTGGGCCAGGAGAAGTAGTGCCGTTGTAAGCAAAGAAATCGAAGGTAATTTTTAGACCCTCTGTGGAGGGTATGGGGTTGTCGTAGAGGACAAAGGCTGGGAGTGCCACACCGTTGCTCGTCAATCTCAAAGCCCCAGAGCCTGCTGCATCGCCCCCTAAACCCGGAAGTATCCCAGATGAAGTTCCTGCGGTGATACCGGGAATAGCTTGGGTACTGGCTGGAAAGGCTGGGTTGGGGTCGAATACCTTGCCGTCTTGTCCTCGGTAGAGCCAAGGCCCCCTGACTGTGGGATCTCTAAAAGTTTCGTTGACTAAGGTACCGAGGACTCCGCTGTATGCCTCCAGCACCTCTTGCTCGATCGCAATCCTCGCCCCTATTTCTCCTGTCGCAAATTCTAATTCCCAATTACCACCTAGTGCCGCACTCCCCGTCAAGCCTGTGGAAGCTGCAATATCCGCCCCCGTAATTTCACTGAGTCTGTGCGCGAAAGCCGCACCGCTTTCCCCCGCTGCTGTACGGCAAGCAAATAACAAGATGTTCCCTCTCTCGCTGAGGGCGTTTCCCCACTGCTGCAACAAATGGCTGTAGCTTTCTAAGTTGTCGCAGCAGAGTTCTGCTGACCCCAGTTGCACTCTGGCTTCTCGACCGTGAGAAACTATTTGAAGGCTGTCTAAATCGCTGCAATTAGCCAGAATTCTAGTAATTCGATCGACTCCATCCCGCGTCGAGTCCAGTACAAATACCTCTGTACCGGCTGTTGCTCCTCTTGCCAAGCTGTCGCTGTTCTCTACTCTGGCATCGATGAACAGTACATTTTTTACAGTCCGGGCACCCACCGACTCGGTTGCTCGCAAAAATTCTCTGTGCGGGTGTTCGATTCCCGCGTTGCCACCGGATTTTTGAGACAGGAAACACTCCTCTGATTTTACTTGTTTTATTCTTTGTTTTTCGTGAGGATTAGTTGCTGTTGTTCGGGATTTTTTGCCCGGAATGCTTGTGGTGTCACCTGCTTTTTGGGTTGGCAAAATTGGTTTGCAGCCAATGATTTTCATGGTAAAATGACCTCGCTGATTGTATATAACATACCCATTTCGAGATGATAATTATCACCTCTTGAAAAGGGTTTAATTGCAGAGTTAGAGGCTGTGTTGTTTGACTGCTAGAAATAGCAAAAGGCTGGTTTTGCTCAGCATAAAATTGTGCTATCTTGCTATTTGATAGCATTGGAAATACAGCAGATTTCATCTCGGTCGAGTACGCCTCGGAAACCGGGAAGGGCGCGCACGGGGCTTCGACGTGAGACGAGCGCGAGCGTCGAGTCGCGCCCGGCCGAACGGCACCGCTGTCCGAGCGAAACCAGTTTTTTGTATTTCATTGACCAGCAAAAGTGCTGTATCGCCTGCGCGATCGCACTCGGCGGGGCAGTTTAAATCGCAATAATCTATCTATCGGGTGATATTTTGCCTTCTGTTTTCTGGGAGCGAGTGTATCTTTGACAGGCAGATATCTTACATCCCGCAGCAGACAATAACAGGGATTCTCAAAAATTTACTTGATGAGGTTTTCTGTAGATCGTCTAATACACTTTATTAGCCGAAAACTTTTACCGTTTCTGGATGCAGACACCGGGTTTGATAAACTAAAAAACACAGGTTGCAGCCGTCGCTCTCGGTAAAAAACCGAGTTTGTGAGAGTTCCAAGCGCGCCAGCCCTGTTCGCAATAGAAACCAGATATTAATTAGACAGGCGATGGCTAGGGAGTGCTGGTCGTAACATAATTAGGTCAACAGCGCCCAATACGTGTCAGTCAATTTTAGATTTTAGATTTTAGATTTTAGATTTTAAATTTACTCCACAGATGAATCTGGGAGATTGAACTTTAGTCTAAAGTCTAAAATTTTGGGCTCTCCACGACGATTGTCGGGGGCTTGTCTGCGTTTTTTGGCGGTGTCATTCAATTGAAATCGGCATACCCTGTATCGACGAGGCGTCTTAAAAATTTATGACTTGCAGTCTAGTGACAACAATCCAGTTTGAGACTGCGTTCATCTGCGATCGCAAAAAACAGCATATTGTCGCCCACAAGCAACTTCTCAAACTTTCAACTTAGAGTCTTCGAGCGGATTTCTGTTTAAGGCAAATGCTCGAGACAATTGTTCGTGCAGAATTTTTCATCATGTTTTGGAGAAATCGACTTGCAGATTTGCCCGTCAGCTACTTGCGATTTTTATTCGCTAATGTTTTTAACAGCAGGAGTTACGCCCAGGAGACTAGAAACCCAATTTATTCCTAGATTTCTCGCCGCCCAACGAAGATTTACGATCTAAACCTGGTTTCTGAGCGCAAGTCCTCAACTAGAAAAACACCGATCGCCATCCGCTACTTATGGCAACTTTAACCCAGCAATACAGCTCGATTAGGTTTTAATGGCTTAGTTTGGCCGCGGCTCGTCCAGAAAAAGCTCCCACAACAATCCTTACACGTAAGTACATATTAACTCATCGATTAGTACATCAGCAGATATGCGTAGATACAAGCCCCAATACAACCTATATCTTTTCACCGCGAACGTCAAGAGTTCTGGTTTGGTAGTACCGACAATTTTGACAGGGCCCCTCTGGATTGACCGCGCAGCGGATGTAATTAGAGCGAGCGTTATACTCGCAAGTGATATCGCCGATCGGATAACCGAGGCCTTCTATGTAGGTGCGATCGCCCGTTGCTAGTTGAGTTCGCAGGGGTCTATTTGCTACTGCAAGCTGTGCCGCTGCAATTCTGTCGCGGGCTTGTCTCTCGGCAGAGCGCATCACCCACAAAGACACCAGCGACGGAGCTAAACCTATCAAAATAATCAGGAGAGCTGTAAACACATTTTCAAAGCTTTTGTGAATAATCTTTTTTTTTATTTACACGATCGCCAACATTAAATCATCAGGCAACAGACGGTTTTCTATCAGGAAAGTTCCCCGTCAAATCTCAAACTATGTCGCCCGTGCGTTAACCGTTTGCCGATGAGGGCTGTTGTGCATAGGTTCTCCGCATCGGAATGCAAGTTTTTTTTAAATCGCAGGACTCGCATTCCGATGCGGAGAACGGGAGAGGGGTTACACTTTAGCAACCTGGGCCGCTAAATCCATCACCGCACCGGAAACCTCTACCTTAGCAACATCAAGCAAAGTCTTCAAAACAGAATCGGGATTCAAACTAATCGAATCAATTCCCAACTCAACCAAGAAGCGAGCAAACTCAGGATAATCGCTGGGCGCTTGACCGCAAATCCCAATCTTGCGATCGTACTTCTTGGCGGCTTTAATGGCAATTTCCACCATCCGCTTCACAGCCTCGTTCCGTTCGTCAAAGATGTGGGCGACCAAAGCAGAATCCCGGTCTAATCCTAATGTTAGCTGAGTTAAGTCGTTAGAGCCGATCGAGAATCCGTCAAAAACTTGGGCAAATTCGTCAGCAAATATCACATTGCTGGGCAATTCGCACATCACATAAACTTGCAAACCATTTTCGCCCTTAACTAAACCGTGTTTTGCCATCTCGGCCAACACTTTGCGCCCTTCCTCCGGCGTGCGACAAAACGGAATCATCGGAATCACATTTGTCAAGCCCATGGAGTCGCGCACTCGCTTCAATGCAAGGCATTCCAAAGCGTAAGCTTCGCGGTAATTCGGGTCGTAATAGCGAGAGGCGCCGCGCCACCCGAGCATCGGGTTTTCTTCCTTGGGTTCAAACTGCCGCCCTCCCAAAAGATTAGCATATTCGTTACTTTTGAAATCGCTCATCCGCACGATGACTGGATTGGGATAAAATGCGGCGGCGATGGTGGCAATTCCCGAGGCGAGTTTGTCGGTAAAGAAATCGGGTTTGTGCGTGTAAGATGCTGTGAGTTTGGCAATTTTACGCTTGACGGATTCGTCTGTCAATTCGTCAAAGTGAATCAGTGCTAGGGGGTGCGCTTTGATGTGGTTGGCGATGATGAATTCCAGCCGCGCTAACCCTACGCCGTCGCAAGGAATTGCTGACAAACCAAAAGCTTCTTCTGGGTTGCCGACGTTCATTAAAATTTGAGTGCGGGTGCGGGGCAAATTGTCGATCGCAATTTCTTGAATTTCAAAAGGAACTAAACCGGAATAAACTTTGCCTTCGTCTCCTTCAGAACAAGAAACAGTGATTTCTTGATTGTTGTGCAAGACTTTGGTAGCGTCGCCGGTGCCGACTATTGCGGGGATTCCCATTTCCCGGGCAATGATCGCGGCGTGGCAAGTGCGGCCGCCGGAGTTGGTGACGATCGCGCTCGCTTTTTTCATGATCGGTTCCCAATCCGGGTCAGTTTTGTTGGTGACAAGAACTTCTCCTGCTTCAAATTCGGCGATTTTGTGAGAGTCTAAAATTATGTGGGCTTTGCCTTGTCCGATCGCTTCGCCAACGGCGCGCCCTGTTGCCAAAACTGCGCTGGAACCCTGCAATTTGTAGTTCCGCAAAACTGTAGCGGATTTTTGTGATTGTACTGTTTCCGGCCGCGCTTGGACGACGTAAAGTTCGCCGGTATTGCCGTCTTTTGCCCACTCGATGTCCATCGGCGTGTAGGTGCCGCGCACTTGGGAGTAGTGTTCTTCTATCAGTACGGCCCAACGTGCTAGTTGCAGGATTTCTTCATCGTTAAGGGCGTATTTGCCGCGTTCTCTTGGCGCTACTGATACGTTTTTGGTGTATTTGGAACCGCCGAGATCGTACACCATTTTGATGTCTTTGGTGCCGAGGCGTTTGTCGAGAATTGGGCGGAAACCTTGTTTTAATGTGGGTTTGAAAACCAAGTATTCGTCTGGATTTACCGCTCCTTGAACGATGTTTTCGCCTAATCCGTAGGCGGCGGTGATCAAGGCGGCATTTTTGAAACCGGTTTCGGTGTCGATGCTGAACATGACGCCGGAGGATGCTAAGTCCGATCGCACCATTTTCTGCACGCCGACGGATAAGGCGACTTCAAAGTGGTCGAAACCGCGCAGTTGGCGGTAAGAAATCGCTCTGTCGGTGAAGGTGGAGGCGAAGCATTTGTGGCAGCATTGGAGTACGCCGGTGCAGCCGTGAACGTTGAGGTAGGTTTCTTGCTGTCCGGCGAAACTGGCATCTGGTAAGTCTTCGGCGGTGGCGGAGGAACGCACTGCTACGTCGGTGCTGTGACCTTCGCGAGCGCACAGTCGATCGTAAGCATCTGCGATCGCCGCTTGCAGTTCTCGCGGAAACGGTGTATCCAGAATCAATGCCCGCGCTTGCTTGCCTTTTTGCCGCAGGTTCTGGACATCTTCTACGTCTAAATCGGCAAAAATTTCGCGCAATTTTGCTTCTAAACCCCCCGACTCGATGAAGTAGCGGTAAGCGCGTGCTGTAGTTGCAAATCCGTTGGGGACGCTGACTCCTTTGGGGGTTAACTGTTGGATCATTTCTCCTAAAGAAGCATTTTTCCCGCCTACTAATGGGATGTCGGCGATGCCGACTTCATCAAACCACAATACTAAGGCTTTTTCTTTGGGAATTAAAACTTGTTTTTGTTGACTTGCTAATTTTTCGAGCATGGCTTTTTTCCTCTCAACTTCAGCTCAGTTCGGTCAGTCGATTTGAGATTTTGGATTTGGGATTGAAGAATTGACTCCACCACAGATGAATCCGGGAGCTTGAACAGGAGTCTAAAATTTTGGGCTGCTCGCGACTTCTGTCTTCAAGCTGTGTATCGGTTTTGGGCGGCGATTAAAGGACAGCCAACAAAGGACAGTCTATTTTTGAATGTCGTTTTGTTGCGCAAATTATCGGATTTTTCCCGAGGCTCTATCCAGCCGACTTTTTGATTGCCTCTATTTCAATCTTACAACTTTTTTCCTAAATGGCAAGACCCCTAGGGAAGATTTATTTAATTGCAAATAGTAAAGAAATGGTAGTGGGGAGTTTCTGTAAGCTATCATAAAAAAGACGAGTGAAAATGTGCAGGTCAAAGATAGTTCCTACCGATTTTTGGGTCGAGGGCGCGTATTTGTGGGGGATAGCGCTCGGATTGTGTTGAAGCGTGTAAAGGGCAACCTGCGCGGCGGTTTCGATCGCGCGATCGGGTGTAAGATGGCGATCGCCCAAAAAACACAACACCCAGCCGCTTAGTTTTCTCAAGAAACCGAGCTTCTAAAAACCTTCATTCAATTGACAGTTGACAGTTGACAGTTGACAGTTGAGAGCGACCTCTACTTGGAAGGAAAAGGATTGGAGTATAGTCTTCTTTTACTTTCTCAAGGGATCTCGGGGCTCCGGCTTTAAACCAATTCTTTCTAGTAGAATATTTCAGTGTTACAGCATTTACATCATATATTTTAATGTCGTATTCCCTACTCATCAAATCCTCTCCCCCTTTCCCCGAAGCCCGATAGAACCCTCGAAGATAACAAACAATTTCTTTCTGCTCAGCAGCTTACATCAGATTGGGTTTATCTACTGAGAGCAAAAACACAGTCGATGTAGAACATTGTAGTTTTTGAACTCAAACAATTTTATTTTTTGCCAGTTTTTTTGGGCATTCAATTATTTATATGCTATAATAGTTAGCTCGACTGCCTTATGACGATTAACAAGGTATATGATATCAGTTTTGAGCCCAACCGCAAAGCGAAACGGCTTTAAAGTTCTCCTGGTCGAAGACAATCAAGCCGAAGCCGATCTGATCGAAGAATTGTTATTAGAAACAAATGTCAGCAGAGCCGAGTCCCAAAGGCTGTCAGTAAGCCGTACAGAGCGTCTGGGCACAGCGCAGCAACTTTTGGTGGGCGAACATTTTGATGTGATTTTACTAGACCTTTCGCTGCCAGACAGCCAAGACTTAAGTACAATTGTCAAAATACAAGAATACAGCCTCAATACTCCGATCGTCGTCCTGACAGCCCGCAACGATGAACAACTCGCCGTGCAGTCAATCCAAGCCGGAGCTCAGGATTATCTAGTCAAGCGAAAAATTGACAGCGAAGTGTTAATGCGATCGCTCCGCTACGCAGTCGAGCGGCAGCACAACCAAGAAGCTTTGCAAAAAAGCGAAGAAAAATATCGCTCGGTAGTCGAGAATTCCCTCGTCGGAATTGCGATTATTGCTCCTCCAAATTCCCCCTCAGAACCCGCAAAATGCGAGTGGTTGGAAGTTAACGATGCTTTGTGCGATTTGCTCGGATACGACCGCCAAGAACTTTTGCACGGAAATTGGGATCAGTGGGGTTTTCCAGAAGACTGGCCCGCCAGTTTAGAGCAGTTAAATAAAATTTTGGCTGGGGAGAGCGAAGGCTATGTTTTAGACAAAAGGTGGCGCAGAAAAGACGGACAAATAGTTTATACTCGGGTTTCCCTGCGCTGCATTCGCGGCCGGGACGGCTCGATCGACCGGATGATTAAAGTAATTTTGGACGTGAGCGACCGCTACCGCTACGAAGCCGAACTAAAAGCATCAGAAGAGTTTTTAAATCACACGATTAATGCTACTCCCGACCCAATTTTTGTCAAGGACGATCGGCACAGGTGGGTTGTATTAAACGACGCTTTTTGCGAATTGATGGGAAAAGGGCGATCGGAACTGATAGGGAAGTCGGGATATGAGTTTTTACCCCCTGCACAAGCCGATTTTTTTGCGCAACAAGACGAGCAAATATTGCAAACAAGCATTCCCGAGCAAACGGAAGAAACTTTTACAGGGGGCGCAGGTAAAAAACGCATTATATCTACTAAAAAAACAGTTTTTAACAAACCCGACGGCACTAAAATGTTGGTGGGAATAATGCGAGATGTGACCGAGTATAAGCGCCAGCAAATAGCATTGCAGGAAAGCGAAGCTCGATTTCAAATAATCACCGCTAACGTGCCGGGAATGATTTATCAATATCGGCTCTCTGTTGATGGCAAAACATCTTTTCCTTACGTTTCTTCGGGCAGTTGGCAGCTCTACAATTTAAGACCAGAAGAAATAGAAGAAAATGCCGGCTTGGCTTTTGCAACAGTTCACCCAGATGACATCTCAGACTTGCAGCGATCGATCGCAACTTCAGCGGCGACTCAGCAAGCTTGGCAACACCAGTGGCGGCAAGTTGTGGGAGAGCAAGTGAAATGGCTCTCTGGCGCGTCGAGACCGGAAAAACAAGCCAACGGCGATATAGTTTGGGACGGTTTGGTGATGGATGTCACCGAATTAAAACAAACCCAACAAGAGCGCGATCGATTTTTTAATATCTCGCTGGATTTACTTTGCATTGCAGGTTTTGACGGCTATTTCAAACGCTTAAATCCCGCTTGGTCTACTGTATTAGGTTACAGCCGAGCCGAACTTATAGCCCAACCTTTTCTAGAATTATTGCATCCAGAAGACCGAGCAACAACTCTAGCTGAATTAGAAAAAATAAAAAAAGGCAACCCCGTTATTAACTTAGAAAACCGCTATCTTTGCCGAGATGGTACTTATAAATGGCTGTCGTGGACGGCATCGCCGTTTGCAGAAGAAAGTTTAATTTATGCAGTTGCCCGAGATATTACATTGAGCAAGCAAGCTGAAGCTGAATTGCGCAAAAGCGAAGCCACTAATCGCGCTCTTTTAAACGCCATACCCGACATGATATTTCGCTGTCGCGCCGACGGCACTTTTGTAGATTTCAAACCCGCAAAAGACCTCCAAACGCTTGTACCGGAAAACATATTTATTGGCAAAAAAGCACAAGACATATTGCCGGCTGCTTTTGCTGAAAAAATCGTGTCCGGCAATCAACAAGCGATCGAGACCGGCGAGATTCAAGTTGTAGAATATCAACTGCAAATTAAGGATGCACTGTGCGATTTTGAAGCGAGAATAGTCTTCTGCACGGATGACGAAATTATTGCGATCGTCCGCGACATCACCAGCCGCAAACGTTTTGAGTCAAAACTCCAGCGACAAGCAGCAGCAATGGCAGCGGCTTCCGAAGGCATCGCTATTGTCAATGCCAGCGGAGAGCTGATTTATGCCAACGCAGCTAAACTCAAAATGTACGGTTACAATGCCCTCGAAGAAATGTTGGGCAAAAGTTGGAAAATCTTTTATGAAGGTGCAGAATTCGCAAGGTTCGAGCGGGAAATTATGCCGGCTTTAGCGCGCCAAGGTTATTGCAGCACTGAAGCCGTAGGCTGCCGCCGCGACGGCTCTCAATTCCCTCAAGAAGTCTCGCTGACAGTTTTGCCCGACGGCGAATTAATTTGCATTGTTCGCGATATTGCTGCGAAAAAGAAAGCAGAAGCAGACTTGCAAGATAGCAAGCGGTTCGGCGATCGCATTGCTGAGGCAAGTCCTAATATTTTGTATGTTTACGACTTGATAGAACAAAAGAATGTCTATGCGAATGCTTCTATATCCCAGATTCTCGGCTATACAGTAGATGAGATTCAGGCAATGGGGCCGTTGATGTCAACTTTAATGCACCCGGAAGATGCCATCAAAATGCCTGAATATTTACAGCAAGTCGCAACGGGGAGAGAAGGGGATATCTTTGAAATTGAATACCGCGTCAGGCACAAGGATGGTTCTTGGCGCTGGATTGTCAGCCGAGATACTGTATTTGCTCTAACAGCAGACGGCGAGTTAAAACAAATTCTCGGCACGGGAACTGATATTACAGAAAGCAAGCAAGCCGAAGATGAAATTAAGCTGTTGCTGGCAGCAACTCAAGCAATTAGTCAGTCGGTAGATTTTCACAGCGCTCTCCCTGATATCCTGCGGTTGCTGTGCACTGCGATCGGCTGGGATTTTGCGGAAGCTTGGATACCCGCAGCTAACGATAATGTTTTGGAACACAGCGAAACTTGGTACGCTAGCGATCGCGATTTAGATAGGTTTGGCGGCGAAACTAAGAAAATTAGATTCGCCCCCGGAGTGGGAGTGCCGGGACGGATTTGGTCAACCCGAAAGGTAGAATGGATTGAAGATGTTTCTGATGTCAAAAATTCTGTTTTTGCCCGAGCGCAAATGGCGGCAGCAGTCGGATTGAAAGCTTGTTTCGGAGTGCCGATTCGCGCTAAGAAAGAGGTGCTGGCAGTTTTAGTATTCTGCAAGCGCGAACGCTCGATTATGGAACCGCGTATAGTAGAGTTGGTCAAGGCGGTAGCGACTCAGTTGGGTTCTCACATTCAGCGCAAACAAGCCGAAGAAGAATTGCGCAAAAGCGAAGAACGCTGGCAGTTAGTTCTCAAAGGCAATCAAGACGGAATTTGGGATCTGAATCTTCAAACAAATGAAGCTTTTAGATCTGCCCGCTGGCAAGAAATTATGGGTTACGCAGACGGCGAAATTGACAGCAGCAACAGCGCATGGATCGATCGCATTCATCCAGACGATCGCGATCGGGTGCAAGCAGCGATCCAAGATTATCTCGATCGCCAAACCCCCAATTACGCCGCCGAATACCGCTTGCAGTGCAAAGACGGCAGCTACAAGTGGGTGCTCGCCCGCGCTCAAGCAGTCTGGGACGAAGCCGGAAACCCCTTGCGGATGGTGGGCTCGATGACGGATATCAGCGATCGCAAAGCAGCAGAATTAGCTTTGCTGCAGGTCACTCAAGCCGTCGAAAGTACCAGCGACGCGATCGCGATCGCCGACTTGAAAGGGCGGTCTATTTACCACAATCAAGCCTTTATTCAGCGTTACGGCTACACAGTAGAAGAACTCAACGAGCTAGGCGATCGCGCCGCGCTTTACGTCCGGCCTAAAAGTTACAAGAAAATCTATAAAAACATTCGCAAAGGTCGCTCTTGGTGCGGCGAAGTTGCCCTCCGAACTAAGAGCGATGAAGCTGTTACCGCTTTGGTGCGAGCCGACAGCATTAAAGATATAAGTGGCAATTCAATCGGCTTAATTGCCGTGATTACCGACATCACAAGACGCAAAGAATCTGAAGCACTTTTGCGCCAGCAATTAAAGCGCGAACAGTTGGCAGTAGCCATGCTGGAACGCATTCGCTCTTCTCTCAATTTAGAAGAAATTCTCACCAAAGCAGTCGAAGAAGTGCGGCATTTTTTGCAAGTAGACCGCACTGTTATTTACCAATTCAAGCCGGATTGGAGCGGGTTTATCGCTGTCGAGTCGGTTGACGAAAATTGCCTATCAATTATAGGAACGGAAATTTACGACCCCTGTTTTGGAGAAACCTACGTTACTCTTTACCAAGACGGCAGAATTAGAGCCACAGATGATGTTTACAATGCCGGCATCGCCGACTGCCACTTGAATTTGTTGACTCAGTTCGAGGTGAGAGCGAATCTGGTAGTGCCGATTTTGCAAGGCGAAAACTTGTGGGGGCTGTTAATTGCCCACCACTGCACGGGCCCGCGTCCCTGGCAGAAATTGGAGGCAGAGTGCCTGAAACAATTGGGGGTGCAGTTGGCGATCGCGATCCAGCAATCGACGCTGTTTGAACAAGCACAAACCGAAATTGCCGATCGAAAACTTGCAGAAGCCGCCCTGCAATTAGCCGCATTAGCCGCCGAATCCGCCAACCGCGCTAAAAGCGACTTTCTCGCCAACATGAGCCACGAATTGCGGACGCCTTTGAACGGGATTTTAGGATACATTCAACTGCTCAAACCGGATAAGAATTTAACTGCGGAGCAGCAGGAAAGTCTCAACAACGTTCACCAGTGCGGCAACCACCTGCTGACGCTGATTAATGACGTTTTAGACCTCTCGAAAATAGAAGCTAGAAAAATGGAACTGTCTCCGGCAAACCTGCATTTTCCCAGCTTTGTTAAAAGTATTGTCGATTTGTTCCAGATGCGAGCGGATCAAAAAGGAATTGCTTTTAATTACCAGCAGGTGTCGGCGCTGCCAGATTGGGTTTTTGCTGACGAAATAAGGTTGCGCCAAGTTTTGATTAATTTGCTCAGCAATGCGGTTAAGTTTACCCAGAGCGGTGGCGTGACATTCAAAGTCGGTTATGCAGAAAAATTAGCCGAAAATTCGACTTTGACAGCAGAAGTTGCTACTCAAACAATCAATTTGACTGCGAATGCAGACGATCCGAAAAAGTCTAGATCGCCCCAAACCACAGAAGCGCCCGAGGCGATAACAGCAACAAAAGTCGAGATCGCCCCAACCGCTAAAATTCGCTTTCAAATCGAAGATACCGGCATTGGCATTTCTCAGAATAAATTAGAAGAAATATTTTTGCCTTTTCATCAAGTGGGCGATCGTAACAATTTTGTCGAAGGTACCGGACTAGGACTTTCCATCAGCCAAAAATTAGTCAAAATAATGGGCAGCCAAATTCACGTCCAAAGTACCCCCGGCAAAGGCAGCATATTTTGGTTGGATATAGACTTGCCGGCAGTCGCCGAGTGTTCTGAAATCCCCTCCACGCAAGAAAAACGCCGGCTTGTCGGTTTTAGCGGCAGCCAGCGGAAAGTGCTGATCGTCGACGATCACGAAGTAAATCGCGCCATGATGCACAGGCTGCTTTCTCGTTTGGGCTTTGAAATTGCACAAGCCACAGACGGCGAAGACTGTTTGCACAAAGCACAGGCATTTCTACCGGATCTAATTTTAATGGACTTGCTGATGCCCGTAATGGACGGTTGGGAAGCTACCAGGCGACTGCGACAGTTGCCAGAATTAAAAGATGCGGTTATCCTTGCTTTGTCCGCTAGCGTTTACGAGACTACCAGGCAAAAAAGCATACTTGCAGGTTGCGATAATTTTCTCACCAAACCGATTCAAACTAACGACCTTTTGGAATTATTGCGCCTGCATTTGAGACTAGAATGGATTTACGAAGATGGATCGGAAACCAAAAAACGGAAAGTTCAAACTCCCAAAGCATCATCTGAGATTGCTGTTGCTGACAGGGCGATGGTGTCTCCTGCCTCAGAGTCAGTCATGACCTTGTTAAGATTGGCTGCAATGGGCGATATAGAAGCTATTCTGGAGGAAACTGCTAAACTCGAACATTCTGACCCGAAATTAGTGCCTTTCGTTCATCACGTGCGCCAACTTGCTAAAGGATTTCAGCTCAAGCAAATTCGAGATTTTTTGAAGCAACATTTGCCCTAAAATTGACGGTAGCTAACCGATAAATTAAAATCAGTTAAATCTCACGCCCCGATCATCATTGTCAATAACGCAATACGCTTGGATTAAATCCGATCCCCCCTAGCCCCCCTCCCGGGGGGGACAGGATTCTTCTCTTTCGTCAACCCCTACTCCCCTACAACCAGGGGAGTAGGGGTCGAGTAGGGGGTATGCTGCAAGGGATCTCCGGAAAATAAACACTGTTAACCCAACAGTATTGCCCTAAAAGAGGTTATTGCAAATAGAAGCATCTACGGAGCAACCTGTTTCTAGAGCCGCAGAAAATTCCTTGAATCTGATGTAAAGTCACGACCCACAACTCACAAGTAAACACTTTGAATGTCTCCCTTGAATATGAACGATAAGAATTCCGAAAGAAGCATCATACTAATTGTCGATGACAACCAAACCAATCTTGACGTACTTTTCGAGCTGTTAAGGAATTACGGCTTTAAAGTATTAGTGGCTCTAGACGGCGAAAGTGCGATCGAGCAAATTGAATACATCCATCCAGACTTGATTCTTTTGGATATCATGATGCCAGGAATTGACGGTTTTGAAACTTGCCTGCGTTTAAAAGCAGACCAGTCAACGCGAGACATTCCCATCATATTCATGAGCGCCCTTTCCGAGACGCTTGATAAAGTAAAAGGCTTTCAGACAGGAGCCGTTGACTACATCACTAAGCCCTTCCAGCACGAAGAAGTGTTGAGCCGCATTGAAACTCACCTGACAATCCGCAACTTGCAAAAAAAACTCGAAGAAAAAAACCTCGAACTAGCCCACCTCAACCAAAATCTGGAAAAACTTGTCGAACAAAAAACCAAGCAATTGATCGACCAGGAAAAAACAGCCATCATCGGACGTTTGACCCAGGGAATGGTGCACAACCTCAAAAGTCCGCTGCAAGTGATCCAGACAAGCGTCGATTTGATTGAAACAAAAGCCACAAAAATTCAAGAAGACTCTTTTTTAAATTATACTAAGTATATTTTTCAAGCTGTCACAAAAATCAATCAGATCATGGATACTCTGATGATGAAAAGCAGAAAAGAACAAAACCAAGATTTGCATCCTGTGAATATCAACGATTTAGTACAGCGAGAAATTCAGCTATTGGAAGGCAATCTGTATTTTAAGAATAAGATTAGAAAAAAATACTTTTATGACGAACAAATTGAAAGTATTCCCTTAATTTATTCCTATATTTCCCAAGTATTTTATAATTTAATCAATAATGCAATGGATGCGATGTGGGAAAGAAAAAGCAGGGAACTCACTATCGTGACTCGCCAAGACGACTCGAACATATACATGGATATTGCAGATACGGGATGCGGCATAGCACCTGAAGATTTGTCAAAAGTTTTTGACCCTTTTTACACGTCAAAGCCGCCTAAAGGCGAGGAAAAAAGCGAAGGCGAACCAACAGGAACTGGTCTCGGACTTTATACTTGTATTGAACTTTTAAAACCTTTTAACGGCGAGATTGCTATTAGCAGTAATGTCGGCCAAGGCAGCGTGTTTACAGTTGTTCTACCCAAACAGCAGAAAAATTGATCGACTCAACAGAGTAAAATCCTGTCCGATTAAACAACCATAATTAAGTTCATAATTAGGTTCGCAGCATCGGAATGCAAGTCCTTTCTTTGAGATAAAGAAGGACTTGCATTCCGATGCTGCGAACAAAAGCTAATTGTCAGTAATTCAACGGATACAATCTCCTAGGGCGTTCCGTAAATTCACTGTAGTTTCCCTAGGTTCGCAGTCAGGAATCAAAGTCTTTCTGGAGCCGCGCTCTTTTGCCTTGCCCCTTGCTATTTCCCTGCCAAAGGTTGTAAATTTAAAATAGAGGGGAGTTGCAATATCGGAAAGAGTATGATAATTTTGGGCCACTAGGTTTGGGGCGAGGCGGACAACTTGCAGCGAACAACTCAATTCTACAAATAAATCTGGGCGGTCTGCAAGCACCCAGCGCACCCTAAAGCCTGCGGTTCAAGTTCCCAAAAAATGAGCTAGGTAGCTGCATCCGCTGCTGCGATTTTTTCTTTAGTAAAAAATAGCCAAATGAAATCTGTTTTTGAATCAACTTTAACGCCTGCTTGCTTGAAAGTTCTTTTAGTAGAAGACTGTGCAGAAGATGTAGAACTTATTCAAGAACTGCTGTCTGAGTGCCGACTGGGACAATTAATTGAGACGACCAATGTGGTTCGCCTCCGGGAAGCTAGAGAAATTTTAAGCCGCGAGATTTTTGATGTAATTTTATTAGACCTTTCACTTCCTGACAGTCAAAAATTCAATCCTCTTTTCCGGCTGCAAGATTTCGGGATAAATATTCCGATCGTCATTCTGACAGCCGCCGATGACGAAGAACTGGCCGTCGAGTTAATTGCTGCCGGCGCCCAAGATTATCTGGTGAAAAGCCAAGTAGACAGCCGGCTGCTGGTGCGGACGCTCAAGTGCGCGATCGCCCGCCAGAAACGGCAAGCTGAATGGCAAAAAAGTCAAGAAAAATACCCGCAGGTTGTTGACAATATCAAAGAAGTAGTTTTTGAAACAAATATTGCGGGCAATTGGACTTTTCTCAATCCGGCTTGGACGGAAATTACCGGATTTACGGTGGATGAAAGCTTAGGAACTTCCTGTTTGAGTTACATTCATTCTGACGACCAATACCAATATTTAAATTTGTTTAGACGCCAGAGCGAAAATCAAGAAATATCCTGCTGCTATCAACTTCGATATCTTACCAAAAATGGGGAATTTCGCTGGGTGGAAGTGCAGGCAGGTTTGATTTTTGGCTGGGACGGGGCGGCTGCCGGGACGACAGGAACTATCAACGATATTACGGATAAAATTTTTGCCCGAAAGGAACTGGAAGCTAGTAAAAATTTTTTAAATTATACAATCGATGCAGTTGCCGACCCAATTTTTGTTAAGGACGAACAGCACCGCTGGATACTGTTAAATGATGCTTTTTGCAAGCTGATCGGCAAGCAGCGCGAGGAACTGGTAGGTAAATCGGATTACGATTTTTTCCCAAAAGAAGAAGCTGATTTCTTTTGGGAGAAAGACGAACAAGTGTTTAGAACCGGGGAAGAAAACGACAGCGAGGAAATATTTACGGATGGCAGCGGTGCTAAGCACATTCTGTCTACAAAAAAAACCGTATTTGAAAATACCGACGGCAGTAAAATACTCGTCGGAATAATTCGAGAGGTCACTGAGGATAAGCGGAAACAATTAGCACTGCAAGAAACCCAAGCTAGACTCCAGCAAATTGCTGCCAATTTGCCCGGAGTAATTTATCAATTTCGCCTCTCAAGCGACGGGAAAATATCTTTTCCTTACATTTCTTCTGGCAGCCGCGATTTATATGAATTGGAACCCGAAGATATTCAGGAGAATCCGGAACTTGTCTTCAGTTGTACTCATCAAGACGACATCCAAAAAGTTCGCGAATCTATTGCTATTTCTGCTGCAAATATGCAGCCGTGGCAGCAGGAGTGGCGCGCGATTTTGCCGTCGGGAAAACTTAAGTGGATGCGAGGGGTTTCGAGGCCGGAACGAGTTAATTTTACGACGGTGATAGGGCAGGAAGGGGATATTGTTTGGGAAGGGATGATACTGGATATTACTGATTTAAAACAGACGGAAGCGGCTTTGCGGGAGAGCGAAGCAAGATTTCGATCGCTAATTGAGAATATCCCCGGCGCTATCTGCCGCAGCTTGTACGATGCTGATTGGACGATGGTGTTTGTTAGCGATGAAATTGAGGCAATTAGCGGCTATCCGGCTGGGGATTTTATTCACAACAACGGCTTGAGTTTTGGTAGCATCATTCATGGGGCAGACAGGGAAATGGTCGATCGACTCCGCAGAGCAGCGGTAGAGTCGAAACAGCCGTACCATGTAGAATACCGGATTGTTCGCGCTGACGGCGCCCTGCGGTGGATGTCGGAAAGAGGCAGGCCGACTTACAATCCAGAAGGGTTGGTTTTGTGGCTCGACGGAGCGATTTTTGATATTACCCCTCGCAAAGGCGCCGAACTGACTCTGTGCTTGGTAACTCAAGCTGTAGACAGCGCTAGCGATGCGATCGCGATCGCAGATTTGGACGGCTGTTCAATTTATCACAATCAAGCATTTATTCAGCGCTACGGCTATACAGTTGAGGAACTAAATAATGCCGGCGGCCCAGCAGTAATGTACGCCAAATCTCAAGAATTGAGAAAGTTATTTAAGGTGCTGCGGAAAGGTTTGTCCTGGAGCAGTGAAATTGAACTCAAGGCTAAAACAGGCGAAATTATAGAAACTCAATTGCGAGCAGACTGCATTAAAGATAGCGCCAGTCAACCAATAGGAATGATGGCGATTATTGCCGACCTCACAGAACTCAAACGCGCCGAATCGGCATTAAAGCTCAGTCAAGAGCGATTGCAGTTGGCGGTTTCCGGCAGCTCTTTGGGGCTGTGGGATTGGAATATAGCTACTGGCGAAACTTATTTCGACTCGCATTGGAAATCAATGCTCGGTTACGCAGAAAATGAAATTGAAAACAACTTCCAAGCTTGGGAAAATTTGCTGCATCCCGAAGACAGAATGAAGGCAATAGAATCGTTAAATTTATATTTTGAAGGTGGCATCGAACTATATGAATTTGAATTTCGGCTGCTCAATAAAGCGGGCAATTGGCAGTGGATTCTGGGGATGGGCAAGGTAGTCGAGTACGACGAATGGGGTGCGCCGTTGCGGATGACAGGCACTCACAAAGATATCAGCGCCCGCGTTGAGGCCGAAGCCGAAAAAACGCAGTTTATCGCATCTCTACAAGAACTTGCCGAGCAATTGCAATATGCACAAGAAATTGCCCGAATGGGAACTTGGGAATTCGATATAGAGACCGATATTGTTAATTGGTCTGCCGAAGTGTTTCGAGTTTACTGTAGAGAATTTAATTGGCAGCCGACAATGACAGAAATTTTAGAGCAAATTCATCCCGATGACAAGGAAAGCGTTACAGAAGCTTTGCAAAAGGCGGTGAATGAAGGGATAGCTTTCGACATCGACCACCGCATATGTTTTCCATCAGCAGAAATCCGGCACGTTAATTGTAAAGGAAAGGCTGTTAAAAATGACTTGGGTCAGGTGGTGCGGCTGTTTGGCACGGAAATGGATATTACCCACCGCAAAAAAACAGAAATTGCTTTGCAAGAAAGCGAACAGCGATTTCGAGCTGTATTTGAACAAGCGGCGCTCGGCATTGTTAAAGTGTGGCCGGACGGTCAATTTTTGAAGGCAAATCAACGCTTTTGCAATATGGTCGGATACTCTGAATTGGAACTGAAAGCGCGAAATGTTTGGGAGATTTCTCACCCGGAAGATGTAGAAGCAGATGTCGAGTCGGGCAAAAAACTGTTAGCTGGGGAAATTTTGAATTATTCACTTGAGAAACGCTTTGTGCGCCAAGACGGTTCATTTGTTTGGACTAACGTGAGTGTATCTTTAGTCCGGGATGGATTTGGGGAACCGAGTTACGGAATTGCTGTGATTGAAGATATTAGCGATCGCAAACTTGCCGAGGCGATCTTGCGGCAGCAATTAAAGCGAGAACGCTTGGTGGTAGGGATGCTGGAACGCATTCGCTCTTCTCTCAATTTAGAAGAAATCTTGACAAAAGCTGTTGCTGAAGTACGGCATTTTTTGCAAACAGACCGGACAATTATTTATCGGTTTAATTCCGATTGGAGCGGTTTTGCAACTGTCGAGTCGGTGGGCGAGAATTGGCTGTCGGTTCTGGGAATAAGTATTAACGATTCTTGCTTTAAAGACAGCTATGCTTTTGCTTACCAACAAGGTCGCACTGTAGCTGTGGATGATATTTATCAAGCCGGTCTTTCCCAGTGCCACATTAATTTGTTAAGTCAATTTCAGGTGCGAGCTAATTTGGTAGTGCCGATTTTGCAAGGCGAGAAGTTGTGGGGGCTATTGATTGCTCACGAGTGCGCGGGCCGCCGCCCCTGGCTGGAAATTGAGGTGGAGTGTCTCAAACAAATTAGCGTGCAGTTGGCGATCGCGATCCAGCAATCGACGCTGTTCGAGCAAGCACAAACTGAAATTGCCGATCGCAAACAAGCCGAGTCAGCTTTGCAGGAATCGGAAGCGCGAGAACGTTCAAAAGCGCTAGAGTTGGAAGCAGCTATTAACAAACTCAGAACCACTCAAGCTCAGCTCGTTCAAAATGAAAAAATGGTGAGTTTGGGTCAGTTAGTTGCTGGTGTCGCTCACGAAATTAATAACCCCGTCAGCTTTATTCACGGCAATCTCAGTCCGGCTCGCGGTTACAGTTTAGATTTGCTGGAATTGATTAAAGTTTATCAGGATTACTGTCCTAATCCTCCGGCTGAAGTTTTGGATAAAATTGATGCAATAGACTTGGATTATATTGCTGAAGATTTCCCGAAATTGTTTAGTTCGATGCAAGTAGGAACCGAGCGAATTGTCGAGATTGTCAAATCCTTGCGCAACTTTTCCCGCTTGGACGAGTCGGCTGGGAAGTCGGTCAACATTCACGAGGGAATTGACAGCACTTTGATGATTTTGCAAAATCGCTTGAAATCTCACAGCAGCCGTCCGGCGATTCGGGTAGTTAAAGATTACCAGTTATTGCGGCGAGTTGAATGTTTTCCGGGCGAGTTGAATCAGGTATTTATGAATATTTTGATTAATGCGCTCGATGCTTTGGAAGAACGGGACAAAGAGCGATCGATCGAGGAGTGCGATCGGCATCCCAGTACGATCGCTATTCGCACTTATCAGGCTGCTGCGGGCTTCGTAGCGGTATCTATTGCGGACAACGGGCGGGGGATACCGGAGTCGGTGCGATCGAGGCTGTTTGACCCGTTTTTCACGACTAAGCCTGTGGGCAAGGGCACGGGTTTGGGACTGTCGATTTCTCACTCGATTGTAGTCGATCGGCACGGCGGCCGATTGAGCTGTATTTCGACACTGTCCGAGGGAGCGGAGTTTTTAATTGAAATTCCAGTGCGATCGAATTTAACTGGTACGAGTTCAAATAACAGTTGACAGTTGACCTGGGACAGTTGACCTGGGACAGTTGACAGCTTTCCAGGTTGACAGTTGACAGTTGACAAAAGAAGGAAGAGGATTCGAGTAATTAATAGTCTTCTTTTGACAGTTGACCTGGGACAGTTGACCTGGGACAGCTTTCCAGGTTGACAGTTGACAGTTGACAAAAGAAGGAAGAGGATTCGAGTAATTAATAGTCTTCTTTTAATATCATTTCCGGTTGCATCGGAATAATATATTTGGATGATATCAGTGCGAGCGTCTCGCTCGCGGCATAGATCGCGAGCGAGACGCTCGCACTCTCATAATTCCGATGCTGCCGGATTTGATATAATTTGTCCCTAAAAGGGAGAGGCTTTAAACCAATTATTGGTTGTAAAAAATCAATTACCAATTACCAATTACCAATTCCCAATTCCCAATTACCAATTCCCAATTCCCAATTCCCAATTACCAATTACCTCAAAATCGGGGAAGATTCCGACTTGTTGCTGGCGTGACAAATACGATTTTTGCCTTCGGTTTTGGCTTGATAAAGGGCGCTGTCAGCGCTGCGAATTAGGCTGTCGGGGGATGCCTCGCCAGAAGGAATCGCCGTTGCAATGCCGCAACTGAGGGTAACGCACTCGCCGATCGACGATCGCGCGTGGGGCAGTTTCAAGCTGGCGATGCCGTCGCAAATTTTCCGGGCGACAATGTTTGCCCCTTCCGCGCTGGTGTTGGGCAGCACTACGGCAAATTCTTCGCCGCCGTAGCGGGCTGCCAAATCCCCAGCCCGCTTGGCATTCGAGGCGATCGCCCTGCCAACTTGGCGCAAACAATCGTCGCCGCCGAGGTGGCCGTAAAAGTCGTTATAAAGTTTAAAAAAGTCGATGTCAAACATAATTAAAGACAGCGGCAGTTCCTCTCTTGCCAATCTGCGCCACTCTAACATCAAAACGCGATCGAACTGGCGGCGGTTGGCAATGCCCGTCAGTCCGTCAGTAGTTGCCAGTTCCTGCAATTTTTGATTGGCTATTGCTAGCTGGCGGTAAAGTTGAGATTGTTCGATCGCGATCGCCACTTGATTTGCCAAGTGCTGTAAAAAATCTATTTCCCACTGCTCCCATTCCCTGGCATCGCTGCAATTGTATGCTGTCAGCATTCCCCACAAATTATTGCGATTTTCACTTACCAAATCCGGCGCACTTTTTCCCTGCGCCTGCGGTTTGCCAACAGCCGGCAGCGAGATATAGTTTTCGGCTGCATATTGATTTTTTTCGGCTTCCCAAACAGGGCCTTGTAGTCTTTGGTTTGCCGTTTCCCAGTCGCCAGATTGCCAAATTGGCACGCTTAAAACTGCTGCAATTTCACAATCTGCCAGCAATTCTTTGCAACTGCCAGACAATGCGGCAGTGTTGACATCTGCTATTGCTTGTACCGACTGGGATTCTACCAAAACAAAGCATGACACCGCCAAAGCAGCACTAATATTTTGGTTGTCAATATAACCGTCTGGCAAACCGTCACCTGCAACGATCGCACCTTTTTGCTCTTCCCCGTCAAATTGAGACGCCCAATCCTGACAGCGATAAATTAAAACGCGGTCTGTTTTGAGAAATTGGCGCACTTCTGCTACGGTACTCTGGAGAATGCTTGCCGCGTCTATTGACGATCGAATATGTTCGATCATTTGTCCCAACAGCCGCTCTCGGATGGCCTGCTGCCGCAATTTTTCTTCGACTTGCTGGCGTTCGATCGCGTAATGGATCGCGCGCACCAGCAGAGTTCTCTGAAATCTTCCTTTTACCAAACAATCTTGAGCGCCCGATCGCAATACCGACAGCCCCGTATTTTCATCGTTGATATCTGTCAGCACCAAAACTGGCACTGTGGGCGATCGGGCTTTCAAAATTGCGATCGCCTCGCTTCCCCCCAAGCTGTCTGACACTGACAAATCTAACAGTACGGCGTCAAACTTTTCTGCTTCCAGACACGCGAGTCCCATCTCCAGGGACTTAACAGTTTGGAGGCGAAACAGAGACTCGCTGAATGAGCCTAAAAGGTCTTCGATCAGCGTCGCATCTGCCAGATCGTCCTCAACCAACAAAATTTTCAGAGATTGGTTACGTGTTAACACAACTATAGCGTTCGGGGCGGGTTGAAGGAAACTTTTTAGTTTTGAGAGCGATATTTGCGATCGGCAAACAACAATAATATCTTCTAGAGGCGGGTTGAGTCCGGATTTTTTCTAGCAGCCAGTGGAGCGCTGCTCTCACCCACCCTCCCCATAAGCCTGTTTATTTGTACCTACCTACTTACTTGCGATCGGGCTATTTATTCCCCGGAGATCCCTTGCAGCATACCCCCTACTCCCCCGATCCTCGGGGAGTAGGGGTTGACGAAAGAGAATATTCTTGTCCCCCCCCCTACTCCCCTTAAAAAGGGGGGCGCCGGGGGGATCGGGCTTAATAGAACCGTATTGCAGCAATATGTCGGTCTATCAAATTCTGTTTACACTCAAACTATCGATCTAGCCCTCAATTAAAGCTTACAGATCCGCAGGCGGGAGCGAAACGATTTCAAACCAATACTGGCATAAAGTCTTCATTATTTCAACCAATCCTTCAAAAGTGACTGGTTTAGATATGAAAGAATTCGCACCCAACCGATAGCAAAGCAAGATATCTCCGCTGCGGTGCGACGTTGTTAGGATCACAACCGGAATTTGTTGCAACTCCGGGTCTGATCTGATCGAAATTAGTGCTTCTCGCCCGTCAAGCCTCGGCATATTCAGATCCAAAAGTATCACGTCTGGTCGGTGCCAATTGCTGCCACCAGCATATTGACCGCGACGGTACAAATAGTCTAACACTTGTTCTCCATTTTCCACAAATTCGCTTCTAATTGCTAATCGAACTTCTCGCAGTGCTTCCTCCACCAAAAAGCGCGTGTCCTCGTCATCGTTGGCTATTAAAAGAGTAAATTTTTTCTGGGGATTATTCACGGCTTTGTCTCACTACCAACGGATTTTGTGAGGCTGCAGGACTTGGAGCAGTGTCGGATTGCCTGCAAAGCATCTGTTGCCATCATCCGGCAAATCAGGCCGACCGCACTGAATTTGTGTTGCAGCAATTTGCGGTTTTGCTTGATTTGCTCATGTTTGCGAATCATACTTGTTTCACTTGGCAGTTGGTCCGAGAACCTGCCAACTGCAAAGACATCACAAATGCTTGTGGGCGAACTACTAAGGAAACTACAGAATCCCAAAGCAAGATGCTCTGGATACATTTGAAACAAACTGAAAAGTCTGGCGCACACCGCTGATTGTTAATTTGTATAAGGATCGAGGTAATAGATTTATACTGAGGGATTTTTAGCTCGTTGTCATCAGTGAATATGCTACACTTTCTGAGGAGGTATGTAAAGAAACGATAAAGATATTTATAGTTTAAGTAAATGACTGGTGACTGCTCCAAGGCGACTGCTGAGTTCACTGTGCAACAGGAATAGAAAAATAAAAAGTCGAGCCTCTATCGGGTTCTGATTCTACCCAAAGGCGGCCGCCGTGCCGATCGACAATTCTTTGACAAATCGCTAAACCGATACCGGTTCCCGAATACTCTTTTTGGGTGTGCAAGCGCTGAAAAATCTGAAAAATACGCGGATGGTACTGTTCGGCAATGCCAATACCGTTGTCCTGCACCGAAAACACCCAGTTATTCCCCTGACGCGAAGCGCCCAAGAACACCACCGGCTCCTCGCTGCTGCGATACTTAATGGCATTGCCAATTAAATTTTGAAACAGTTGCAGCAGTTGAAAACTGTCACCTCTTACCCTTGGCAAATCGCCCCTAGTTACAGAAGCTTGATTCTTGCGGATTGCCAACTGCAAATTAGCGCAAGCATCCTCAAAAACCTGATTGCAATCTATCAGCTCAAAAGGTTTATGACTGATCCCTACCCGCGAATATTCCAGCAAGTCATCAATCAGTGCCTGCATCCGCCCGCAAGAGTTAACAATATTGCGGATAAATTTATTTCCTTGGGCATCAAGTTGGTTGTGACAGCGCTTTTCTAATAGTTGAGCGTAGCCCGCAATCGTACTCAAAGGCGCTTGTAAATCGTGAGAAGCCACGTAGGAAAACTGTTCTAGTTCGGCATTAGAACGAGTTAATTCTTGAGCGTAGCGGGTTTGAGTGTCTAAACTCGCTTGCAGCAGTTCTTGTACCTGCTTGCGCTCGGAAATATCCTCGATCGCACAAATCAAATACTGCGCCGTCCCCTCAGCATCGCGCATTGCCGAAACAGTAACATTCGCCCAGCACACTTCCCGATCTTTGCAGATCAAACGCTTTTCCACAGAAAAAGTTTGAATCTCCCCAGATAACAGCAAGCGCACGTATTCTCTGTCAGCTTCGATGTCATCCGGGTGAGTAATTGCCTGCCAATGAAGCTGCAACAATTCCGATTCTGCATAGCGGACAATTTGACAAAAGCCGGGATTTACCCGCAGAAATTGACCGCAGAGCGCGGTTTTAGCTATGCCGACCGCAGCTTGCTCGAATATGGCGCGGAAGCGTTCTTCGCTTTCTCGCAGGGCAATTTCTGCTCGTTTGCGATCGGTTATATTGCGAAATGTTACAGCCAGACCGTCGTTTAATTTGACCGCCACAATGTGCAGCCAAACACTTGTCTCTCGATCGTGTTCGTAATAAAATTCTTGGTCTACAGTTTCTCCTGTTTCTACCACAGAAACGTACAAATCAAATAACCCGCTGTTGCGGACTTGGGGAATTTCTGCCAACAAATGCTTGCCAACAATCTCATTTAATGACCGAGCAGAAATTTTTTCGGCAGCACGGTTGACCAACAGCCACTGAAAATCCACAATATTTCCCTCATTGTTGCGGACAGCAGAATAAGCCGCCACACCGTCTAAGGAACTATTTAAGATGCTAGCAAGCAGCGATTGCGACTGTTGCAGTTGAGCGTTTTGCTCTTTTAGCTGCTGTTGCAGTTTTTGCAGGCCGACTTGCTTGTCGATGCGCGCTAAAACTTCTTCTACTTGAAAGGGTTTGGCAATATAGTCGGCGGCGCCCACTCGAAAAGCTTGTAATTTATCGTTAATGTCATCTAATACGGTTAAAAAAATCACCGGAATTTCTTCAGTTTCCGGTGTCGCTTTCAGTCTCCGACAAACTTCATAACCGTTCATTTCCGGCATTCTAATGTCGAGCAAAATTAAATCGGGGCAATGGGCGATCGCAGCCTTCAACGCCAGTTTACCGCAAATAGCCCGGTAAACTTGATACCCCTGGGCTGTTAGCAGCTCGGATAACAACCGCAGATTGCTCGGTTGGTCGTCAACCACCAATACTTTAATTGCGCTATTATCCATTTATTTTAAACTCGATTGAGTTAAATCCATTATCCTGTCGAGTCGGTAATCGGCAAGCAAATCTTTTAAAGCATCAGCTAAAGTTGGATGACTTTCACAAATGCGATCGACAATTTCAATCGCCAGCTCTTCATTAACATCATTAACTGCATCGTAGAGTTCCTGCACCCAACTTCGAGGCATCTGGGCCAGCAGCGGCCAGAAAAATGAATCTGGTTTTTCACTCACAAAATAACGCCGTAAACCCCCGACAGGGAGCCCCGGCAACTCTTGATAAATATAGCGCACTCCCAAATAGCCAGCCATCTTCTCAAAGAGGATTTGTTCTTGAAAAGGTTTCCGCACAAAATCGTCGCAACCTGCGGCGATAATTTCGCCTTTTCTTTCCTCAAAAGTGCTAGCAGTCAGAGCAATAATTACAGTTCGCCGCCCAGATGGTTTCTCTTTAGCTCTAATTTGTCTGACAGCTTCAAAACCGTCCATTACTGGCATTCGCGTATCCAGCCAAATTAAATCAGGCAGCCAACTTTCCCAAAGTTCAACAGCTTGGAGGCCGTTTTCCGCTTCTCGGACTTCAAAACCAATTGGTTGCAGCATTTTAACCAGCAGCAGCCTATTTTCTTGATTGTCGTCAACTGCTAAAATCCGATAAACCGGTTGATCTGGTTCCAATCCCATTACCCGCTGCAATGTCGCCACTGTTATGTCAGAAGAAATAGCGGGAAATACTCGGATATTAAATTTAAAACTGGTTCCCTCACCTAAAACACTGTCTACCCCAATATCTCCGCCCATGATCTCTACGTATTTTTTAGTAATTGTTAAACCTAATCCTGTACCGTCAGCCGCTTGTTTGCCAGCTTCTGTTTGCAGGAAAGCATCAAATAACTTGTCAGTTTCTGATGCTGCTATGCCAACTCCCGTGTCTTCAACTTCAAACAAAATTAAACATTCCTCGGTCGATGTAGAGTTAGGATTAATCTCCGATGCTGCGGGCTGCTGCTTGTCTGCCACGCTCGCGCGCAGCCAAATACTGCCGCAGTTTCCCGTAAATTTTATGGCATTTCCCAGCAAGTTAATTAAGCAGACGCGCAGCTTTTTTTCGTCTGTTTTGATATATTGGGGAACATTCGCCTGCACGGAAAATCTCAGTTGCAAATTTTTGGTTTCTGCTTTGATTTGAAACATCTCTTCGAGAGTGTCTAGGAGTTGATAAAGGTCAAAGCTGCGTTCATCTAAGCCAATTATCCCTGCTTCTATTTTCGACAAGTCTAAAACATCGTTAATTAGTTCTAGCAAATGTTGACCGCTGCGGTTAATAATTCGGAGATTTTCGAGATTTTCGTGGCCCAGCAAAGAGTCGCGGCTCATGACTTGGGTAAAACCGAGGATGGCGTTCAGGGGAGTCCGCAATTCGTGGCTCATGTTGGCAACGAATTGAGTTTTGGCGAGCGATGCAGCGGCGGCGGCTTCTTCGGCTTTTTTGCGTTCTATGATTTCTTGTTGCAGTTCGGTATTGCGATCGATCAATTGTTTTTTCAGTCTTTGGATAGTGAGTTGATGTTCGATTCGCGCTAAAACTTCTGCTACATGAAACGGTTTTGTGATATAGTCAACACCTCCCACTTGAAAAGCGGTTACTTTGTCCAAGACTTCATCTAAAGCGCTGATAAAAATAACGGGAATTTCTGATGTTTTCGGATCGGCCTTGAGCTGCGTGCAGACTTCGTAGCCGTCCATTTCCGGCATTTTGATGTCGAGCAAAATCAAATCGGGAGAACCCGATCGCGCTGCTCGGATTGCCATTTTGCCGTTAATTACGCCCCGGACTTTGTAGCCGCGATCCGACAGCGTTGCTGATAAAACTTGCAAATTTTCGGGAGTGTCGTCAACAATTAATATGTTGCCTTTATTCTCTTCTGTTTGATTGCTCGTCATCTATGCTATTTTTTGTTAAATTGAGAATTGCTGAGATTATGAAAACCGGTTAACTCGTCATTATAGCACTCGCTCGTGAATCAACTACTTGTATATTTACAGAACTTGCGCACACAAACCCAAGAAACCGGGTTTTTTAACCGGGATAGAGAGCCGTAACGAAGTATTTTCGTTAAAAAACCCGGTTTCTTCGTCCAGGACTGGTTTAAAAGATCATCAAGGGTAAATTAGCCGATCGCCCGCAGCCGAGTTTACAAATAGTCGATCGACCCAAACCATCAACAATTCCGAACCCGCCCCTCTCCCCTCAACATCCATCCGTTAAATCCGTTAAATCCGTTACATCCGTTATAAAATCCGTTGCCGAACTTCCTTCAAACATTTCTAAACTCATCAATCAAATCAATAATCCGATCGCACCGGAAGTTATGCACCAAATCCGCGATCGCGCTGCGGAAAGGAGCATCAACAGGAGGCACCGACAACAGCAGCCGAAAAATCTCCTCATTATCAACCGAATCCGCCGCATCGTACAACTCATCAACCCATTGGGGCGGCATAGTTTCAAAAAATGAAGCATTCAGCGTCAAAGGCAAATCAGCAGTCCCAGTTAGCGCGGAAACATCACCGGGCGCCACAGCATCAGAACTCGGGGAAGCTTCTCGATCGTAAACATAGCGGACACCCAGATACTTAGCCATCTTTTCCAGAATCACTTGCTCCCGAAAAGGCTTCGCCACAAAATCATCGCAACCAGCAGACAAAATCACCGATCGCTCCTCATCAAAAGCACTCGCCGTCAGAGCAATAATCACCGTTGCTTGACCCTTCAAATGCGCCTTAATTTGTTTAGTAGCTTCATAGCCATCCATCACCGGCATCCGCATATCCATCCAAATCAAATGAGGTTGCCAACTCGACCACATTTCCATAGCTTCAACGCCATTTTCAGCGTCCCGCACAGCAAAACCGAGGGATGTCAGCATTCTCACCAACAGCAAGCGGCTTTCCAGGCGATCGTCCACAGCTAAAATGCGATATTCCGGCTGTCCCGGTTCCAGGCCCACAACGCGGCGAGCCGTTTGAGCCACCTGAATTTCCACTGCATTAGGGAGCGAAACCTTAACATCAAATCTAAAAATGCTGCCGTTACCGACGCGGCTTGTCACCGTCATTTTCCCTCCCATTAACTGCACGAACTGTTGGCTGATCGGCAAGCCTAAACCAGTTCCTTCTTGAGCTTTTCTCCCGCTTTCAGTTTGCGCAAAAGGTTTAAACAAATTGTCGATTTCTTCCGGCGAAATTCCCGCCCCCGTATCTTCAACTTCAAAGAGCAAGCAGCAATTTTCACTTAGCGGAATCTCGCCGCGATTTTTCTTTGACAACAACTCATGCTTAATTCTCAAATTAACACCACCTTCCGCAGTAAACTTAATCGCATTACCCACCACATTAATCAATACTTGGCGCAACTTGCTTTCGTCTGTTTCTACATATTTAGGTAAGTCGGGCGTCACATCACAAATTAACTGCAACCCTTTTTTTTCTGCTTGCAGCTTCAGCATCTCTTCAGTATTTTTCAGCATTGTATGCAAGTCGAAAGTGCTATTATTAACTGTCACCAGCCCGACTTCAATTTTTGACATTTGCAGAATATTGTTGATCAGATCCAGCAAATGTTCGCCGCTGCGGCTAATAATTCCTAAATATTGCTGTTGGTCGGCACCGAGGGCTGCGGATCTGGCCAGCAGTTGGGTGAAACCCAGAATAGCGTTGAGGGGAGTTCGCAATTCGTGGCTCATATTCGAGAGAAATTCGCTTTTTGCCCTGTTGGCTCTGTCGGCTTCTTCTTTGGCTTTTTGCAGGGATATTTCTGCTTGTTTGCGCTCAGTAATATCGCTGGCTGTGCCTGTTGTACCGGTGATGTTTCCAGAGGCGTCCAATCGCGCGATCGCCTTCGTATTTACATCAATCTGCCTGCCGTCTTTTCCTAATACTATACTTTCGTACTGAAACACATCATCTCCCCTCAGCAAGCGCTGCTGAAGTTCCCAGTTCCGGTCTATTTGTGCAGGCGCTAAAAAATCGCTAAAAGAACAGCCTAGCATTTCTTCAGGGTCGTAACCGTAGATTTGTTTGACAGCTTGGTTCACAAAAGTAATGTGTCCTTCTGCATCGCAAGACCAGATAATATCTTGGGAAGTTTCAACTAAATGGCGGTATTTTTCTTCGCTCTCTGCTAGGGCTATCTCTGCCAGCTTTCGGGGGGTAATGTCCATCAAAGTTGTGAAGAGTTTTGTCACTTGCCCTTGTTGGTTGACAACTGCTTCTCCTCTGGATTCGATGTAGCGGATGAAGCCGCCTTCACTTGTCTGTGACGGGCAATTATCCCCAGCAATTGTCGATTCCGGGCGGAGGATGCGATATTCCAAACTGTAGGATTGCCCGCTGGAAATAGTAGCGTCGATCGCAGTTTGCCATTTTTGTCGATCGTCCGGATGCACGTATTGCCCAAACTCAGTTAGTGTAGGCGCAGCCTGGGTTGAATCGAAACCGAAAATATGAGATAATTCTTCCGACCAAGTAGTTGTATTGGCAGAAAAATCGCATTCCCAATTGCCGAGGCGGGCGATTCTTTGCGCTGCTGCTAAAGAAGCCGCTACGGTGCGGAGTTTTTCTTCGGCTAATTTGCGATCGCTAATATCTTGAATCACAGAAATCACGCAGGTTTCGCCGTGAATGTCAATGATTTCAGCAGACAGCAGCCCGGTTCGGAGTTCCCCAGTTTTAGTGCGCCAATCAAATTCGTAGTTGCGAACAATTTTTTGTTGGTCTAACATTGCAAACAACTTGGCGCGGGCTGGTTTGCTTTCCCAAAGATTGAAATCCAGCGCCGTGCGATCGATAATTTCTGCTGCCGAATAACCAATTGTCTGACAAAAAGCCTCATTGACTTCTAAATAACGACCGTCTTTAAGTCTAGTAATAGTAATCGGGTTGGGAGAAGAACGAAAAGCTTTAGCAAACTTTTCCTCAGACAAGCGCAGTTGTGCAGTCCGCTCCTCAACTAAAGTTTCCAATTCTTGATTCAGCTTTTGGAGTTGAGCATTTTGTTCCCCTAATTGCTTCTCCATAAAATAGCTGTTGACCGCTTCTTTTAAGGTCAACTTCAAATCTTCTGACTGCCAAGGCTTAGATATGTAGCGGTACAATTTAGCATATTTAATAGTATTCGCCACAGCTTCGAGGTCTGCTTGCCCCGTCAGCATGATTTTGATAGTTTTTGGCGAAATTATGTGAATCTGCTTCAGCAATTCGTCCCCTTTGATATTCGGCATCAGATAGTCGGAAATCACAGCCACGATTTCGCAGCCCTCTGCCAGCAAATCCTCGATTAACTCTAAAGCCTCTTCGCCGCCTTCAGCAGTTTCTAATAAGTGTTCTTCACTGAGAGCTTTTTTTAACTCAATCTTCAAACTTTCAAGAATGATCGGTTCGTCATCCACGCAAATAATCACAGGTTTATTGTTCATATTTTTGCCAAGCCAGATTTTATAGTTTCTACTAATTCTTGGCCGTCCCACGGCTTGTACAAACAGCGGTGCAAGTTTGCCTGCTCTTTCACCCGCTCTATTGCTACTTTGTCGGCTTGCCCAGTCAGCATGACTTTCACAATATTGGGATATTTTTGGTGAACCCGGAGCAAAAATTCATCTCCTTTAATACCCGGCATCAACCAGTCAGATACTATGACCAAAATATCGCTTTCATCTTCTCCTTGAATTTCCTCGATAATTTCGAGAGCTTCATCAGCATTTTCTGCTACTTCATATAGGTAATCATCACCAAATTCTTTTTTGAGTTGGATTTTCAAACTATTTAAGATTACAACTTCATCGTCAACGCACAAAATTACTGGTTTCGGCATAGAATTTTCCTCCTCTTTGATTTTAAAATTGGGGGGCGTCTCGCCCCTGGTTTTTAATTGCCCTCAGTGATTTCGATAGTCCTGGACGCACTCCATGGCTCAAATGCCGATCCCCCCGGCGCCCCCCGATCCCTTGGGGGGGAACCTGAAAGCCCCCCGAACCAAGGGGGAAATGGCTCAAATGCTGATCCCCCCTTAAAAAGGGGGGAACCTGAAAGCCCCCCTTTTTAAGGGGGGTTGGGGGGATCGATGCGTAAGTCCTGTTCGAGGGGCAAGGATACAGTAAATTTGGTGTGACCAGGCACGCTTTCTACTTGCAGTTTACCTTGGTGTTTTTCAATGATTTTTTGAACTATATCCAATCCCAAACCGCTGCCTTCTCCAGGAGGTTTAGTGGTGAAAAATGGCTCAAAAATTCTCGGCATAATCTCTGGGGGAATGCCTTTGCCGCTGTCGGTAATACTGACTGATATTGCGTTATCTTGGCGTTTGACATCAATTTTTAACACTCCTTTGTTGCCCATCGCTTGTAAAGCATTGTGAAGCAAATTTGTCCAAACTTGATTGAGTTCATCAGGATAGCATAGCACAGAGGGCAAATCAGTACCATAGTTTCTGACTACTTCCACACCGTGTTTGATTTGGTAGTGGTAAAGCGTTAAAACAGTATCAATGCCGTCGGTAATATTAGCCATCGCCTTGGAACCCGACTGGTCGTAACGAGAGTAGCTTTTCAAAGCAAAAACGATTTTAGCTGCCCTATCTGTCGCAGTAACAATATTTTTAGTGCTTTTTTGTACCGTAGCAAATTCGTAGGCGATTTGTAAAATATTTGGACTTGTGCTGTCTTTCAACAAAGGTAAAAAAGGTTCAACGTTATTGCATATACCAATATCTAATAAGGTACAGGCAAGGCTGTCGGCGCCGTCAATTTCTTCTAATTCTAATTGCCGCTGCAAACTTTTTTTCAACAGACGTTTTTCTTTACTAGATAAGTTGTCTGTTTCCGTACTTGAGTTGTACAGCAGGGCAAAGAAATCGTGCTGCCGTTCCGGGGATAGTTGCTGGAAAAACATCGGCAACTGCTGCAATTGTTCGGCCCAGAAGTCGGCGATGTTCTGCACCGAGGAGCGAATCGCCCCTAAAGGAGAATTGATTTCGTGGGCAACTCCGGCAATTAACTGTCCGAGGGCTGCCATTTTTTCTGATTGAATCAGCTCTTGTTGAGTGCGCTTCAGTTCTTCCAGGGTATGAGCTAATTCTGCATTTTTTTGGGACAGCGCTGACTCTGCTAGTTTGCGAGCGCTGATGTTGCGGGCAACCCAAATCACTGCATCTTTTGAGAACAGAGAAATGCAGGCGGAAAACCAAATTTCGCGGTCGCCAACTGTTAAGCTGTAGTCGAAATTGAGCGTTTGTTGCGTATCTAACACTTGCTTAACTAGCATCCACCAATCATCCGGGTTGTCGTCGTCAAAAAAATGTTCGATCGTCAAGCTGACTGTATCGCAATCCGGCTCTGAAAACGCCGCTGTATTTGTCGGCAAAACTTCTATGTTGCCCTGACTGTCTAGCACCATAACGATGTCTGTCATCGCTTCAAAAACTGCGCGAACTTTGCTTTCAGAAAAGTGCAATTTTTCTTCGAGCAATTTGCGATCGCTAATTTCTTGCTGCAATTCTTGGTTGCTGGCTGCTAGTTGAACCGTGCGCTCTAGAACTCGCTGTTCGAGTTCGGTGTTGAGGCGGCGGACTTCAGCTTCAGCGGTGGCGCGGTCTTGTATTTCCTGCTTTAACTGACTGTTAGCCTTAAGTAATTCTAAAGTACGCAGCTTAATTTGTTCTTCTAAATTTTCATTTAAAAGCCGCAACTGTTCCTCTACTTCGGTTCTCCGCAGCGCTTCTTTTTGCAATTGTTCGTTCACTTTTTTCAACTCCTGGATATTTTCGGCAACTGTTTCCTGCAAAAGCTCGACATTCGCGTGCATTTCTACCGGATCTAAGGCGTGCAGCAGCGTACTTTGGGTCACAATTCCGGCTAAATATCCTCCCTCGTCCACCACCACCAAGCGCCGGATGCGGTGCTCCTGCATGAACTGGTGAGCCTCCCACAATGTGGCTTTTACCTGCAACGGCATCAGGGGAAAACTCATGGCGGCGGCGGCAGGAGTGCCGGCGAAATCGAGTCCGGCAGCTTGAAATTTAACAATGTCCCGTTCTGTAATTATGCCCACAGGTTTCTGATTTTTGTTGTCGCACTCAGTGCAAATGACTGTGCAGCATTTGCGCCTTGTTGCCATCTGTTTTGCGATTTCTAAAACAGATGCACCCGTTGAGGCAACTATTACTTCTGCAGTCATAATTTCTTGGGCCCGCCGCATTTGCAGCAAGTCGCCCGGTTTCAGGATTTGACGGATGCTATCATTGGTGATTGCGCCGAGCAAGTTTCCGCCTTCGTCTGTGACGGGCCTATGACGGATTTTTGCCGTTAGCGCAGCCCTCGAAGAGGATCGCAATATACTCAATATTCTGAAGATATTCCCCGCTTTATCCAGAGAAATGGCGATCGGATTTTCCGTCATTACCTCAGAAATTGTCACCCCTGCTAGCGGTATTTCGCTAGCAGTTATTTTCACAACATCGCGCTCTGTAAAAATTCCGAGCAGTTGCCCCTCAAACGCGATTAAAACGCAACTGGCTCTGGCCTCAGTCATGGCGGCGATCGCCATTTTCAAAGGCGTGTCTGGAGGCAGCACCGGCGGTTTGGGGTCGATCGCCTGTTCTAAGAAGCTTTGGCTATCAGAAACTGTTATTGACATGGGCAAATCAAGGGGGAGATGCAGGCGGAACCGGCAATTAATACCATTTTAGATTTGAGATTTGACAATCGCGGCACACTGACCCAAATCCAGCTTTTACATCAGTCTAGAGTTGCATTTGTGGTCGCGCCTCGGTAGAATTTTTAGTGCTATAGGGCTAAAGAGTTCAGTTAAGCCCGATCCCCCCGGCGCCCCCCGATCCTCGGGGAGTAGGGGGTGGGACAAGAGTATTCTCTCGCGTCAACCCCTACTCCCCTTATTAAGGGGGAATAGGGGGTATGCTGCAAGGGCTCTCCGGGCAATAAACAGTGTTAACTCAAGTCTATTGTGCTATAGGGCTAAACGGCGATCGGAATTGACACGATAAAGCTCGTTTGACCGATCGGGGATGTTACTTCTATATTACCCGAATGTTTTTCGACAATTTTCTTAACAATATCCAGTCCCAAGCCGCTGCCTTCCCCAGCGGGTTTTGTGGTAAAGAACGGCTCAAATATGCGCGGCAAAATCTCCGGGGGAATTCCCTTGCCGCTATCCGTGACGGTGACGAACAGGCTCTGATTTTCTACTCTCACCTCTACTGTTAAAACTCCGCAATTGTTCATCGCTTGTAAAGCATTGTGAATCAGATTTGTCCAAACTTGATTGAGTTCGTCTGGATAGCACAGCAATTCAGGCAGTTTATCTTGATAAATCCTGACAACTTCTACTCCCTGTTTGAGTTGGTTGTAATAAAGAGTTAATATCGTTTCAATACCCTCAGTAATATTGGCAATTACCTTTTCTCCCGTACAGTTATAGCGAGAATATGTTTTTAAATAAAAAACTACTTTTGCTGCTCTATCTGTAGCTGTGATAATAGTATTCGTGCTTCTTTGCAAAGTAGCAAGTTGATAGGCTCGCTGTAAAATATCGGAGCTGGTCGGGTCTTGCAATAAAGGCAAAATTGATTCGATATTGTCGTAAATGCCGATGTCTACTAAAGTGTCAGCTACTGTTTCTGTATTGGCCACAGAGCTGTTTGATAGTTGCTGAACCAAAGCTCTTTTAAACTGGCGTTTTTCTCGGTTGGAAAAGCCGATCGCTTGCGGCTGGTATTCCGGCAGCAGCCTCAATAAATCCGAGTAGCGTTGTGGGGACATTTTGTGGAAAAAATCGGCGATTTCCGCAAGATTTTGATTGAAGAAACCGGCTAAATTCTCGACAGACGATCGAATCGCACCGAGGGGAGTATTGATTTCGTGAGCGACGCCGGCAACGAGCTGTCCCAATGCTGCCATTTTTTCTGATTGAATGAGTTCTCGCTGCGTTGCTTGCAGGTTTTGCAGAGCTTCCGAGAGCTCGCTGGTGCGATCGGCTACTTGCATTTCCAAGGTTGTGTTGTACTCTGCTACCAGTTTCTCAGCTTGTTTGCGATCGGTGATGTCGCTGAAAGCAGTAATCGCATACACAATATTGTTTTTGTTGTCAAAAATTGGTTTCGAGTGCATTTCCAAAGGCACAATCTTCCCGGATCTGCGGACTTCTAAATTATCGGCGATCGCACTTTCACCCTTGAGAACTCGCCAAGCCGGTAGTTGTTCGTCAGAACACGGGCTTTCCCTTCCTGATATATAAATTTCAGAAGCTGAGACAAACTCTTCACCTGTAGCTGACGGCGCCCAAATTTGAGCCAGCAACCCCTGTCCGGTTTGATTGATGTAGGATACCTCACCCTTGGAATTGTGTACAGTTATTCCCACAGGTACAGCCTCTAAAAACTGCGTCAATTTGCTTTGACTTTCCCGCACTTGGGCGTAAAGTTTAGCATTAGCAATAGAAACAGCAGCCTGCGTCGATAACAGTTGCAAAACCTCTACCCAGTCATCAGTAAAAGCACTGGTACTTAGATGGTTTTCTAAATAAATAATCCCAATTAATTGACCTTGATTAAGCAAAGAAGCGCACAAAAGAGATTGATAATGCTGTTTGATAATATACGGAGCGCGCGTAAAATTTCCTTTTTTAGCAGCGCAATCTTCTACAACACTTTGTTTGGTGCGTTCGATATAATTAATGATGGAAACTGGCAGGCATTTTTCTGCCGGAATCGACTGCAAAACATCAACGCGATCGCCATCTACTCTCCCCGCAGCTTCCACCAGCAACTCACCTCGGTTTTCCCAAATCAAAAAACCCTTTTCTGCCCCAGCATTTTGCAGCATAATTCTCATCAACTTCGCCAGTAACTTGTCCAGCACAATCTCGCTAGCGATCGCACCAAAAGCTTTCATCACTGCGGCCAAATCAAAATTTTTGCTGGAATCGCCACTCTTAGAAATATTAGTAATTGTAGCGCCGTCGCTGGTCATGCTAGTTGCTGCTGGAATTATGATTAAAAGTTGCGGATATTTTTTTTCCAAATCCTCAACTTTGGCTTGAGCTCCCCAGTGAGTGTAACAGTAGTGAGCGTCAGCCAAATAAACTCGCGCAATCTTCTCTTTTCCCCAAGCGATATAAAATTTAGCGGCCAGTTCCTGAGCCAGAGCTTCTTCGTTCATATATTCATTTTGCTTCGCTAAACCAATCGCGCGATCGTACTCTTCCATTGCCTGAAAATTATCGCCCAAAACCCGATGCTTCTCGGCCTCAACCAGATGAAAATTGTGCAAGTGATTCATGGGGGCGCGTGCAGCCCATTTCTGCATTTTATTTGGGTTTTCTCCTACTCTTTCGAGCAGAATCTCTCGCTCCAATACATCCGCCTCCGAATACGCAGCCCGTGCAGCCAAAGAATCGTAAAAATGGAAAACCGGCACAGTTAAAAAACCAGTTCCTCCCGTTAAACCTTGTCTAAATTTACCTGCATTTTCCAGTGCTTGGCACAAATCGCCGAACAAATAACACAGTATGAGCTTCTGCAAATAAAAGTAATGTATTCCCGTGCGATCGTTCGCTTTCGCCAGCAGCGGCAGCAGATGCTCTTCTTGGCAAGCTGTCCCGGATAAATTGCAGGGATTATCTGCCTCACCCAGCAAGTTAAGCACCGCTTGATGAAATATTTGATTGCACTGCAAGTTTATTGATTGCTTCAGTTGAGCGAGCATATTGCTAGACTCGGCAATTTCGCCTTTGAGGTTTGTAAGTTCTTGCCCGACAAAATAGGAATATTGAGATTTTTGTTGGGCACAATAACCGACAACTTCAAAATCTCCGTTTTTGAGCGCACTTTGATAGCTTTCTCGGAACATTGGCAGGGTTTCCCTGACATGATACTTGCTGTGAGCGATACAAGCTGCTACTACATATAATATCCTGCCTCTGAGGCTTTTGGCATTGAACATCGATACTAAGTTTAAAGCCAATTCGCCTAACTTATTTGCCGAGTCAATGTCTTGAGATTCGCCGTTTAAAACTACGCCCCAAGCCGCGTAAAAAATTGCAGAAATCGGTGAATTTCCATACTGAATACATGAACTAATCTGTGACAAAACCAGCGGCGCGAACAGTTGAGGAGTGCAGTGAAATGCAGCAGGAACTATGCTCGCTGCGATTTGCATTGCTGCCAGTTGTTCGGGAGATGTCATCAAAGGCAGATTAATTAAGTCTTCGATATTTTTTCCGGCTAATTTTGCCGCTGTTTGCTCTAATTCTCGCTGAATGTTTAACTCGCTAGGATTGTCGGGAAAACTGACGCCAAACTGTGCTAGCACTTCTCGGGCGAGATCGATCGCTTCTGGCTGTCTCCTCTGCACTATATAAGCTTGAATTTTTACCTGATAAACTTTGATTTTGTCCAGCAGAGTTCTCCCTTGCAGCAGCACAGTCCCTGCTAACTGTTCCATCAGCTCAAATTCCCGGCTCAAGTACGCCGCCTCTACTGATTCTACATAAATATTTAAAGTTAACTCGTACAGATTTTCCCAGCTCGAATCTGCCAGCAATCTCGTGCTGACAGTTAAATACATAACCGCAGCACCATAAGCTGCCACCGCTGATGCTTTTTTGCCAGCAATCCAATTCAAATTAGCGATTTTATCTCGCTCTTCCTGAGTAAATATCGCTGTTAAATTTCAACCATTTTCTCTGCCAATATTAATACGAGCGACAATTTTAAAGATATCATCTGCTAGCCTCACGCCCTCCGTATTCTCCCATAAGTAGTTTTCTAAGCTGTAAGCTTTGATGACTCCTGGGAGATTTAAGCTGCGGATGATGTCATATTCAAGCTTGTGAGGGGCGAGTGCTGCCGGAGTGGGGTAGTCTTGCTTGAGTATCTTGAAGATTGCGGGCTGTCCGTCTGCCGATCGCACTCCCCGGTAAACTAGAGATCGATCGCTTTCATAGATTTTCCTGAAAATTTTGTAGCCGGGAAAGTGGAGCATAGCTGCAGAATCTTAGGTAGCAGGTTGAGGAAATCGCCAATGAGCACCCTTTATATGAGTGTAACTACTGATATGTGTCCGCAGCTACCGCCACAAATATTCTCAGACTTGCCTGTAAGCTCTAAACCACGAGCTTCATCAATCATTCGCAAATCTTCAGTCTAAAATCTCAAATCTCAAATCTAAAATCATATAACCCTGCCTTTGTGCGCAAGCATTCAAGGCAGGGTTATTATTGAGTATTCAGAATTCTGAGCCAGTAGTCCATTGCCGGCGAAGCCGGATTCGGCTGCCGAGCGGTGAACTACTCGCCCAATCGAGTTATTTTAGAGCTGCGTTCAGCCAACATCAGCACTATATAAATAGTCATTACATAACCGGCGGCCAGAATGGGAATAATTAGAGGAATATCGCGATAAATCATAATGATAACCAAAAGTCAAGGACTAGGAGGAGGAGGAGGAGGAGGACAAGTTCAAGACCTACGACATTAAGTCAGCACGCAAGACGATGCCTTGGTTCTGAAAGCTGCTTTTCCATATCAAGCCTGTGGGAACATTTAGGCGTTCCCGGTCAATAATCATTTAGTGCTTTACAGATGCTTAAACAGCCTAAAGCCATCCACTTTGGCTGCTTTGAGCTACTGTGCATATATGATGCGCTAGTCTTAACTTCTGAAAATTTTTAGCCGCAAGTAACTAAAAATCTGTCCCAGAAGTTTTTGCTGCGATCGACTAACAAGGCTGGCTCTACGAAACTCTTACAGGCACATGAAAGCTAGCTGCCAGCCTGGCTCAAGTACAGCCTGTACTTAATGTATAGAATTGTTTAAATCCTTAATACGTATAATAACACAGGGTTTCTGGGATTTAGAGATTTTTTTGCAGTATCCTTAACAATTCTGCACAATGAGTGAAATTTATTATTAAAAAACGGCCCCGGTGGCCGTTGTATTTATTTTAGCGCTTGGTGGAGTTCTCTAAACACCAAATCTGCGAGCTTGCGACAAGTCGCGTTACGGGCGTCCGCGAGCTGGCGGCCGCGCTTTTTCGCGCCGTTGGCGTTGCGCGCTCGCCACAGAAAGAATTCTTTCAGTTCCTGCTGCAAGGGGAGGTAGCTCTTGTTTTTATCGGGTTCGATGCGGGTGTAGCAGTACGTCCACAGCACCGATCGCGTATTCGAGCACCCCGTCCACTTTCCGCCACCTTTACCCGCTGCGATTAGGCCGCTGGATTTCTCGACTTTGCCCAGGCCGCAAGCTTGCCGGAACCTCCGCAGAGCTGCCTTTTTTGGCAAGCACAAGAATGAGTCAAAGGGGAAAATTCTAGATAAAATCCATCCCCGCTCGATCGGTCCAAATCCGAATCTCTCAAAAACTTCATGGTATTTTACAAAATCTTCGAGTTTTAGTAGCTCAATGAGTTGGTTTTGGATAACTGCCTTTGACGAGTGCAAGTCGCAAATTTGGGCCGCAAACTGATGCGTCAGTTCGCTGACGTTTGCCCGACCGGCTTTGACTTCCTTGGTGTAATGATTCTCGAACCGCGATCGCGGATTTGCCGAAATCATATCGCCTCGGCCAGCCAACCAAGCCCAAAAGCCCGGTGGGCTGTCAGGTTCGAGCAAGCCGCGCCGCTTGCTCTGGATTTTCGCTCTCGCGGGGTACTCAAAAGCCAAGCGGCTCTTCACGGTGTTGATGAATGCAGTCTGTTTTTTTACAGTGGTTTTCAGATCCAGCAAGCACCGCTTGATTTGCTCAATCTCAGACGGGCGCTCGGACACCCAGAACCTGCGATCGTAAATTTCGAGGTAGTGCTGGACGTACAGCGCAACCATTACCAGCGCATCAAAAGCATCATCTTTGTTGTCTGTGCCGCCCAGACTGCGGCGGGTAGATTTTACCATGCCTTGATCGGCGACCAATACGGTAATTCCCCGCTTTTTGAATTGCTGTTTCCAGAAATAAGAGTAAGTGCCGGTGCTTTCGAGTACAGCAACACAGTTACTCGTCTCATCGGGAGCGAGAAAATTAAGCAGCTTTTCAACTTCTTCCGATTTCCAAACAGAATGCACGGCTTTAAAATCATCAGATTTGTAGAAGTCCCTGAGTGCAATCTTTGGCAAACCGTCCATCACTACAACATCGACTCGATTTAACGATATGTCAATTCCGATAATCTTCAAATTTTCAAGGTTCTCCTCACGTTAAAACTCTTACATAACCCATGAATCACCCAAGGGGATAAACCCAATTCTGCACCGGGGCTTAGGAGTTTGAAAGCTAGGAAGTTGTGGAGGCTTCCTAGCCGTGCGATTAATTTAACGTTCCCACGAGTCGTTAGAGCCATACTCTGAAAGCCCACTTCGATACTAAAGAACTAAAATTAATGCGAGGGCGCAACCCTTTACCGCGACCCCCTTAAAAAGGGGGTTTCGACTGCCAAGGGGAGGCAGTCATCATCAGGCGGGTTTGATGCAGTTGAGGGACACTAGCGCTATGTAAGCGTAGAGCGTTTTTGAATGTTTGAGAGAAGCGCTCAACAATTCCTCGGATTGACAGATTCTCAACAAATGGTTTGCTGCGTTCACGGTTTCTGCGAAACAGCAGCTCGGAAGCCTGTCAACCCCAAGCAAACCTTTGGCTTTTGCTTCTTGAAGGATGACAAACGAGTTTCTTAATTCATATTGGCTGAAGTTGTCGCCCAAGTATGTTTTGCAGTCGAGTATTAGCTGTTGGACTAACTTGTTGCGATTGGTGTTTGCTTTCATGATATTGTGAGTATCTAGGTTGGCGCTGGCAGCGATTGATGTCTTTCTCAATCGCTTCTGATTTTAGATTTCGGTTGTGAAAATATGGCCGTTCGGTTTCTCCCGAGCTGCTTTGGTTAATTGTTCGAGAACCTCTTCTATTTTTTCGGGAGACATTTCCCCAAATTGATTCTGAGCTTTGTGTCGAATTAGGGTTGCAGCGTCGGGGTAGTCCAAATCGAAAATATCAGCTAGCATCTCGATTGCCACTGTAGAAGTGATAGCGGTAGAAACAATTATTTGCTTCTCAGTTGTGGGTAGGTTAGCTAACCCGATCGCCCCCGGTGACACTTCGCCGTCGGCAATGATGCGAATAGAGCTCAAATTCAGTTCGCAACTATCTAGACAGTCAGCAAGAGTTTCTGCTAGCTCGGAGAGTGCGCGGTAATTGCCCTGAAATTTCAAAATCAAGTTCGCTACATTGAAGTCGATTTCTGTAATTTCCGATTTCATCTCATCAGTCATCAGCGGCATCTCTGAATGCCGGTAAGTGAAAGTATTTGGACTATTCATTGTTTTTGTGGTTGCAGGAAGCGATCGCCCGTCACAAGCGATCGCGCTAATAGGTAAGCAAGTGGTATGGAACGCTCTAGTTTTATCGTCGCACTAAGACATAGCATCACCTCCCGGCGGGCTGCGAGAATCTGACCGGGCGCCGATCGCCCGCGCAGGTTGTTGCTCGCTGGCCGCCACAGCAGCAAAAAAGCGATCGCACTCATCCAAAGTATCCACTTGCTCCGGCGCGTACTCGGTCGGCTCTTCTGGCGGTTCGGGCGGTTCGGGCGGTTCGGGCGGTTCGGGCGGTTCGGCGTACCGTTCGGTCAGAATTTCTTCGATCAACTGCTGCAAAGAAATTCCTTTGGCGCGGGCTTCTTCTGCCAGATTCTTGTTGAATTTCTTAATTTTTATAGTTGTCGGCTTTTCTTCTTCTGAGCCGCTTACTACTTCTTGAACGTGGGCGGTTGTAATCCGCCCTTCGGGAGCTAAGTTTAAAACTTCCTGCCATTTTTGCCCTAAGCCTTGATTGCCAATTGCATCGCTGTCGGGGCCGTCGGCTTGAGTGTCCGACATAAATTTTGCTAGCGGTAAAGCTTGTGAGATACAGCTAGGCAGTTTGGAAAAGCCTAGGTTAATCAAGTCGATCGCAACTTTGGCGGCTTTAATTATGTTCCGTGCGTAAGCAACGCTGCCTACGGGAGAGGACTTGCAAAACGTTTCAAATTCTTGCTTCCAGTTTTTGTTTTGGCAACTAAGTTTCAAGCGAATTGCGTGCAGGGCTAGACCGATTCTCACGTAAGCTAGGGAGCCGTCAAAAACTTCTGTCTCCCAGTAAGGGAGATCGAGCTTGGTAAAAGTATCTGCGTTCCAGAATGTTGTCCAAGCTTCGTAGAGGTTGGCAAGGTGTCTGTTGCCCGGTTCCTCAAAGTCCGGCTGGTGATGCAGGTAAGGTTTGACGAAATTGAAGAAGGAGGTTTTCGGCTCCTGGGGGCGATCGACTTTCGGCTCCTGGACGATCTCGACATCGATGGAATTTTCTACAGGGCGATCGACTTTCGGCTCCTGGACGATCTCGACATTGATGGAATTTTCTACAGGGCGATCGACTTTCGGCTCCTGGACGATCTCGACTTTCGGCTCCAGGGCGATCTCGACACCGGGGGAATTTTTTGCGGGGCGATCGGATGCGGCGAACACTTTGGTGAGGAAGTCGATCCAAGTTTGCTTGAGGCGCTTGTCACCAACCGGCTCGCATCGATGCTTGAAGGAAGCCTTCAGCAGCAAGCGCTGGGCGATCGCCTTGAGTTCGGTCAGAGTCTTGGTTTCTAGTTCTAGGGAAGATTCCATCTCTAGGAAAGGGCGAGGGAAAAGCTCGCCCACTACGTTTAGGGTATGCAGATATGCTCTTAATTAAGAGTCTGAATGTATGGTATACTCTTAATTAAGAAAATGTCAAGGCTCTTAATTAAGATTCGCTATTCTGGAGTAGAAGTCATGATCGAAACCTATGCGCAAAGCGAAACAAAAAGCACACGGAGAGACGAAGGCTCCGAAGAGTTACGGATTGACCCCGACGGCGGTGAAAATGTTGGACGAACTGGCGAAGGAACTCGGAGTCTCAGCTTCCCACCTGATAGAGAAGGTGGCGCGCCGGGAATTACTCTTAACTTCGCCATTGGGGGAATTCTCGACCAACTGATTGACGACGCGCGCAAACAGTTGGTGAAGTCAAACGAGTGCATTGTCTGGTACCAGTCCGAAGCCAGAGAGTACGAAGAGAAGCTCCAAAACCTTCTCAAGCTGAAAGAGCTCCAACAACAGGAGATAGCCAACCGCCAAAGCCAAACCCCTAATCTTGAACAACTAGAGTAAAAGCAAAAACCAGCACCCTCTTGGATGCTGGTTTTTGCTTGAGTTCCAGAAATCGCGCTACACATAAATGTCCTTCCCATAGAAACCGCATTTATGTGTAGCACCACAAACGAGAAAAGAGGTTAGAGAGCAGTTATGGCACATCAACAGTTAAGCTTGTTCGACTCGCTTTCGGGCGGCGAGGGAACTATCCGACCGGGCGACCGGGTGAAGCTGCGGAAGAAATCGGCGAGCGCTCCTTACACCAAGAAAGGCGACACCTTCCAAGTTGATATGGTTCACCCTGGAAACGGCAGCGTCAGAATTTGGAACCCGAACACCGAAGAATGGGGCTTTCTCTATCCCGGTGAATTTAAGCTAGTTCCGACCCCAGTTGATTCTGTAACACCGGAACCTGTTACAGAATCAATTCCCCCAGATGATTCTGTAACACCGGAACCTGTTACAGAATCAATTCCCCCAGATGATTCTGTAACAAAGTCGATTTCCCGGTACCGGCCCAAAGGTACGGCGCGGGGCGGCGAATATTTCCGATTCTCCTACCGCAGCGGCAACAAAGTGCGGCACGTCCACGTACCCGGCGGCAATACCGACTCGGCGATCGCCAACGCCCGCTGCGAAGAAATTCGGGAGGCGATCGCCCTAGGGGTGTCTTCGGAGGCGATCGCACAGTGCTTGCGAGATCGAAGTGCGATCGTCTTATTTTGAGAGGTAGTGCACCCAGAACTGACCGTCTGGGATGCACGTCCTCTCGATTAGCCCGTAGGAATAATGAAGGGATTCGCCGCTCACATCAGTTCGATAGCCGCCTTCAAAGTATTCTCCGTAGGGGTCATGAACGACAAAGCCTTCATCATCGAAACCAATCAACACAATAATGTGTCCCGAGGGCGTAAAGTGGCCGTGAATCACGCAGGGATTTCCCCCCCGAATATGCTGGCAACACTGCTTAACAGTACCCCAAACAGTAAAAACGTCTCTTTTACCGTAATCTCGGACAACCTGAGCCAAATCTTGCGGAGAATGTCGGTTCAGGCTATTGTCCTCCATGTACTGGTACAGTTCATCTTCTAGCTGCCCAGAACCCTTAGGCTTCACTCCAAAATAAGCCAAGCACATAGCGATGCTGGTAACGTTGCACGAACCGGTAGGTCGGAAACTGTTGTCTAATTGAGACTTAAACGGAACGTCGAGCCGTATCATTATTTCTACTCACTTAATTATATTGATTTACCTAAAAACCCGTATCCTTGCCTTCATAGTTGTCCAAGAAAGCTTCTTCTATGTCTGAAGCCGCGCCCCTGATGTGATATCCGTGATTGACAGAAGCAAACTTCTCCAAATCGCTAGTTCTAGACCTCAAGGCAATTGCCAGCCCCTTGAGAGAATCCAACCTCATCTGAATTACAACAAGTCGGCGGAGAATCGAATTGTATATCCTCCAAATAGTAAAAGTAGCAATTGTTATGCTAAGCACTACAGAGGCAGTTTCAATAGTTTCTTTCATTTACAACAAGTATTTATCTATTTGAATTTGGAAAGAATCTATCCAATATTTCGGATAAAACTTTAACTGATAGCCTGCAAACTCAGAAAAAGAAATTAACTTCGCGGCATTGAGCGGCAGATACTTGGTTTCCCCTTCAAAATCCCACCCCGAAACTTGCCCCAAGATTTGAACGAGTTCTCCCGCAGCGCGCCACGTGTTTCTAGCTGTCGCAGAACTGACTCGAACGCGGAGCGTTTGCGAGGCAAAGGAACCGGGCAAGTAAATCGGCTCCACCTGTTGGTAGCCGATCGATTCCCGGTAGTAATCCTGTCCAAAAACTGATTTCCACAAAGACTCGTCACCGACGCTCATAAACTATCCGTACAGCAAAAACAGTCCCAAAACCGGAGGTTGCTGCTTGCAAGGCCTCCAGTTTTGCAATTCGCTAAGCCTCTGTTTTTCCTTTGATGGACTTCAGGGGTTTGAGCTTTGTTGACTCAGTCATTTTCGGGTCTATCACGACTTCGGTACCCGATTCTAGAGTGAAATAGGCCGGTCTCCTATTTGCCTGCATCGCAGTATTCACCCACAAGGCAATTGCTGCCGCCGAGAGGATCGAAGGCACTCGAATTGTCATCGTCTTTTTCTTTTTGTCCGGTTTTGCGGCACTAACCGGCGGAGCGTCTGCACCAGTTACCGGAAATTTGATTTTTTTCCCAGCCAATTTCCGGCTTTTTGAGCGGTAGGAGACGCCGTTGCCTTTGTTGGTGTCGGAAGTCCCGGCGGTAGCGCCAGCACTCCCGGGCTTGTATCTTGTCACCGCAGCGTCAGCGGTGAGCGCAATTGTTGGCTGGAGACCAAAATAATTGTAAAAATCTTCTCTTACTCGGAATTCTAAGTAGACATTTGGCTCTACATAGGCTTGGACGACGCGAGATTGAATGCCTTTTTTCGCTGTTAACTCGGTAGTTATATCTGACTGTTGCTGTGGGGTTTGCGGCAAGTTTGTCATTTATTTTTCTCCTTATTGCTGCGCGGGCAGCAACTGTTGATTAGAGGAATACTTCCGTAGCGGTTGCCACGGGTTTGCCGGCAGTGTTGTTTGCCAGCGACGCCGGTAAAGTCAGCGCGACACTGAAAACGCCTGACAGTTCGTTTTGAGTGAACTGAGTGACCACCGATCGGTTTTGCGGGTTAGTAGTAGTAGAAACTTGCCTGTCGGCCACCAATCTCAATATTTCCAGCAGCGCGCCTTCTAAAGTTGTCGAAACCAAAGAGGTGTTGGTAAAAGCGGCCATAATGCGAATCTCCGATTGCTTGTTGCTTTTAGACGCTAGCACGCCAAAAACCTTGCTGTCACGCTTTTTTTTGTTCTATAATCAGACGAAGAAACTTACACCACCTTAAGGTGGTATAAGTCTGCAAAATAATTTTAAAATAGTTTCAATTATGGTTGCTATTACTCCGGGAACGGGAGCCACGATCGCGTCTCCTACGGCCGAAGGTCAAGCGTTTCTCACGTTGCAGTGGTGGCAAAATATGGAAGAGGACGCTAGCAAAAACCCGACCTCGATCCAGCGCTTTACCGGCTCAAAGGGAACTGACAACGATCGCTTTTTTAGCGGCTCGTGGCAAATTTTAGCCAAGCAAGAGATTGGCCCGACAGGCAGTTTGGTGATAACAGCGGAGTCTTATTTGAACAACCTGACTTTTTCTCCGGGCAGTCCGGCAGGTACATTTAAGAGTACAAATCCGGCGGCTTACCTGCTAGAAATTTTGAGCTTTTTGATGGCGAGACAAAACGATTCCACTAAAAACCCAGAAAAAAAGAACTACATTACCGGGACGTTCAACGCCGTCAGCGGCGTTTATTTGGGACAGTTCTCCCTGCCCTTTGCCACCACCATGCAAGCTAACGGAACGCTAGACACGCCACAGGAATACTTGCTCTAATGGAACCTAGAGGTTATACAATCCCAATTTTGCAGCCGATCGCCCTAAACAATTCCACCGTTCAAAAAATAGTGGACTGCAAGGCGATCGCCGACCGCTGCCTCAATTGGGCGGCAAACTTCTCTGCCAGCGCCGGCGATCCGCCGCAGCTTACTAGAGAAGCTGTAGGATTTGAACTTTACCTAGAACACTTGCAGATGCACTTTTACCTGCCCAGCCTGGGAACGAGCACGCCGGCACCGGATATCAAGCCAAATGCTTCGATCGCCGATCGCCTCGCAAAAATGCAAAACCTAGCCTCGGCGTTCCCCAAGTGCCAGTGGCTGCTGCACCAGCGAACAAGCGCATCGGCAAGCTGGACTTGGATTTATTCCAACACTTGTCAGAATTTTGGCGATCGGGTAAACAGCGAAAATCTGAAAGCCTACCTCACCGCTGGGGAAGTCGATCTGTTTGACGGCAGCGCGGAGATCGGGTTGCAATTTATCGCCGATCCGAATTTCAAAGTGCAGCTTCCAACCGGGAGCGATCGCATTACGGTGCGCGGTGGCTGTCGGGCGATCGTGAGCTTTTGAACTTTCAGGCCGAATGCGAGGCAATACTACAGCGGGATGAGTTGAAAAATGGTAGAAATAGGAGCTAGCTCAAAAGGTATTGATGTCAGCGGTTCTGTTGGAGGAGTCAAAGGAAAAGTTTCCGCCAGTTCTAGCGGTATTGATGTCAGCAGTTCCGTGAAGGGAGTCAAGGGAAAAGTCGGCCTCCGTCCCGATTCGATATCCCTGGACATAAATCTTGGAATTGGTGGCATCGGCGTCACGACTGACTACGGCGGCGCTGCTAAGGTTGAAATTGCCGGACAAAAAATAACTTGGGGAATAGAAGGCGGCAAGATAGAACTCGGCGTGGGCGGCTTTGAAGTGAAGGTTGAGGCGAGGGATTGCGTCGTCACCGAAACGAAAAAAATATTCGGGCAGGTAGTAGCTACCCGGACTTACCCAGACCCCGGCTGCAATCCAAAGCCTCCGTTTGAACCTGCTCCGCAAGTTCCTCAACCTCCAAAAGAGATACCTCCTGGCAACACAGGATTAGAAGCCATGAGCGACTCACAGCAACTGGCACTTGTTTCTGTTGATTGCGAATCGTATTTTTACGGATGGAATTATTTCCAACCTTTGGCTATAATTACCAAGTGGAAAAAAACTCAGCTTACTTTCCCTCCATTGCTTGCTCGCCCCGCGACTTTTGTGGAAGGACTGAATTATACTGAAACTTATTTCAAACTATTTCCCAACCACGTACCTTATCCAAACAAAGATTTAAGCTTTGAGACAAAATTTTTGAATGGTGTTATTTCAGGATTTTTTACTAACATAAAAGAAAATGCTTATTATTATACATATTATGCCAGTTGGCTTGACGAACCATTTTTGTCGATAGAATGCTATGCAGCCGTAGAAAGTAATCGAAAATACGGAGGATTTCTTTTCTATGGATCTATAGCAAAAATACATAAATATATCCAGACCTCAAACAGGTATTATAAGGAAAGGCTAGACTCACATTTAAAAAATAGAATAACAGGCGAAGAAACTTACTCTTTTTATACCGCAGCTTACGTGCTGCCTATAGGTGAAGTTAAAGTTGCACAAATACTACCAACAGGAAACAGACCTCTCGTGGAAAATTGCTGCAAAGAAGTATTAGCAGAACTAGAAGATATAAAAGAAGCTCTCGGAGTAGAGCGTTTGTTAAAAGATAAATTCCCGGTCAGCAATTCTTTCATGGCCCCGGGAGTCGATCCAAACAGCAAAACAGAAGCCAAGGACTATTACGAGATTGCTCAGTGCATTTTCCGAATGATGGCGCACGGCATGATATTCGAGCCGGAAGCTGTCATCAAAGACGCCGAGAGCGCCAGAGCGGGCAATCAAGCGCTCACAGTTCGTTACGTCAACGCCACCGGCTGGGCGAAAGCGATGGCAGAAGCGATGTTTGAGGTTCGCGACGATGGAAACGTCGGCACAAATATGGACTTGCGCAACGGATTTACCGTCACTCAATCTTTAGTGGCTTTAGTTGACGTAGTGAATAAATTAGACGCAATACTTGATGTTTTAGGCGTTACATTGAAACCCAAGACGGAAAAAGTCGTCACGGCGTTTAATTGCATGATTCAGACCGGTAAAGGTTTTGGCGAAAACAATGAAAGACAGCTAGACTTGAACGAAGACGAATCTACGGAAGCTTTAATCCCCGAGTTCCTAAAAACAAGAGAGAATAAAATTAAAACAGTCGAAATGCACCCCCGTTCAGAATCGCTGTTTGAAATACTGCGTCAGATTCAGAAAAACTTACCAAGGCAAGAATAAATATGGCAAAAAGTAGTCAGATAACTAAAACAGGTATCAAGACGTACCTAAAATTAAAAATCAAAGACAACGTACTCGAGCTTCGCAGGCAGCTAGCGCTAGACAGAATTAATATCAATCGCGCCGTAGGAGTAGGAAATATGAAAGACTACATCAAGGAGTACGAGAGCGACTTCGCGAATTCAACAACGGGCATTAAACCTGTCAAAACTAAAACTAAGAATCTCAAAAAACTAACAACCAACAAATTGGAGGAAAAACGATGAAACCCAGCCCTGGCGTCACGACAGAAAACTCTTCCCTCGTGGTTTCTTCAGGAGGAACTCTAGGCAGTTGGTTTAACTCGATCGGCAGTTCGATCGGCAGCATTTTGGCAAAGGGTTTGCTCAATGCCAAAGCCCTTCTCAAAAATATGGCCGACGGGGCAAAAGAGCTCTTTGGAGCGATCGCCCGCGGCGACTGGAAAATCTTCGAGAACTGGCTGAAAGAAGATCCTGTAGCCGTAGTAGCGGGTGCCGGTGCGGTGCTGCTGATCGGTGGAGTGATTGTCGGGGGAATTGCAGCAGGTATAGGAGCGATCGCCGCAGCGATCGGTGGCGCTGGGCTGATTGGCGGCGTTACGCTTGCTGGAGTTATGCCGCAGTTGGTTAACGCCGCCGTCGGGGCGACGCAGACAATTTACAATTTTGATTTCAACAAATCTGATGACACGCTACTCAAAGAGTTACAGCAGGGTTTTGTCAATTTCGCGGGGGTTGCGGGCGAATCGCTAGGGCGCAGTTTAGCTGGATTCATCATCGGGAAAGACAAGACGCCAAAACTAACAATTAACATGAGGGCCACCAGCACGATGTTCATGGTGCTCGAAGACGAGAACGAAGTAGCCGAAGAAATTCTCGAAGAACTCAGTACGGTCGGCTGGGCTGTTTTCCGACTGGCCCGCCAAGCGCTTTTTGCCGCTGGGTACATCAACTTTAGGAAGTGGGCGAAGGCTAACATCAAATCTGGCATCCCTTGGGTTGATAAGGCGATCGCCAGTTGGGGAGAAGAAGGCGGCAAACCCTGGATATTGAGCGATAAAGTTAACGAATTCGTACAGGCTATCGAAGACCAAAACCCTGCATTGGGAAACTTCTTGGAAGGAGTAGTCGAAGGTTTCGGCGAGGGGATGAGCGAATTCATCGTCTTGGAGTACGCCCGGTAAATGACTAAAAACACATCCGAAGCGAAAGTCAACCGCATACTCCAAAAAAGCGATCCAATCACTCGGATTGCCGGACAAAGCGACGCGAAGGTCAGCGACCAGTCTTATTTTGAGGTGTACGAACTCGTTCTAGACAAAGACGGCGATGAAGAAACAAAACTGCTAATCTCAGGTAACGAAGTTTTTATCGCCTTGCAAGCCAGCCTCTTGCCAGCAATTCAGCAGTTGATTCGAGCGGAGCTGGCGCGGGCAGACTTGGGAACTTTTGTCGGCTACCCTTATGCCGAGTACGTTCAAAATTTTGTTGCGCCCCTTTCTGTTGAAATTCACTGGCGTCTGAGCGGCACCAGACCTTACGAACCGAGCAAGGAAGTCAAGCGCCTCGGCAACCGAACGCCGCCCCGACCGTACTTAAATATTCCGAACATTCACCGGAACAAGTGTACTTGGGAAAACATTCTGGCGGTGGCGGGAGGGGAAAACGGTTACATTTACGGAAACCACTACGCAGTTGCGCGAATGGTTGACAAAGATACCGACAAGATAGGAAGAGGCGGGCAAATGAAAGCTTATGCCAGCAGTCAAAATGCGGCCCGCGAAATTATTGAGCGGACGGCGGAACTCAGCAAGTCTAAAATAATAAGCCTTGTCGGTGGGGAAGATTTGAAGGCAAAAATGCAAAAACCCCGCGTCCGAGTACACCCGGCTTGGTTTGTTATTTATGGAAGCCGACGCAGTAAAGACGGCTCTGACGAGTTGAGCGCGATCGGCGGCAAAAAAATCCCGCTGGGATTCAAACCGGCAGACGTGCGCGAAACTATACGAAAGTCGCTAGAAAGGTGACGGTCTGAGATAATAAATTTACTGATTAATTGTTGTTATGAAAAATTGGTTTCACATTCAAGAAGGGCAAGCAACCGTCAATTTGGATTGCGTTTCGTTTATAAGTTGGAACGAAAGAAAGAAGTGCCGCGACGGTGTAACGAGAGCAATAACCGTCGTTACTATCGGAACTGCGGGTACATACGACCCAGACACGCGCAGCATTGAGTATCATGAAATATGGATTCGTGATGACGGCGATCGCAAAGCGCTTTATGATACGGTATTTGCCAGCAATATGGCGACTGCTGCCAACATCCCGATCGAGTTATACCTAAACAACTAACATAATGGAATCTATAACCGAAACCCTTGCTTTTTCGCGTCGGCTCGTTCCAGCCGACGGCACCAACACCGTGACTCTTCTCGACTTAGCCCAGTGGACGCAGAAATTTGCGCCGTTTCTGGCTGATTATGAAATTTTTTACGAGTGTCGGCTCGTCGATGTAAAAGTTCGCCCGACAATTCCCAGCCTGCAACTGCCGGTAGCGACAGACAACTCGGTACCTCGAAGCGATCGGGGAGAGAGGTTGCAACTAGCCGCCAAACAACTCTTAAGTCAAAAAATAGCGCTTCAATTCTTTGGGATTGATACTTTCGGAGCGTGGGCAATCGAGAAAGAATTGACTCTTGAGGGATTCCCTTTTGAGGGTGAAATCGCCCTAGACGATCGGGCGATCAGCAGCAGCTTTAAATTAGGTGTCGGGGTACCGAATAAATGGCAAGCGCCACTAAAAACTGGAGATTCTATTCTGGTAGCGGGGGCTGTCTCTGCGAAGGCGTATTTCAAAAAAAAAGATGACCCAGCACTAGAAGTTTTGAGCAATCGCCTCACCGCATTGGAAAACTTATTGCAATTATTCGGAGCGGCAACACCCACTGCTGCGGGTACGAATGGATTAGTCAATGCCGCGTCAGCCGGACAACAAAACTACTTGCTAAGAGGCGATAGGACGTGGCAAAATCCGCAACAATTAGGCTTTGTAAGTGCAACAGCCAATGAAACGATTTTTGGCAATAAGACATTCACGGGTAATATCGAAATATCCACAGCGTGGCTACTGGAGTCGCGTAGCAATAATGTAGCTTTTAATGCCAATAATTTGACTTTCAACCAGTACGCCGCCACGATTTGGATAGACGGCGGTGTGACAAATTCAAATTTTCCCGTAAATTCGGGGATGTTACTGCAATTCGACGCACTTTTCGGAACCACATCTGCGGCTAAATATCGTCAGCAGGACTTTACCGACGGCAGCGGCAATTGGTGGAAAAGAAGTGAGTATAACGGCGTTTGGGGTACTTGGAAAAAGCTAGTTTTTTCGTAATTGGTCGATCACGGGCTAGAATTTTAGTAACTGAATTTTAATTTTAGAATATGGACAGCAGGAAAATCATAGTTGAAAATCCCAAAGCCGTTATTGCTAATATGCCAAGATTAGCTTCTGCTATTTAACTAGCGCTAGAAAAATATTGGAATGAAAAATTAAAATCAATAACAAGCTCGCTTTTTCCACCGCTAAATTAATAATAAATGTCGCTCCTGTGTCTGGGCTGCTATTAGCGGTAATTCTCAAGAATTGAGGAGAAGTATTGACATTCTCGAAATAATTCTATCGTGTCGCGGCCGGAATAAAGATAGGTAAAAAACTTTGTAGTTAGGCTCAATATCACAAAAACAGAGGATGCCGGAATCGTTATCTATGAACCTACGTTTATCTTCGCCTATTCCGTCGGGCCACACCATAAAATTGTACCAGTTACCGCAACGAGAGAGAGTTAATTCGGCCTTATCTTTTTTCAACATCTTTATTCCAAAATACATTAAATCTATTGGGGCTGAATGCCGCATTGAAGCCAGCAGCGCTCTAACTTTCACAGGCTTTGGCAAAATTTACCGCTAAAATGATGGCAGTTGAAGGGATAAATCTATTTTTCCCATAATCCTTCAAACCTTCCTGGACTAAGTGCGGTATACGTTACTGTATGCTGGATGCTTTTGTGTCCTAAATACTCTTGAATAAGGCGAGTATCGTATCCCTTTGAGGCTAAATAAAATCCACAACTGTGGCGGAACATATGGGGATGCGTCGAAATTTCTAGTTTTGCGATCGCTGTTAGTCGCCGCAGCATTTTTGCAACTCCATCCCTTGTCAGCGGAATTCCACTTTTTCCAGTAAACACCCACGGGCTATTTTGAATCTTTTGCAGGCTCTTCAGGCTTCGCAATTCATCTGCCTGCAATGGGTGAACGCCGGGAGTACCGTTTTTTAGTCGCTGAATGTGAATTCTGGCGGCGTCAAAGTCGATCGCTTGCCAGCGCAGCGCGATCAATTCGGACACTCGCAATCCGTGGCGAAAACTCAAAAGTATGGCGAGATAGTCTCGCAGTGCAAAGAGTCGGTCTTTGTTTGCCTTGGCTGCCAACAGTAAAGCCTCTATCTCCTGTTTTGTTAGATATTCTCTCGACCGTATTGATAGGTTAGTCTGCCGCATTGTCGTTTCTGCTTTTGGTTATTAAACACGCTTCCATACCGTCGCTGAAAGCCTTAATAGTGGGATGAGTGTGCGTTCCGCACTCTACCTAATGGACATATTGCAGACGTAGCGAGAGCAAGTGTCGGAAGTGCTGGAAACTGCTGTTAAAAAAGGTCTTAAAGCTTTGGTGGCGAGCTTTTTGCCTTTTACTTTCAACCTTCGGTCTGATAGTTAGCGGGCTCTACCTAAGCGGACTCATCTACCGAGTTGAGACAATTCGGCGGGTGAATAAATTTGGCGCTCGTAGTCGCACCTGCCGGTGACGCAGCACTCAAACCCATCCGCTGAAATCATAGAAGGTAAGAGGTGATTGCACTTCGGACACCTAACCAGGAAACACTTGTCAACCCAGTTCCCCCCTATCTTAGTTTTTCTCAGAAAAGCTCCTTGCCGCGCATAACGTCGGGCTAGCAGCTCTACCTTTGACATTGTTTTTTGGGGCATTGGGGATTCGATACAATAGGGGCAACCCCTCTGCCAGCGGGCCACTCGCCGGAGGCAGTGGGGTGACTCCTAGCTCGTAGCAGATGACAAATAACTGCCGGTCGGCTAGATTTTTCTTCCCTATTGCAGAGAATTGGCTTAAAATAAAGATATGATATGTAAAATTTTGTTACTTTACGGCTTGAGTCGGCGTATCCATGATCTCTAGCACTCTCCTATTTTCCTCGGTTGAAGAAGACCTGCGACTGTTGACAGAAAACTTAAAACAGTTAGTGGGTGCCCGTCATCCCATTTTGTACGCGGCTGCAGAATACTTATTCGGCACAAAGGGAAAACGGGTGAGACCCGCAATAGTCTTGTTGATGGCGCGGACAACGATGCCCGATCGTCCAATCACAGAAAAACACCGCCGCCTCGCGGAAATCACAGAAATGATCCACACAGCAAGTTTGGTTCACGACGACGTGGTGGACGAGTCGGATCTGCGGCGGGGAGTACCGACGGTACACAGTCGGTTTAACAACCGAGTGGCAGTATTGGCGGGAGATTTTCTGTTTGCTCAATCTTCGTGGCACTTGGCAAATCTGGACAACCTGCCAGTAGTCAAACTGCTTTCAGAAGTGATTATGGATCTAGCAGAGGGGGAAATTCAACAGGGACTAAATGGATTTGACACCAGTTTGTCGATCGAAGCGTACTTAGAAAAAAGTTATTACAAAACAGCGTCTTTAATTGCCAACAGCTCTAAAGCAGCGGGCTGTTTGAGCGAGGTTTCAGCGGAAATAGCAGACGATTTGTACAACTACGGTCGCAACATTGGTTTAGCATTCCAAATAGTAGATGATATATTGGATTTCACCGCTTCTACGGAAACTTTGGGGAAACCCGCAGGCTCGGATCTGATCGGCGGTAATCTGACAGCACCAGCGCTATTTGCCCTGGAAGAAAAGCCTTACTTGGAAGTTCTCATAGAACGCGAATTCGCCCAAGAAGGAGATCTAGAGCAGGCTCTGGCACTGGTACACGAGTCTCGGGGCATAGAGCGATCGCGAGAACTAGCCACAAATCACGCACAGAAAGCTGTCGAATACTTGGCTGCGCTGCCCCATTCAGAGTCCCGCCAAGCTTTGATTGATTTGGCAGATTACGTTTTGAGCCGACTTTATTAGCAGGTTGAAAAGTTACACTTTATTGGTAATGGGTAATTGGTAATTGGTAATTGGTAATTCCCTATTACCAATTCATAAGAAATTGAGTTATAGCGCTTCTTAAGTGAGTTCGGGAGAGGGCGAGCAATGACATATTACCGATTACCGATTACCGATTACCGATTACCGATTACCGATTACCGATTACCGATTACCGGACATACCTCACGCCCTTGAGAAAGGCTATATTTAGGCAATATCCGACGGTGGAGCCGATCGATACTGCTGCAAGTAAACATTTATTAAGTCCTGCACTTGTCGGCGAGGGATTTCGGTTCCGACTTCCTGATTGCCGGGATTTTCAAAAAAAACAATGCTGTCGAGACCTTCAAGAGCAATCATCTGAAATAAAATGTGAGTAACAGGCAAAGGCACCGGTCTGACGCGATCGCCCCCAGCCGCCGCAGCGGAGGACGCATCTTGAAAAGTAGGAAAAGCATAAATCACCTTCTTTTCCCGTCCCGGTTGCTTGAGATTGCTCAAAACCACGATCGCCCAACTTTGGTCTAGCGCTTGCAGGATCGAGTATTCGAGGTGCTGTAGCTGTTGGGCAATTAAAATCAGCGCCGGGGCGATCGCCTTTAAGATTTGTGGCGTCGAACCGTCGGGCGGAGCTTTGTCAATCAGTGCTTGAATCTGTTGGTCTAAATCCATCAGTCAGTTAATTTGAGATTTGAGTTTAAGAATGTCAGGGTAACAGGTGCGCGTCCAAGTATATATTAACCAGGACTGCCCCATATTAAGCTAAAATGCGAAATCTGAAATCCCATGAATATGATTAATAAATATTAAACATATACCCAAATATAGCGTTTTTGAGAAAATATCCCGCATTTTTTAGATAAATTGACGGTTTAGCCTCCAAATCTAACAGCGTCCTGCCTCATGCTCGATTTAATTAAGGCGAGTTTCGGTGGCTGATACAACATTTATAGTCCAGGACGCAAAAAACCAGGTTTCTGCTAAAAATCCTCTGGCGCTTGCCACCAAAAACCGCTAGTTTAACCGGGTTTTTTGCGGATGGTGCCTCCGGGACAGATTAAAAAAAAGCAGTCCTCAGTGTTTTTGCCCAGGAGGAGATCGAGGGCATTGCAGTTTGTCCTCTACCGGGAATACCGGGTAAAGTAGCAATAGAAAAAATTTATCCGTACTGCTACTAATTGTGCTAATTTCAATGTGAGCTGTAAACCATCATGCGGGAAATCTGCCAGAGCGTGGAAACCATATTTCAACTGCTGTTAGACGAACTCAAAAAGTCCACTCGCGCGTCTGAGCAGAACTGCCAAGATGTAGCAGGGCGACTCGCAGCAGAAGTCACCAGGATATGCACCGAAAGTCAGCGGATTCAAAACTCCGGAGACATCGAGGGTTCAGCCCAGAGCCTCGCTCAGCACCGCTTGCAACAATGCCTCCACTATTACAGTTTAGGCTCCGGGCCCGGGCGAGTAGAATTGCACAGTACCCTCAGCGCGATCGTCTATCGCTACATCACCCCTCCCCAGGTGCAGTCTAGCTATCAGGCGCGAGTAGAACTGATCAAAGATTTTTTGCAAGGATTTTATCTGGAAGCTTTAAAGGCATTCCGGCGGGAAACCCAACTGCCACCCACCTACAGTCCCCGCACTCGCTTAGAACTAGCAGAGTACATGGCCTTTGTAGAGCGTTTCGGCAAGCGGCGCATTCCTTTACCCCGAAACCGCAGCCAGCAACTAATTATTTTACGGGCCCAAACCTTTTCCCAGCAGCAGCCCAAAGAAACCTCCGTGGATATGGAACAAGCCGCCGACGGAGGGGCTTCAGATTCCGACCAAACTTGGAACGACACCTCGGTGCACTCGGTGCGGGAAGCAATGGCGGGACAGGGTTCCTCGGCAATTCGCCCCCAAGGCGACGAGTCAGAATCTCTGCGGCAAAAGGTGATAGACGAATTAGTAGCCTATTTGAAAGAGCGCAACCAACAAGAATGCGCCGATTATTTCATATTGCGCTTGCAAGATTTGCCGACTAATGAAATAGAGTCGCTGCTGGGCATAACTCCGCGCCAAAGAGACTATTTGCAGCAGCGCTTTAAGTACCATTTGCTCAGGTTTGCCATGTCGCACCGCTGGGAACTGGTTCACCAGTGGCTGGAAGCAGACTTAGATAAAAATCTGGGTTTGCTGCCTTCTCAGTGGCAGATTTTTGGCGAGCAAATCGGCCCAGAGGGACAGCGTTTGTTAAAGTTGAAGCAACAGGGTCTGTCAGAGTCAGCGATCGCGCAAACCCTCGGCAGCACGGTAGCCCAGGTACAGAAACGGTGGTTTAAATTACTCGAACTTGCCTGGGAATTGCGAAATCGTTCAGATTCCGGAGAAGGGGCATCTAGTGATGAATAACGAAACGAACAGGGATGCAGAGGCTTTCGAGCGCCATTTCTTAGACTGGGTATTGCAGGCGCCGATCGAGAATGCCTCTAGCAAAGATGAGGAAAACCTCAACAGACCCCATCTCTCAGAAGAGTGGGGCGACATAGAAGACAATTCTGGGGTGGAATACTGGGAATGGGACGAACCAGACCCGCTGGATTATCAAGTGGGGGGGCACAGCAATGCACCCGCACAACCGCTGACTCTTGGAGATATACCGACCGTGCAAGACCGTTTTCAGACCTTGTTAAAACAAAGGCTTAGAGCCGAAATTGAATCCAACCCGCCGCTGTTCCCCTGGGAAACAGAAATTAAAAGTTACGACCACGATTACCCAGACGATGTAGCCCCCCAATGGGTTCCCCCCCTACACATCTGGACTCCCCAACTACAAAATATCAGGTGGGGTCGCCTGCCAATTCCGATCGCCCAAGGGGTTTTTGCTCAACTGCTAGAACCTTGTCAGGAAATGGTAATGTCGTCGCTGCGGGAAGGCTCGAAGTTAGTTCGCGCTGTAGATAGCTTGTTTCCGGGCCAGTCTCAGGAACTCAACCAATTAGCTGGTTTCGTACTCATGGGTGCGGCCAGAGGAATTACAGGTTTAGAAGTAGAAGATTTACCGAATTACTCCGAGGCAACTACCGATCAACAAATGCTAATGTCGCTGTTGGCCGCCCGAGAAATCATTGAGTCTCTAACTTTGAATTGTCATGTAAATCAGCCGCCGGTTTCCCGGGAGTGGCTGACTGCTTTAGGTTCGCTGACTCTCAGGGCTCAATACCTGTCGAACACCAACAGAGAACAGCCAATGCCGTGTTTAAGAGTAGAGTGCGAATTTCCCGGGGCAGGAAGTTTGGAACTCAAAGGAGGAGATGCCGAAGCAAGTGCACACCGTCCGAATTCTGGGCATTTAAGTGTGGAGTTGTTTGACCCGCAACCAGACAAGACTTATGCCTTAGAAGTTCGATTCCAAAACTTCGAGACCAGACCTCTGATGTTTGCTATTCGTCCAATTTTGTCAGGACAAGATAGCAATTAGAAAAATCAAATTAGAGTAAATTATGTAGGTTTTTACTCTGTGGTTTGACCTCACACAAAAACCGATTCAATCCCCCGACCTCGCTCGTGGGAAGCCAAAAATTTTAGATCTTTAGTTAAAGCCCTCTCAGATTAATCTGTGGATTCAATCTAAAATCTAAAATCTAAAATCTAAAATCGTTGGATGGGTGCACATGACAACTGATAACCTGCGAAAGATACCTGTTTTAGGTAAGCTGTGGGAGCAGATAGAGGCCATGCCTCCGCCGGTGATTGAGGATTCTTTACTGCTGCGAATCCTAGTTCAGTTGTTGGTAATTGTGGGAATTGTGGCGACAGACGTTGCTGCTGAAGAAGCCCTGAACCTGTGGGCTGTGCCTGTTAGTATTGTGGGAGCAACTTGGAGTTGGTACCGCCGCCGCGATCGCAATGTAGCTGCTAAGTTCTGCATAGCTATTGGAATGCTGGTGGCGCTGTTCGCTTTTTTTACCCGTTTGGTAGGAGAATTAAACGATACCCGGTTAGTTTTGGCACAACTGTTAATTAACATTCAAGTGCTGCACAGTTTCGATTTGCCCCGCCGCAAGGATTTGGGCTATTCGATCGTCATCGGGCTGATTTTGTTGAGTGTCGCGGCGACTATCAGTCAAACGCTGACTTTTGGGCCGTTGCTGTTGGTGTTTTTGGCTTTAGCGCTGCCGACTTTGGTGCTGGATTACCGATCGCGCTTGGGACTGTCGAAGCCAGAAGCTAGAAAGCAGAAAGCAGAAGGTAAAGAAAAAAACAACAACTGGTCGCTATTTGCTGCTACTTTATCCCCCAAGTATTTTGGTTTGCTGCTGGTGATAACTGTCGGGTTGGGGCTGACTATTTTTGCGTTTTTGCCGCGCCTCCCGGGCTATCAGTTGCGGACTTTTCCTGTGAGTGCTCCGATTCAATATCAGGGAGAGTTTGACTCGCGCAGCATTATCAATCCGGGGTATGTCAGAGGCGGAAATCAAAAAGGAACTGGCGGAGGAAGGGGGAGAAACCCAGACAAAGGGCCAGGAGAGGTTGACTCTACTTTTTATTACGGTTTCAACCAGCGCATCAATCAAAATTTGCGGGGGGAACTGAAACCTCAAGTGGTGATGCGCGTGCGATCGCAGGCGGCGGGTTTTTGGCGCGTGTTGGGCTTTGACAAATACACGGGCCAGGGTTGGGAAATTTCGCGCAACGAACAAGCTCAAAAGATTAATAGACCCAGGTGGTCTTATCAATTTTATCTGAATCCTTTTCCCAATGCGCCCCGCACTCAAGAGGTTATTCAAAGTTATACTATTGTGGCTCAGTTGCCGAATTTGATTCCGGCTTTAAACAAGCCGAAGGAACTTTATTTTCCGACGACAGAGGTGGCGATTGATGCGGAGGGGGGTTTGCGATCGCCTCTGGAATTGGCGGAGGGTGTGACTTATACCGTGATTTCTAATGTGCCTTTTCGCGAGCGCTCTGTGTTGGGGCAAACTGGTACAGATTACCCAAAAAATATTCGCAAGTTCTATTTGGATGTGCCGCCGAAAATTGCCGCCAAGGTGCGAGAAAAAACAGAAGAAATCTTGTTGGCGAGAACTAGAGTATCTAAGTCGGAAAGGGCGATCGATTCTCCCTACGAAAAAGCTTTGTACTTAGCTCAATATTTGAAGCAAAACCCGAATTACAAACTCGTAAAAGCCTTGCCTTACTTGGAAGAAACAGAAGATTTAGTCGAGGGTTTTCTCTTTGGCTACAAAAACACCCAGGACGGCAAAAAAGTTACTGGCGGATATCCCGACCATTTTTCGACGGTACTGACAATTATGCTCAGGTCGATCGGGATTCCGGCGCGAGTGGCTGGCGGTTTCGATACGGGAGAATTCAACCCGTTTACTGGTTTGTATGTTGTGAAAAATACCGACGCTTTCTTGATGACGGAGGTATATTTTCCCAAATACGGCTGGTTTGGTTTTAATCCGATTCCCGGTTATCCGTTGATTCCGGCTTCGGTGGAAGACAACCAGACTTTTAGCGCGCTGGAATCGTTTTGGAAGTGGATCGCGGGTTGGCTGCCGACGCCTCTGAGAAGCGGGCTGGATTCAGTTATCGGTTTTGTGATTGGCTGGATAAGTTTGATTCTGGGCTGGTTTCTGGGACAGTTTGCGAAGGGTTGGGTGGGCTTGTTTACTGGCTTAATTGCTGCGATCGCATTTGGCTTCATTGGCTGGTTAATTTGGCAACTGTGGCGCAAGTGGCGCTACCGTCGCTGGCTGGGGAAATTGCCACCGGTGGAGGGGGTTTATCAGGAAATGCTGAAGGATTTGGCGAGTCGGGGATTTGTGAAGCAGAAAGCTCAAACGCCTTTGGAGTATGCTGAGGCGATGCGCGGGAATCATGCAACTGATGAAGCTGAGGTGATTGAGGAAGTTTCGCAGGCTTACGTGCGGTGGAAGTATGGCGGGGAAACGGGAAATTTGGATCGGTTGCGGGAGTTGGTGGGGAATTTGAGGCGATCGCACTTGAAGAAACTCAAAAAGCGCTGGTTTTAAGCGATAAGGGTAGGAAAAAAAGCGTCGCTTGCCTACCCTGTTGAGAAGTTCGACTAGCTCTTATTTAATCTTAATAAGTAACCCTCCTATTACTTGTAAATTTCTACCAGAAGGTACTCAATTATGTCATAGAAACCTCCTCAATTTGATTCCTTTAAAGTCATCCAACGTGCTGAAGAGTTGGTGGAATCTTCCAATCGCTACCGCATTACTGTTCAAGTTGCTAACCGTGCCAAGCGCTATCGGCTGGATGATTTGGAATATGATAACCTGATGGCGAAACCAGTAATACGAGCAATTATGGAAATGTCAGATGAGTTGACATACCCAGAAATTATTGATGGATTTATTGAACCTTCAGTTGAAGGAATATCGCCAACACCCGCACCAACACCAGCACCAACACCCGCACCAACACCCGCACCATCATCGCCATCATCGCCATCATCGCCATCATCGCCATCATCGCCATCATCGCCACAACCCAGCGAACAAATTCTTCAAATAAATACTGAAGTCAATGCTAATCCTCAACTACGACAACTAAAGCAAGAATCTAATTCAAATGCTTGGAATAGTCTAGTTAATTGGATTGGTGAATCTATTTGTGAAATTAATTTTGCTGCATCTGAATCGTCTGTTAAAAGGCTAAAGCACAGCTACCGAGACAAATCTCCCTATGAAAGTGCTCATGTTCTTATTGTTCAAAAATCGTTACAAGCGGCTGGAGTGGATTTAGTTAGAGGAATTCCGGGAGCTGAAGCTGTTATCAGGGGGATAGCTAAGTACGATTTACCAGAAATCACCAAACTCTCGGCAGAAATGGTTTATCAGATTGCCGATATTTATGGATTTAATTTACAAGCTCCCGAACGAAAAATTGAAGCTTTAACAGCCTTTGGTGCAGCTTTTTTGGGAGAAAGAGCTATTGATGCAGGTATAGACTGGCTAGAGTATGGCATGATTCCCAGTAAAATAATAAGTGCTTCTACTAAAGCCCTAATGATTTATGCCGTAGGAAATGCTGCTTGTAAGTTCTATGAAGCCAAACTTAATCAACATATTAATCCATTAACTTCGCCAACAGTTATAAATAAAATTAGGGAACAAAGTCAACATTATTTAGATAACGCTACTTCCGAAGAAGGAATCGTTGCTCTGATTTCTAGCGAAATCAATACGGCTTTGACCATAGACTATACTAGACTCAGTAGTTTACTAAAAGTGGGAGAATGGAAAAAAGCAGACCAAGAAACCTGTGACATCATAGTAAAGATAGCTAACCGTGATTTTGAGGGAAATCTGAGAATATTGCCCAGTGATGATTTACACACTATTAATCAACTGTGGTCAGATAACAGTAATGGGCATTTTGGTTTTAAGGCGCAAAAGCAAATTTATTTGAATGTGTTTAAAAACGTGGGAGATTTTGGAGAAAAAATTGGCTGGAGAAGAGACGCAGGTATATTCGGTGGGATTTTTGCTTGGAAGTCTTATGGATCGTTAACATTCAACCTAAATAATGCTCCTAAAGGACATTTTCCCGCTTTCCCTTTAGATATGCCTTGGTGGTATCACAAAGGTGAAACAACGAGAGATTTTGCCCAATCAATTTTAGAGAGAAACGATTGGTAAAGATTGACAAATAAAGCTGCAAATTTCATGGAATAAGCCTCTACCAATATGCAGCTTTATTGTCTGTGCTTCCTTCCCCACTCGTCATTATTCAAGCAATGGCTTAACCTTCTAAAACATTCGACTCAGAAAATTTCCACTATCGGACAAATGAGTCGATTCCAGAAGGAAGGATTGGATATTTTTTGATGAAACCTGCCGCCCTTGACTCACAATCGCAAAAACCCGGTTTCTGACTACCCGTGCATAATCCAAGAAACCGGGTTTTTTCGAGTTTCTACGACTGTAACGCGTATTCTCATAAAAACCAGGTTTCTGACTCCCCGTGCATAATCCAAGAAACCGGGTTTTTTCGGGTTTCTACGACTGTAATATCCTCATAAAAACCCGGTTTCTGACTACCCGCGCCAAATCCAAGAAACCGGGTTTTTTCGAGTTTCTACGACTGTAACGCGTATTCTCATAAAAACCCGGTTTCTGACTGCCCGCGCATCAAAATCCAAGAAACCGGGTTTTTTCGAGTTTCTACGACTGTAACGCGTATTCTCATAAAAACCCGGTTTCTGACTGCCCGCGCCAAATCCAAGAAACCGGGTTTTTTCGGGTTTCTACGGCTGTAAGGAAGTATTCTGGTAAAAACCCGGTTTCTGACTACCCGTGCATAATCTGCAAGAGTGAGCCAAAGATGAGCCAAAAACGGGACTCTTGGTTCAATGAACCAGAAACCCTTGATTTATAAAGCCTTAGATGCTATGCGGATAAAAGGACTTGAACCTTCACTCCTTTCGGAACCAGAACCTAAATCTGGCGCGTCTGCCAATTTCGCCATATCCGCATTTTGACATTCAATGACCATAACACACAACAGAGCGATCGGTCAACATCGAGAAACCCGGTCTTTTTTTGACACCGGGTTCACTGATGAGTCATCGCCACAGCAATTTTCCCTATTTTTAACTCGTCACTTAGTTTTGACCGATCGCCTTCCAGGTGATTTCGTCAACCACACCGTCAGCCGTCAAACCCTTATACTCCTGAAATTTCTTCACAGCCGTAGCAGTGCGATCGCCAAAAATGCCGTCGATCGGGCCCGGATCGTAACCCTGTACTTCCAAACGCACCTGTAGCGTCTTCACCTTGGAGCCAGCAGCGCCTTTAGTCAGAGCAGTTGCAGGATTGCCGGGAACAGGAGGATCGCTGTTCTGAGTTGGAGCATTGCCCTGCAAAGTTTCAGAAGCTTTAGCAGCCGGATCTGCTGCTAAAGCTGTCCAAGTTTCTTTGTCCACGATGCCGTCTGACTTGAACCCCTTAGACTCCTGAAAGGCACTGACAGCCGATGTGGTGCGAGAACCATAGGAACCGTCGATCGTGCCGATCGCAAAACCGTGAACTTGCAACCGCTGCTGTATGGCCGCAACTTCTGGCCCGTCAGCTCCCGCTGAGATAGTTTTTTCCTTTCTGACAGGCTTTTGCTCCCCAGCATAAAAAGGCTTATTAAACATATCTCCTTCGGAATTCGCCTCGGGCTGTGCCGGCGCACCCGGATCGGCGGGAGCTGCAAAGTCTCTGCGGTACTGTTCCTGCACAAAGGGTTTGGAGTCGAAGGCTGCATTTGCCTTTTTGGTCAACCCGGGAGCGAGCAGAGCGAGCAAGCTGAAAATCGTAACAGTAGTTACACGCATAAGTTTCATCCTGTTGGTAAGGTGTGACAAGGTTTCCCTGTTTTCTATGTTTCTCAATCTCATTGTATTACCCGGATAGCTTTCTGAGAAATAAAGAAGAAGTAAGAAGGAAGTTCGGCAGCGGATTCTGTAACGGATTTAACGGATGTTTTGAATATGATTTTTTTACTAACCGCGAAGACGCGAACGAGAGAAAGGAAGTTCGGCAGCAGATGCAAGTAACGGATGTAACAGATAAAAGACAGAAGTCCGAGGGAAAAAGCCATCCACCGCTGATGTTTGGGCCATTAAGAACGTCTTAACCGTCAGGGCGGTTGCTATATCTGCCCAGGCCTCTAGAAGTTGGTAATGGGGACAGCCTCCGTCAGCAGTTGCCAGTTGGAAGTAGGGGCCGCTTCGCACTATTCCGACTAAACCCGGTTTCAGCGGAGATGTTTCGTTACCAAACCCGATATTTTTGTATAAACCGGGTTTCTTAGCATCCACCTTAAATAAAGGTACGTTGTTGCGATGAAAGCGCTCTTATCTATAATAAGAGCGCTTTCATCGCAACAACGTACCTAGTCGATCGCTCCGAGGCCAAGTTTTTTCTCTGAACCGGCCCCTACAAACCAAAACTCGCCACTTATCGCTGCGCGTGTTCTGCCAATAAAGCCTTGGCTCTCGGCTTGTAAATCAGATAAAACAGCGCTTCTATATAGCGGAGCATATCTTCGCGGTTTTCTTTGGATGAGTAGTTCCAGAAACCGTAAGTCCGGGCGAGCGTCAGCAGCTTGGTAGTGTGAATTTTCCAGGTGTACGTGCTGTAAACTCGGTCAATTCCTCGCGTTGAAATTTCATACCAATAGTTGGGATTGTGTTCGCATTTCGATAAAAAATCGAGAAGTTTTTGGGCGGTTTCCTCGTGGTTTGTGGGGTTGATATAAAACCCATTTACCCCATCTTGAATGATTTCCAGCGGGCCGCCAAACTGCGTCCCGAAAGTCGGAATGCCGGTAATCATTGCTTCGAGAATTGTCAAGCCGAAAGCTTCAAATAAGGCTGGCTGAACAAATATACCTTGACCGTCGGCGATTACCCGGTAGATTTCGCCGGACAGGCTTTTGGAAAGCCGCACTCCCAGCCAGCGAATTTTACCGTGCAGGTTGTATTGCTCGATAATTGCGTAGAGCTTTTTAATTTCTTCGGCTTCTTCGTAGTCTTCGGTTTCTTCGACTCTGAGCTTGCCGGCTACTAGAATTAAGTTGCATTTTTCTTGCAATTCCTTGCTTTTTCCAAACAATTCTGCTAAGCCAGTCATGTTTTTAATGCGATCGAGCCTGGCCATGGAAAATAAAGGGCGCTTTTGCGGGTCGTCGAGTGTTCCGAAGACTTGTTCGGGGTCTTCTAGGGTAAACAGCAGTTCGTTGAGCCGATCGCGATCGCCCTGCACCCTGTCTTCGCTGCGCGTATAGGGAAAATACACGCTTTCGTTGACTCCCGGCGGCACGACGTTGAATTTAGGGCTGAACAGTTCAATGCCGTTGACGACGTGGTACAAATCCGGCATAGTAAAACAATTGTAAGATTCGTACTGCCCGACACTATCGGGTTTGCCCACAATCTCTTGATAGGTGCTGCTGACAATACAATTAGCTGCATTCATGGCAATTATATCCGCAGTAAATTGCAGCGCAAAATGGTATTTTTCCTCTGATTCTTGCCAGTATAGATTGCTGAACAAATATTTAGATTTTTCCAGCGCGTGGGCAATATTGCACTGAGTAACTTTGAGTTTTCTAGACAGCAAAAATGCTACCAAATTGCCGTCGGAATAGTTGCCAATAATTAAATCCGGCTTGCCCTGAAACTCAGCCAGCAGTTCTTTTTCGGCATCGATCGCGTAAGTTTCCAAATAAGGCCAAATCTCGAACCGCGAAATCCAATTTTGAGTCAATTTGGGATTGAACTCGCGGAAGGGAACCCGCAAAATCCAAGCATTTTCGGTGCCGTGAACTTTTTCCAAACGTTGGTTGCACCGCGTACCGTCGCTGTTAGGAATTAACCTGCTGAGAATAATTACTTTAGGTTTGACACCTAAACTATCGAGACCGGCAAGATGAATGTCTTCTTGCAGTTGTTTCTCTAAATTCTTCGCTTGATCGAGGACATAAACTACCTGACCTCCCGTATCCGGTCGCCCTAAAACTCCTTCTTGGCCGAACCAGCCGTGAGGAGAAACTAGGACGATTTTGAAAATCATCGGGATGCGAGAAATAAATGCTTCTAGGGTTTGCGGATCGGGGGAATCGATTAATTCGTCGAGAATTCCTAGAGTTTCTTGAACGCGGGCTGCGGTATTTCCCCAACCTGCGTCCAAACCCATCATTTGCAGGACAAATCGAAATCTTTCGTAGGCTTCATCTTCTGAAAGTTCGCTGACAAAGGTGAGGGCTTTTTTGACTTGTTCTGAAAGTTGTTCTTGGGATTTTATGCGATCGTTAATTAGTAACTGTGCGCCGTTATAGCGGTGAATGCGCAAGAAATTAAATAGAGTTTCCTGCCACTGTTGGGGGTCTTGAAACAGTTTGCTGGACAGGTATCGGTTGAGGAATTGTACTCCTTTGCCGATGTTTTTTGGGTCGCGTATGGAGGGGGAATAGTCGTAAAACGGGCCGAAATCTAGTTCGAGGATGTCGCCTTCTTGGGGGTGAAAGTGGTTGACGAAGCGATCGCGCACGTCGAGCAATTCTTGGACTGTCATCGGCTCCAGCGTCAAGTCGTCTCCAACTCGCACTATTTCCATTGTAGCAATTTTTGGTCGCAGCAGGACGCAAAGGCTGCCTTCTTCGACCATAATTTCCTGAACGTAGTAAATCAGTTTGCTCAAATGAGAGGATTGATGGAACTGTTCGGGTTTTTCGTATTTGGTACAGTAGGCGGCAAAAGCGCTAACTATGTCGTTTCGCAGTAAATATTTGTTTCCCAAAACCCGCAAATCGCTGGCAAACTGCCGCAAGTCGGTTTTTTCGTCGCTGGCAATAACAGCCTCAAAGAGTTCAGACATAGATACTCCCTTATTTGAGATTTTTGATTTTCTAGCGTGAAAAAGGGCGATACTATCTGAGTATCGCCCTTTTTTTTGAGGCTCCTACTTTTTGTAATGTAATTTTAAAGTCTGCAATCGGAAATTGCTATCCCTCAAATGACATAAAATTCCCCGTATTTGTGGCGGATGTAGCGAACAAACGGATCGATAGTTAAAGGTGAACCGGTAACGCGATCGATCAATTCGACGGCGGTGTATTTGCGGCCGTGCTGGTAGATGTTTTGTTTGAGCCAGTCGTGGAGTACGGTAAAGTTTCCCTGTTCTATTTGTGCGGGAATGGAGGGATGGTTTTTGAGTGCGGTTTCGTAGAATTGAGCGCTCATCAAGTTGCCGAGGGTGTAACCTTGGAACATTCCGCCGATCGTCCCGACATACCAGTGAACGTCTTGCATAGCGCCTGCGCTGTCGGTGGCGGGGACAACGCCGAGGTCAGTTTTATAGCGTTCGTTCCAGGCTTCGGGGAGATCGCGCACTGCGAGTTTTCCCTCTACCATTGCCAATTCTAGGTCAAAGCGGATGGCGACGTGGAGGTTGTAGGTTACTTCGTCAGCGTCGGTGCGGACGAGCGATCGCGAGACTTTGTTAATGGCGCGGTAAAATTCCTCTGGGGATACGTCCCCCAACTGCTGCCAAAATAGGTTTTGCAGTTGCGGGTAAAAACACTGCCAAAAACCGCGGCTGCGCCCGACTAAATTTTCCCAAAGCCGCGACTGGCTTTCGTGCACGCCCGAGGAAATGCCGCCAGCCAGAAGCGTGCCTTCCAATTCCGGGGAATTGCCGAGTTCGTAGAGGGCGTGTCCGGCTTCGTGGATGCTGCTGAAGAGGGCTTGATCGAGGTGATCTTCGTAGACGCGGGTGGTGATGCGCACGTCGTCTATGGAGAAGTTGGTCATGAAGGGGTGGAGGGTGGTGTCTTGCCGTCCCCGCTGGAAGTCGTACCCCATGCGTTCTACGACTGTGCGGGTGAATTCTAGCTGTTGAGCTTCTGGGAAGTTTTGGTGCAAGCAGGAGTCGTCGGCGGGAGGTTGTGAGGTGATGGCTTCGACTATCGGCACTAATTCTTGACGCAGTTGGGCGAACAGCGGGCGCAGCAGGGATACTTTCATGCCGTAGTCGCTGCGATCGATCAAAGGATCGGCGATGTGTTCGTATCCGGGGAAAAAGTCGGCGTACTGCCTGCTTAATTCTAGGGTTTTTTCCAGATAAGGCTCGACGGCTGCGAAGTTGTCGGCTGCTTTGGCTGTTGCCCAAACTTCGTAGCAGTCGGCTTGGTGGCGGCAGAGTGCGGACATGAAGGCTGCGGGGACTCTGGCTGCGCGATCGTAATCTCTGCGGGCGATGCGGATCAAGCTAGCTGCGGTGGAATCGTGGGGGAGGGTTTGTTCGTAGAAACGCAAGTCTTCTAGGAGTTCGCCAATTTTGGGATCGGTAAATTTTTCGTGGGATATTTGTTTGAGTGTGGCCAACTGGCGGCCTCTGGCACTTCCACCTTTGGCGGGCATATAAGTCGCCTGATCCCAATGCAGCAGTGACGAGGCTGATTCGATGTCGGTAACTTCCCTGAGGTGCGCTGCGAGTTGAGCGAATTTTGCTTGAGTTTTGTCTAGGGTTTGCATGATTGGGGTTTGTGGTGCTGTTTTGCCTACAAAAATTGCAGTGCGGCATTGGTATCCATCAATCATTGCTACCCTGAAATCAAGCTAAAAACCGCACTTCTTCCCGTATTGTACGCAATTTAGAGTCATTCTGGCACAATTTCCGGTATTTCTTAGGATTGAGTTCGATCGCCTTGGATAAGTTTTCGATCGCGTTGCGGGTGCTGGTTGCTACAGCTTCGGGGCTGTTTGTGCGATCGTTTGCTGCTTTTTCTAGGGCGTAAATGCAAGCTTTTTGATAGTAAAGATGTGGATCGTCGGGTGTGATGGCGATGATTTTATCGTAGGATGCGATGGCTTCGGTAAATCGTTGGATTTTTTTGAGGGCGACGGCGCGGTTGTACCAGGCTTCGATGTTTTCGGGCTGCAACTCTATGGTTTTGTCCCAAGAGGCGACTGCTTCTTCAAAGCGTTGTAAGTTGGCGAAAGCTAAGCCGCGGTTGTACCAGGTTTCGCTGTCGTCGGGCTTGAGTTCCAGGGCTTTGTCCCAGGATGCGATCGCCTCGGAAAATTGTCCCATTTGGGCGATCGCCGTGCCGCGTTTGTTCCAGACTTCGGGGGAATGCGGCCGCAGTTCCAGGGTTTTGTCGTAGGATGCCACTGCTTCCGGGTATAGTTTTTCATCGGCTAGGGCTGCGCCGCGGTTGTACCAGGCTTGATGCAAGTCTGGTCTTAGTTCTAGTGCCTTATCGTAGGAGGCGATCGCGGCTGTGTTTTGGCCGGAGTTTTTCAGGGCAAATGCTTTGTTGTACCAAGCTTCGCAGTAATCTGCTTTGATGGCTATGGCTTTGTCGTAGGAGTCGATCGCTTCTGAGAATTTTTCCAAGTTGACGAGGGTGTTGCCGCGGTTCGTCCAAGCTTCGTGATAGTCCGACTTGAGTTCGAGCGCCTGTTCGTAGGAGGCGATCGCTTCTGAGAGTCTGTTGAGCTTCCGCAAAACGTTGGCGCGATTGTACCACGCTTCTGGATTTTTGGGTTGAATTTTTAATGATTTGTTGTAGGCCCAGAGCGCTTCTGGTAGCTGTCCCAATTTTCTGAGGGCTACGCCTTTGTTGTACCAGGCTTCGTGAAATTTCGGTTCGAGTTCGATCGCCGCTGACCAAGATTCGATCGCTGCTGACAAGCGTCCCATTGCTTCTAGGGCGTTACCGCGATCGTACAGCGTCTGAGCGTTTTGGAGGTTGACTGGTATGGATTTTTCTCCCGAGTCGAGCTGCTTTTCTCTGCTAGCTAATTTTTGCAAGGGTTTTCACCTCATTTTATGTAAATTTGTTGTCTTTTCTTTTGTATGCGATGTTTTTCGCCATCTGCCATCTAATGCTGGCGATTGTACCTTAATTTTGTTATTGCTGACAATTTTACCTAAACTGGAGAACTTTTTCAATTTTTTGTCGTTGAATTCTAAGTAATTTTGTCTTCTGTGTTGATTTCGATGTAGGGATTTTTACTAAAATTTTTCGGGAATTGCGTAGAAGAGAGGAAAGGGCGATCGACCTGCGGTGTGACAATCCTCACCCTCGGTCATGGAATGGTTTACCGTCAGCAATGGTATAAATGTCGGCTTACGGGTCTAGAATCGAACCAAAATTAGGCTCGATCGCTGTTTTAATCGATTCTGAGTCGTGGAATGGCAAGCCATCAGCTAAAGTGTAGATATCTTCCGCGCTTGTCTCTGAGAGAAGCAAAGGCTGGATTTGCGATCGCAGCTTTTAGCTATTGATATTCTTCTAGTTTTGCTTGGTTAATGAGGGCAGCTTCTAGTGCTTCGTGTCGCTTCAGGTATGTCATTAATTACAGTTACATTTAGTTGAGTCATCTATTACCTCGCTATTAATTATCCCATCCGAGAGTGTTTGTGATGCTGTAGGGATTGGTTTTACAAACAATAATTGCCTCAACACCGACAATTTCGTAAACCCGCCCCGCTTGGGCGGCAAATCCCTATCCTTGAATCAAGGCTTGAAACTGAGAGTGCGATCGCACGCTGTCAAAAATAGACTCTGTTTTTATCATTTCTCGGTATCTGTCAGGGTTCAGCTTCATAGCTTGCTGCAAATTTTGAAGAGATGAGTCAACCTGACCTTGTAGTGCATAGCAGACAGCTTTATTATAAAATGCGTTGTCGTCATCTGGTTTGAATTCTAAGGCTTTGTCGTAGGAGGCGATCGATTCTTCCCATCTGCCTAACTTACCCAGTGCATTGCCCCGATTGTTCCAGGCATTGTCGTCATCTCGTTTGGATTGTAAGGCTTTATCATAGGAGACGATTGCTGCTTCTAGTCTACCTAAATTAACCAGTTCATTGCCCCTATTATACCAGGCTTTGTGGTCATCTGGTTTGAATTCTAAGGCTTTGTCGTAGGAGGCGATCGATTCCTCTAAGAATCCTAATTTACCTAGTGCATAGCCTCGATTAAACCAGGCTTTGTGGTCATCTGGCTTTAATTCTAAGGCTTTGTCGTAAGAGGCTATCGCTTCTTCTAATTTACCTAAATCATACATTACATAGCCCAGATTGTACCAGGCTTCGTGTAAATCTGGTTCGATTTCTAAAGATTTATCGAAGGAGGATCTCGCTTCTTCTAAGTTACCTAATTCACGCAATGCAATGCCCCGATTGTACCAGGCTTGGTGGTCATCTGGTTTGATTTGTAAGGCTTTTTCGTAGGAAAATATCGCTTCTTCTAGTCTGCCTAAATTAAGCAGTCCATTACCCAGATAGTTCCAACCTTCGTGTTTGTCTGGCTTGAATTCTAAGGCTTTGTCGAAGGAAGAGATCGCCTTTGCATATTGTTCAGCACAGAGATACAATAAAGCTTGTTCACCAAACAATTTAGCCTTTTCTTCTCGTGTTTGTCCGTCTTCATCAATTAAAGTTTTAATTTTTACCAATTCCCGTTTTCGTGCTTCGGGAGTTAAAGATAAATAATCTTCGGATTTCCCTCTTTCCGAACAAGCTTTGATTGATTCTGCTTGCAGGAGTTCTCCATCCATCGACAACTTAAATAAACTCGATCGCCAATCAAAAAAATCTGGTGCCCGCTGAATAAAATAATCAATAGCAAACTTAGGCAACATAAAAACAAAACAGATTTTAAAATTATCTCGAAATCGTTCTCGCTGCTGGTTTAAATTAATTAAAACAGGCGGTACACCCCGCCAACTGTAAGAGTAAATATCCTTACTTTCCCAGCCTCCCGCCCTTTTCTCTTGTTCGTATTCATAAAGTGAATATTCTAAACCATTGACAAATAGAACATTGATGAGATCGCGATAGGGTAACTCTGCAATTAGATTATAAAAGTCATAAACCGACTTATCCAACCGCAAAACCTCAATCTTTTGCTGCGGAATATCTGTTTTAACTCTAGCAATCCAGCGTTCTCCATCGGCCGGCGAACACTCCACAAACAACAAGCTAAAGCCATCTGTCCGCTTGAGAGTGCGTACCAGAGCTTGATATTCTTCCTCTGGTTCTGCTGGGGGTAAATCTTCGTCCCAATCAATTGTTTGTGGTTTCATGGCTAGCGACTGCTTCCTTAAATTCATCAAGACCTTTAATTAGCGGGTGAACATCGTACCATGGTCGCGTTTCCCCTTCATCGTCATAGTATCGGTATTCCAAAATACAGCGGTTAAATAACAAATTGCGGTACTTTTCTTCATTATCTATCTCATGAGAAATAGATACATCTGCTAATATTTGCCATTCATCTTTTCCCGGAGTTCTGCGGTAGACATCCCGCGCTCTTGTGATGGCTCTTTGCGCGGCTTTTGCAGTAATTGGTAAATCCTGCGTCCGAGTTATAGCTTCTTGCATCATCAACATCAAATTCCTGACGTGACCCCCGCTCATCAAACACAGCCGTTCTAGGGTTTCTTTTGTGTCAAACAATTCTGTTTCTAAAGATAGATTCGGATCGAGCTTTTGCACCCGCTTCTTAATCAACTCTTTCATTTTATCAAGTCCCGGTCTGTGTACTTCACCGCTGGGTTCACATACCATAATCATCGGCATCACTTGGGGAGCATTATTATAATTGTCTCTTAAATCAGCAGCGCGGTGGGAATGCACCATTGAAATCGGTACGGTGTAAACGATATGACAATCTAAAGCTTTAAGTTGTTCGCTGCGGTCTACAAAAATCTCATCAAGATTGCTGCGTCCCCCTGCATCTGTAGAAAACGGTACAATTCGGTCTAAATTATCGGCAATCACGGCTAGTTTTAAATATTTGGCGGGCAACTTTTTTTTAGCATTGCGAATAAACTCATTGAGTGCATCAATCAGCGTTGGTGTGTGGGGATTAACTTTTTCTCTGATCTTTTGGCGCAGACTCGGTTCAGTTCTCAGATTCGCTGTCAGCTTGGCAAACTGATGAATTTGCATTTCTAAGCTCAAGTCTTTAAAAGATAATTCTGTCAGTGCTAAATCTTTTAAATCGTTCCAGCGGTTTTCCATCCAATCACGCAAAGGTTTTGAGTCAGCATCTTTAATTGCTTCTAATAAGTGTCTGGTGCAAGCTAGCAAAATATCTGTATATTCTGTATCTTCGGGATTGATATCTTCCACGTCAGCGGCGAAATAAACGACAAAATAACCTTGTTCTTTCAAATATTGCTCTAACCGCAGCAATTCAGTTGATTTCCCCGCACCGCGATGTCCGGCGTACAACTGACAAGTCATCTGTTGGGAAAGCTTAATTTTGCGACCCAAGTCTACGGTAATATTGTCGTCTCCTCGCACTTCCCGACAGTCAACATATTGGGGGTCGCCTGCTGGTAAAGGATAAAATGGGTCGAAGGCATTGTAGAGGTCTGTTAGTAGTTGTTCTGTATTTTGAGTCATAATTTTTTTTAGTATTTTTGGGTTTTTATAGGAGCGAGCGCAGATTTAAGGCAGATGAACACGGATAAACGCAGATAATTTTAAGAATAGCGATCGAATCAATGCAATTGGAGTATATTTTGTCATTGCGAGCGTCCTCGCGAAGCAATCGTAATGCCCTGTGATTGCTTCGCTAAGAACTAGCAATGACAAAGGCTGGGTGCGTATTTCGCACCCAACAATAACTACTTTTAGGCTTGGTATTTTTTGAGGGTTGCGACTTTTTCGGGGAAGATTTCGATCGCCATTTTGTCATCATCACGAGTCGCGAGCGATCGCCTCACCTCGCCCAAAAACAGCGGCTGCGACAAGCCCGGTTCGGGATGTACAATTGTACGAACGCGGATTGTCATGTAGTCTGTTCCGCGTCCTGAGCGCCCTGGAGAGTACAAATCCGCAGCCGCTTGCCGCATCGTTGCTTCTAGCTCGGATTCGGCGATCGAAGGCGGCACCGTAACTACAGTTTGAGCGCCGCCAGTATCGTAAACTAAAGAATAGCGCACTGCGCCGGGAATTTCCGTGCGTGAAAACAGTCCCAAACCCAGACCGAATATACTCGCAGCAATTACCCCCATAAAGCTGGTCACTCCTACCAATCGGAAGCGAAAACCCCATTTTAAAATAAATGCTATGATTGTTAAAACAAACAAAGCTGCTGTTAGAATTCCCGCCCATTGGGCGTACATTAAAAGATTAGAATTTACGTTCATCTGTCAATTTAGTAATTGGGTAATTTAGTCATTGGTCATTAGTAATTGGTCATTAGTCATTAGTCATTAGTGATTTTTTAGCGGTCATTAGTCAGATCAAATCCTGTAACTACGGAATTATACTATAGTCCCGATCGCGATCGACACGGAGCCGGGCGGGACGATCGCACTAAATGCTGATTCGGATGTAATATCCTGTCCGATCCATTGACCGCAATTAGATTCGATCGCGCGTGCCCCCTTCAGTCCGCACGCGCGAACTGTTTTTGTTATGGTAATCGACCGGACATGATGTAACATGATTTGATATAACTCCTAACTAATGACTGAGGACTAATGACTAAGGACTAAGGACGGCAGGACTCATTAGCCTTTTCTGGCCACAAGCAGATAAGTCATCATATCGCCTTTGCCTTTCACCGAAATCACGCCGCGCTCCTCAAAAACGTACTTGTCCCGCAGGCGCTCGTAGGTAGCAACTGTCACCTGAATGCCGCCGGGGACGCCTTGAGATTCCATCCGGGAAGCTGTATTTACCGTGTCTCCCCACAAATCGTAAGTGAATTTTTTAGTACCGATTACCCCGGCTTCCACCGGGCCGGTGTGGATGCCGATGCGGATGCTGAGCGGCTGACCTCCCTTGGTGCGGATCTTGGCCATTGCTGCTAGAATGTCGATCGCCATGTCTGCAATGCTTTCGGCGTGCTTGTCGCTGGGCTTCGGCAAACCGCCAACCACCATATAAGCATCGCCGATCGTCTTAATTTTCTCAAGTCCGTAGCGATCGGCCAACTCGTCAAAAGCTGAAAAAATCTCGTTGAGCAACTCCACCAACTGGGCCGGCGACAAATGAGCCGACAGCTTAGTAAAACCGACCAAATCGGCAAACATCACTGTCACTTCAGCGAAACTGTCGGCGATCGTAATTTCCCCTTCTTTGAGGCGCTGCGCGATCGGGCCTGGTAAAATATTCAGCAGCAAACGCTCTGACTTTTCCTTTTCGCGAGCCAACTCTCGTAAATACGTCTGCTCCTTATCCCGCAGCCGCTTTTTTTCCAGACAAGCACTAATCCGAGCCTTGAGCAAAACCGGATTGAAAGGTTTAGAAAGATAATCCTCCGCCCCCAACTCAATACAGCGGACAATACTGTCAATATCGTCCACCGCCGAAATCATAATCACCGGGATGTGGCGCAACTTCTCGTCCGCCTTGAGATTTTCCAGCACCTGATAGCCGTTCATTTGCGGCATCATGATGTCCAGGAGAACCAAATCAAAAGGCTCGCTCCGCATCAGTGCCAGAGCTTGGACACCATCTTCAGCAACAGTCACCGCGTGGCCTTGACGCTGAAGTCGGCGGGCCAGCAAATCGCGGTTCACCTCATTGTCATCAACAACCAGCACGCTGCCCTCGTCAGCTTTCATGTCATGGCCTCTTTGAGAAGCGTTTCAATCTTACCCAAAAGTCGGGGAAACTCGACCGGTTTGGTGTCGTAGTCGTCGCAGCCGGCCGCCAGACACTTTTCACGATCGCCCGCCATTGCGTGAGCTGTCAGCGCAATCACCGGAATCGTTTTAGTTTCAGGAGCAGCCTTAATTTGCTGCGTGGCTTGCCACCCGTCGAGCACTGGCAGACTCATATCCATCAGAATTAAATCCGGTACTTTGTCGAGGGCCATCGACACTCCCTCAGCACCGTCCACAGCAATAAAGACCTCGTGTCCCTTGCGGGCCAGACGCCTCGAAAGCATATCCCTATTCATTTCGTTATCTTCGACCAACAGGATTTTAGCCATTGGTGTTCTCCTTGCCTTTCGAGTCGTACCTGCGATCGAGCCTGTCATTTACTATAGAGCGAACATCGCGCAGCAAAGTATCGCAACTGTAGACTCCCTTTTGTAACACGCGATCGACATAGCCGTTGAGTTGCTGACTTTCTGCGGGAGTCAGGTCTTTGGCGGTAATTACGACGATCGGTATAGGATCTTCAGAATGCGACTTGCGAAGTTCGGCGATCAACTCAAAACCATCCATTTCTGGCAGCATCAAATCCAGCAAAATCAATTGCGGGCGAGCAACTTCTAGCTGTTCGAGAGCAGTGCGTCCGCTGTCAGCTTCCGCCACAGCCCAGCCTTGTTTTTCTAATATCCGCCGCAGTATTTTGCGGGTGGCATCGTCATCTTCCACAACTAATATCTGACAGGGCAAACTGTGAGCCGCAATGCCTTCTTGGTCGCGTCGGTACTTGTTCAACAAAGCAACCAGCCGTTTGCCGTCCACTGGTTTGGTGAGGTAGTCCGAAGCGCCCAATGCAAAGCCGAGGCTTTTGTTGCCAACAAAGGATAGCAGGATTACGGGAATTTCGGCAAGGTCAGGATCTGCCTTGAGGGCGGAAAGCACCGCCCAGCCGTCCATTCCGGGCATAATCACGTCGAGGGTAATGGCGTCTGGCCGCAGTTGCTTCGCGAGCCTGAGGGCTTCCTCGCCACTGCCTGCGACTTCTATGTGCAGTCCTTGGCGAGCGAGGGCGCGCTCGATCAAATCCTGGGAGATGGGGTCATCGTCAACTACCAGCACAGTGCCGACAGCAGGTGCGTCCGCAGTCCTAGTGCTGTCGCCGACTTTGTTGGGGATTTGTGGCTGTTTGATGGCGCTGGGCAAGAGTACGGTGAAAGTAGTGCCTGCGCCCAACGTGCTGCTTGCCTCAATGCTGCCGCCCATCATCTGACAGAAGCGCTGGCTGATAGCTAGTCCCAAACCGGTGCCGCCGTACTGCTTGGTAGTTGAGGCGTCAGCTTGGGTAAAAGGTTGGAAAACTCGCTGCAATTGCTCTTGTGTCATGCCGATGCCGGTGTCGGTGACGCGAAAACTTAAAAATTCGGAGTTGGAAATTAAAATTTGGGCAGATTCCTCTTGATTTTTCATTCTTAATTGTTCGTTGGTAATTCTTTCAACTCCGATCGCAATTTTCCCGTTTTTGGTGAACTTGGCAGCGTTGCTGAGTAGGTTCAGCAGCACTTGCCGGACTTTGGTCATATCGGCGTGCATGGTGTCGAGATTGTCTGGACAGTAGACTTCTACCGTGTTGCCGTTTTTTTCCACCAGCGGCCTCGCCGTCGCGACAGCGCTTTCAATCAAGGCATGAATGTCGAAGTTTTCTAAGTAGAGATCCATGCGACCTGCTTCAATTTTAGAGATATCTAGGATGTCATCGATCATCGATAACAGGTGTTTACCTGCGCCGCGGATTTTTTCGAGGTCTGCGACAAATGTTTCATCGCCGGATTCTTCGGCTTCTTCTTGGAGCATTTCGCTGTAGCCGATGATGGCATTGAGGGGCGTGCGCAGTTCGTGGCTCATGTTGGCGAGAAATGTGCTTTTTGCCCGGTTGGCGGATTCTGCTGCTTCTAGGGCCGACTGCATGGCGGATTCTGCCTGTTTGCGATGGGTGATGTCGGTGACTGTGCCTTCGTAGTACAAAACGCTGCCGTTTTCGTCGCAGATGCTGCGGGCGTTTTCGGAAATCCAGATCGTGCTGCCGTCTCGGCGGTATATTTGAGATTCAAATTTTGACACTTGGCGGCGATCGTCCAATTGCGCCACAAATTCGGCGCGCCGGTTGGGGTCTACGTAAAGTTGGCGGTTGATTGGGAGTTCGGCGAGCATTTGGCTGACTGTTTCGTAGCCGTAAATCCCGGCTAGTGCGGGGTTGGCGCTGAGGTAGCGCCCGGTCGGGGTTGTCTGGAAAATGCCTTCTGCTGCGTTTTCAAAGATGCTGCGGTATTTGGTTTCGGCTTGTCTGAGGGCGAATTCTGCTTCTTGGCGTTTTAGGGCATGGGCGAGCATTTCTCCTACCATTTTTAGAGGAGTGGATATTTCGGTCGATCGACCGGCTGCGGGTTTGCAACTGTCGCATCCGAGAAATCCTACTAGGTTTTTACTGTAAATTAGGGGAATAATTATCAGCGACCGCAGATTTTTTTGAGGTTTGTTTAATTTGGTTTTGCCCGAATGTGCGATCGCGCGTGTTGGGGCGGTTGCTGTTTCGGATGGGGAGTTTGTCAGGAATTCTGCTGATTTTTTGCCTGTCAACCGGGCTATTTCGGCTATTGCTCCGGGCGGGAGTTCGCGGATGTCTCTGATGTGCAGGCATTCGGCGCGATCGAGCTTTTCTGCAATCCAAGGGATTTGTGCGATGTCTATTTGTTTTTCGGCACTGTCTTTGATTTGGGCCGGAACGCTGTCGGCGCACCACTCGTAGGTTTTGTGGGCGCTAGTTTTGTCGAAAGATAACAGGTAGATGTAACTGCGCTCGAAGCCGCTGAATGTGGCGATTGCTTCGAGAGTTCGATCGATGCCTTTGTCTATTTCCGATCCGGGCTGGCTGATGAAATGGGTTGACAAACTGGCAATCAATTGATCTAATTCTGCTCGCTCCTGCAAAGATCGTGCTACTTTTTGGCTGTCGGTAACGTCTCGAAAGCTCCATATTCGGCCGACTGTGTTCGCTCCGACTTTTGATGGCCATGAATTTAATTCGATAATTTTTCCGTCTTTAAATTCTAATAGTTCGCTGATTTGAGTATCTGGATCTGCCGACACTTCGATCGCGTTTTGGAGAAATCCTTGGGGGTCTTTTAATTGTTCCCGGGCGAAGGGGAATGCTGTTGCGATGGTTTTTGGGAGGGTTTTTTTTACCTCGCGAAGGGTCGAGCGGCTCAACTTTCCTGCTGCTTGAGACCAACCCCACATCTCGACAAATCTCTGATTGTAATGGCATACATTGCCGTTGCTGTCAACCGCGAGAATTCCCGCATCTGTAGATTCTAGAACTGCTTGCAGCATCGAGAGCGATCGCTGGTGTTCTCTACTGTCAAAAAACACCAAGACTGATATTTCGCCGCCCTCAACTGCGGGATTGAAAAAATAGGAAACTGGTAAAATGTTGCCGTCGCGACATAGAAACTCGCCGTCCCAATTGCTGCAAGGTTGACGGTCGGCGATCGCCTGCTGTAAAGATAGTGTAGGTGCGATCGCCCCATCAAGACTCTTGCTTGCTGCCTGTTTGGGAGCCGTCAAAACTTGGGATTTCTTGCCTTGCTTTTGCTTCCGAGCGATGCGAGAGAGCAGCGAAACGCCTGCAAGTTCCGACTCTCGCCACCCCAGCAAGCGCTCGGCTTCTGGATTCACCTCCAGCGCCAACCCGTTGCCGTCAAGGATACACAATCCCGCGCCCAAATTGTTGACAGTCGCCCGCAGCCGATCGAACTCTGAAGCTGTTGGAGAGTCATGAGGGAGGGCTGATTCATTCTCGGAAAAACGAGGGTTTTGTAGGGGTAGTACCCCCGTGCCTAGCCCCCCCACCGACAATTTGTCGGTAATTTCAGATATCGGGGCGATCGCGGGGGGATTGCCCCTACTAGAGAATGAATCAGCCCTGGAGTCTTGGGGCGACTGGGGCGAGGATGCCAAATCCTGTAGCGCCAGCGGTGATGGCTGACTCGGAGTGCAGTCATAGCTACAACTTACCTGCTCTAAGAATAGCTGCCACTGCTCAGCAGTGTTCGGGGGGGACTCGCCGGCTAAACCGAGCTGTTCGAGTTGGCGCTGGAGGTGGGGATGCATAATTTCTGGCGCTTTGTAGGCAACTTTCTACAGTATATCTTGTTAATTAATAGTATTTATACGCAGCTAGACAGTGAGTGGAAAGGTACGGAATCCAACTCTATCACAGGTTTTATCGATAATCCGATCGATCGTCTCTGTTATCCGAAAAATTTCCAACTGCGCTAATTATATTTATTATCAAAATTTTTGGGCGCTCAACAAACCCATGCTCTAAATGTCTGCCACCACTCAAAAATGGTATCATCTTATCAAGTGAAAACTCTCCGTCCCTCGCATACGATATGATAACTTAGGTTCAAAATTACCATACCTAGTAGCAAAAGAATCAGCCAAGGGCGGAAGCTAATAAAATTGGCGGCCGACCAAGAGCAAAAATTATTAGGGCGGAGAGTTTTCGATGAAGAAGGAAGTTTCGCTCAGAATAGCTGGCAGCCGAATTGTAAAAGTAGAGCCTTTTTCCAACTCGCTGAATGCGGTAATGTCTCCGCCCATCATTTCGCAGAATTTCTTAGTAATTGTCAGCCCCAAACCAGTGCCGCCGTACTTCTTAGTAGTTGAGGAATCGGCTTGCGTGAAAGGATCGAAGATTCTGGCTAACTGTTCTGAGCTCATGCCAATGCCGGTATCTTTGACTGTAAAAACGATCCAATCTTGAGAGGAAGACAAGGAAGACGAGCTATTTTCAGCAGGGGCACCTGCTATATAGGAGCCAAGTTTTTTGCGTCTGGCGGCAGTCTCGGCGGGGGTTTCGGCGCAGCGGGCAACGGCGAAAGTAATCGCGCCCGAGCAAGTAAACTTCGAGGCGTTGCTGAGGAGGTTGAGCAGGGATTGGCGGAGTTTAGTTAAGTCGCTCTGCATCGAGCCAATATCCTCAGGGCATTGTATTTCTAAGATATTGCTATTTTTGTCTGCAGGCGCGATCGTGGCGACTACTTGCTCAACCAGATTTAATATGGTGAAGGTTTCGACGTGCAAGTCGATGCGCCCTGCTTCTATTTTAGAGAAGTCGAGAATATCTTTAATCAGCGCTAGCAAGTGCTGGCCGGCCGTGTTAATTTTCTGGAGGTCGTCGATGAACTCTTCGGCACCGAGGTCTCGGGCGTCTTCTTGCAGGAGCTCGCTGTAGCCGATGATGGCGTTGAGAGGGGTTCTGAGTTCGTGGCTCATGTTGGCGAGAAAAATGCTTTTCGATCGATTTGCAGCTTCGGCGGCTAATGCGGCGCGCCGGAATTCTTCGGAACGCAAGCGTTCGGTGATGTCGCTGGTCATGATTAAAACGCATTGAGTGCTGCCGAGGTCGATGAGTTCCCCTGACAGCAGCCAGTCGCGCACTTCGCCGCTTTTGGTGCGAATTTTGATTTCTTGGTTGCCGATCGAATTTTGTGTTTGCAAAATCTGGGCGAGGCGCGGCCCGTCTTCGGAATTGACCCACATTCCTAAGTCGGTGGGGGTGCGGCCGATAAATTCGTGTCGCGACCAGCCTAAGGAGCGCAAAAAGCTTTCATTGGCATCGAGGAAGCGTGCGTCTGTGAGGGTACAGATGCCGATGCCAACTGGGGAGGCGTGAAAAGCCTTGGAAAATCTTTCTTCTGAAGAACGCAGGGCGGCTTCGGCCCGCTTTCTGTCTGTGATGTCTTGGACGGTGCTGGTGATGTAGAGGGAGTTGATGGCGGCTTGTTCGCAGACTGTGCGGTTGCTGGCGTCGCGGAGTACGAGCCTGTAGTCGATGCTGTAAGGCTGTTGCTGAAATAAAGCGGCTTCGATCGAGCTTTTGACTAATTCTCTGTCTTCGGGGTGCACGTATTCCAAGAAGGCTTCGAGGCTGGGTTCAAAAGTTCCGGGCCGCTCTCCCAGGATGCGATAAATTTCCTCTGACCACCGCAATTGCTGGGTGTTGCGGTCTAAGTCCCAGTTGCCTAGCTGGGCGATGCGCTGGGCGTTGGCGAGGCTGGCTTCGCTGGCGCGCAGGGAGGCTTCTGCTTGGTGGCGTTCGGAGACGGTGGCGGCTAAGACTAAGCCGGTGACGGCGATGACGGCGATGAAGGCTTGCAGGGATAACAGTGCTTGGGGGATGCTGCTGGCGTGCTTGAGAAAGGGGCCGCTGCCTCTGGCTATGCCCCAGATGGCGAAGCCGCAGAGGATGAAGTTGGACAGGGCCGTGTAGCGCTGGCCGAATCGAAAGGCCGCCCAAACTACTAGGGGAAATGGTAAGTATTCGAGGGGATAGCGGGCGTAGGCGGCGCGGGTGCGGGAGCAGAAGACGAGCCAGCCGATTGCTAGCAGCAGCAGCAGCCAAATCGCTCGTTCGGCAATCTGCCCTTTTTTGGTTCTGGCGTTTGGCAATTTGCGCCACGTCAGCAGCAGCGGGGCGACGAGCAAAATTCCCATCGCGTCTCCCACCCACCAAGTCCCCCAAATCGTGCCAAAATTGCTCCAGCTAGATAAACCGCTCAGGCACACGACGATGCTGCCGATGGTGGAGTTGATCGAGGTAGATGCTAAGGCTGCTAGTCCGACTATTCCTAAAACGTCTTTGAGCCGATCGAGCGCGGGGCTAAAGTTAATCCTCTGCAGCATATAAGTTCCCGTCCACGCTTGCAGGGTTCTCGCGCCGGCCGAGATCAATGCCGCGGCGATGTTTGCCGACGGTGCGCTGATGCTGAACAGGAAGCCTCCGATCGCGATTCCCGGCCACAGTTGCCGCCCAAACAGCAGCAGGGCGACTTGGGCAATTCCTGCTGCTGGCCACATGGGGTAGATTTCTGAACTCAGGGTAAGGGTGGCAATTGCGAATTGCGACGCCGCATAGTAAATCAGGGCGATCGCGCCTACTGCGAGGAAGTACCGCCAGGAATGTCCTTTGATTGCGTTAAGGAACTTTGTCTGCATTGTCGTTTGGGGAAAAGGTGGATGCTGGTTGGAGTATCAGTAGGTAGCACGGGACGGGCACGGGGTAGGAAAAATCTTTCTATTAGGCGATCGTAAGTCATGGGTGGTAGGTAGGGGGAGAACCTGTTGAGCTAACTTTTACACTGCGCGCGATCGGGAGCGGTTTTTTTGGCTGCCCGATCGCGATCGCCTATAAATTTTGGGAGCATCCCTTTTGTGCCAATATATCTGTGATGGCTAAGCATTCGGTCTGTTAATTTTGGTTTTTGTTAAAGATTTATTACCGAGCGACAGCGGGCGTCTTTTCGTGTCGGGCGATCGCTACTCGATTCATCCTAACATTTTGCACCATCAGTTCTGGACGCACACACTCTATAACTATTGTCAACCAAGTGAAGCGATCGCCAGTTGTCTTAGCTAATTCCCAATTCCCTGTTTTGCCAATTCCCAATTCCCTGTTTTGCCAATTCCCAATTCCCTGTTTTGCCAATTACCAATTCCCAATTCCCTGTTTTGCCAATTCCCTGTTTTGCCAATTCCCTGTTTTGCCAATTCCCAATCTGTACCTCACTTGACTGCAATATCTAAAGTTAATGTCAAACGGTCTTGAGCTTCTTTAAGAGCGTCTTGGGGGTGGCGGCCGAGAAGAGTTGCTTCTATGGCGCGGCCGAGGTTTTCTGACAGGCGGGAGTAACCTGAGATAATTGGGCGCGATCGGGCCCAGTTCATTTGTTCTAAAAATACTCGCAAAACAGGGTTTTTTTCCACAAAGCTTTGATAAGTTGGGCTCTGTCTCGATTTTAAGTTAATTGGCAAGTAACCTGTGCCCAATGCCCAGGCTGTTTGGAATTCTTCGCCAAGAACGTATTCTAAAAATTCTAGGGCTGCTTTTTCGCGTTCTGGCGAGGTTTTCATTAAAAATAGGTTTTCACCCCCAACAACGGCTGCTGGGCGCTTGAGGGCTGGTACAGGCATCACTGCGTAGTCGATCGCGCTTTGCTGCAATTGTGCTAGAGTCCACGGCCCGGTGATTTGCATGGCGACTTTGCCGGCGATGAAGTTGTCGAGTTCGTAACCGCGCTCGGGTGCTGACAGTATTGCTGAACCTTCTTTTAACAAGTCGCTCCACAATTCTAAGGCGGCGAGAGAACCGGGATTGTCGATTTGGGGTACGGGAGTTTGAGCTGTTTCGGTCAAGAGTTCGCCGCCTGCGCTGAACATGAATGGCAGCCAGGTAAATACTGTCCATTCTCCTTTGCCTAGGGAGAGCACTATGCCGTGTCGATCGGGGCGGCCGTCTCCGTTGGTGTCTCGCGCGAGCGATCGGGCTGCTTGCTTGAATTGCGCCCAATTCTGCGGCACTTTTGTGATTCCTGCTGCTTTAAATAAACTGGGACGGTAAAATATGGCGGCGTTGTTTGTGGCTAAGGGAACTGACCAAGTGTGTCCGCCGAGTTCCATAGACTCGAACAGTGCCGGATAGATTTCTGCTTTTCGGGGCGATTTGTCGAGCCAGTTTTCTAAGGGTTGAATTGCGTTTAGTTCTGCTAGTTTTCCGGCAATTGTGGGAACGTTCCACAGCAAATCCGGCGGCGCGTTCCCTACTATTGCTGTGAGGATTTTTGGCAGTTGTTGGTCGGGCTGGCCGATGTAAATTGGTTCGACTTGGATGTTGGGATGTGTTTTGTTAAATTTGTCCGTGAGGGTTTGAAATACGGAGCGATTTGGCGGGGGATTGATGCCGTGCCACAGTGTTAGTTTTATTGGTTCGCCGTTTTTGCGTGTGTTTTCACAGCCGCTTAATATTAGCAGATTTAAGGCAAGTAAAATGCAGACTGCTAGTTTTAGTTGACTTTTAATTGCTTGGGAAAATTTGGATAAAATCATTTTTTAGTTGCATTCAGGGCAGAAGATTTTTGGGAACCGCAGATGTACGCGGATGGACGCGGATGGTTAGAGGTTGGTAAAACGGGCTGAATCTAAGAAGTCTGGGGGGAGGTGATTTGTCTCTCCTTCTGTGGTATTTTGAAACAAAACTGTGAAAGCTCCTGCTCCTAGTCTATCTTGCGGCCGCATCCGACAGCAAGGAATTTCTGTCAGGTGCGATCGATATTTTGCTAAATGAGGCACTTCCACGGGCTCGAATGCGGTAATTCGGTTAACAGCCATTGGCTGACTTGTTCGTTATAAATATATTTTTATGGTAGTGCGGTATCTGCCAATAAGCTGCGACTGGCTGGCGGCCGCATATTCCAAGGATTTTTTCATGTTTTGGCAGATATGATAAAATCGACATGACCAGTAAAATTGGTGACTCAGATGACAACTTTTAGTGTAGAGCAGTTAGATTTAACTTTGGAAGAATGGATGCAAAATCCTCCTGACGGGACGGAGTGGGCGGACGGTAAAGTGATAGTCAAACATCCTGTAGAATTTGTCAATGGAGAAGTAGTAGGGAAACCGGGAATGACTGCAAAGACTCGTCGCATTCAAGCTAGATTGGTACGGTATTGGGGCATTTACATGGACTCAAGCGCCCAAGGGGGCGAGGTTTATGTGGAAGTTACTTGTCAAACTCTGAAAAAAGGGCGAATACCGGATGTATCTTATATTACTCCTGAACTGTTGGCGCAAGTTGGGGAGTTTTCTGTTTTGCCGCAGAGTTTTCCCCTGCTAGCTGAGATTGTTTCGCCTAGCGATTTTGCTGATGATGTTTTTGCTAAGGCACAGGAGTATTTGGATTCGGGTTGTCGGGAAGTTTGGCTGCTGTTTCCTAAAAGCAGTTGGGTGTTAGTAATTACTCAAGGTGAGACCGTTTTATTTAAGCCGGGTGAGGTGGCGAGAACTCAGGTTGTGTTGCCAGGATTTAGCGCGGCAGTTGATGAGTTAATGGCGTAGTTTTGGTATTATTATAAAAACTAACTAAAAATCTATGAAACTTGTTTTTTTTGGTACTCCCGACTTTGCGGTTCCTACTTTGTCCAGTTTGCTGAGTCACCCAGAATTTGAGGTTGTGGGTGCGGTGACTCAGCCGGACAAGCGCCGGGGAAGGGGCAATAAATTGATGCCTTCACCTGTAAAAGATGTGGCTTTAAATCACAGTCTCCCGGTTTGGCAGCCGCGCCGAATTAAGAAGGATGCGGAAACTATTGCTAAGTTGCGGGAAGCGGAGGCTGATGTTTTTGTGGTGGTGGCTTACGGCCAGATTCTTTCTCAAGAAATTCTGGATATTCCTAGTTTGGCTTGCGTTAATGTTCACGGTTCAATTTTGCCGAAGTATCGCGGTGCTGCGCCGATTCAGCGGTGTCTTTTTAATGGGGAAAAGGCTACTGGAATTACTACTATGCTGATGGATGCTGGCATGGATACTGGGGCGATGCTGTTGAAGGCTTTTGCGGGGATTACGCTGTTGGATAATGCTGATTCTTTGGGAGACAGGTTGGCGGAACTTGGGGCGGATTTGTTGGTGGAAACTTTGATAAAATTGAGGGATGGGGAAGTTAATGCTGTTGTTCAAGATGATGCTGAGGCGACTTACGCGCCGATGATTAAGGGTGCTGATTGTGTGCTGGATTGGTCGAAAAGTGCGATCGCGCTTCACAATCAAGTTAGGGGTTTTTTCCCGGATTGCACCACGACTTTTCGCGGTAATTCTTTGAAGGCGATCGCAACTGTGCCCGTCGGGCCGGAATATTGGCTGCAAATGCCGCCGGAGTTGAGAATTTTGGAACGGGAATGGCCCGTTTTGGCCGAGTTGTCGGGCAAAAATGGGGAGGTTGTCAGGGTTGTGAAGGGCTTGGGCGCGATCGTCCAAACTGGCGATGGTTTGTTATTATTGCGGGAGGTGCAGTTGGCGGGGAAAAAGGTGCAGTCTGGGGTGGATTTTGCCAATGGCACTCGGTTGGCGGCGGGTGAGGTTTTTGGGAGTTAAATAGTATGTTGAGGGCGGGCTTTCGGGCCCACCCCACAAGATTTGGCAGCAAAATTATTCTGTAATTAGATGCGCGATAGTTGACCTAAAATTACACCAAAACTTACTCCGTGCCTTCACAAATCCTTTACAGTCTGCCGGGGCGGGTTTATAGATATTGTGGATGTGAATCACAGATTGTTGGCTCACTGGCCCCTACAATTATTATGGTTGATTTACTAGATATTGTGTTACCTAAAATTCGACCAAAACTTCCTCCAAAAGTTCCTCTTCTACTCCCAACAAATCCCGCGCGGCCTCTAACATACTGTCAGTAATATCTTTCAAATCTTCTCGACTTGCTAAATAAGTTTTCAAGGCTTCTAACGGTTCGATACTGTTGTTAGCATTCAATTCCGGCAACCGCGGCCTTGCTAGCTGGCTGACTAATTCCGGTTGAATTGTGTAGCTGTGGGCTTCGCCTAGAAGTGCGTGCAATTCTGCGTTGTCAATTAAATCTAATTGTTCCGATCGCAATTGGTAAATTAATCTCACGACTGCATCTTGGATTTCCTTCTTACCAATAGCTTTAACTAACTCGGCTTGCGGGTTTTCCGATTCGGAAACATTCACTTTAATCGTCTGAAACACCCGCACCGGCAAAGTGCAAAATTCCCACTCTGCTTTCCCCCGTTCCAAATTTATTAACACAAAACCTTTGTCTTCTTTCTCTTCGCTAAAGTCAACTCGTTCGATACTTCCCGGATAAATTACTGGCGGATTGTTGTTGGCGTTGAGATTTTGGTGTTTGTGGACGTGGCCGAGGGCTACGTAATCAAAACAAGGGCGAGTTAACATGGAAACGGGTATGTTAAAACCTTTGCCAACTGCTAAAAAACGCTCGGCGCCCAAGCTGGCTTTATCTGCCATTAAGTGCGCTAATAGTACGGTGGGGATGTTTGGATCTAGGCGGCGGATTTCACCTTCCATGGCGATCGTCAGTTTTTCGGTTAATAATTGGTTAACGTCGCCCACAGAAAGGCTTTCAGTCTCCGATCGCGTCATTAGGGTCGATCGCGTCAACCAAGGCAGCGCAACCACCTGTACGGCGCCGTTGCGGGTGTGTATGAGGTGAGTTTCCAGGCGATCGCCTACAATAAACTTAGGTATTCCCAAAGTCCGGTAAATTCCCAAACTCGCGCCGCCCTGTCCCTGGGAATGTTGGTCGTGATTTCCTACTAGCAAAACCGTCGGAATTTGCGCCTCCACCAAGCGGCTGAATTGGCGCGCAAAAGCCTCTTTGACAAACGGTGGCGGCGTCGAATCCGGGAAAGCATCGCCGCCGAATATGACTAAATCTACGGGTTCAGAAATTGCTCTGTCCATACATTTGCTCAGCGTCGCCGCGAAGTCTTCCAGCCGCGTATTTAAACCTGTTTCTGGATTGACGCGGCCGTGGGAAAAGCCGCTTCCCATGTGAATGTCTGAAAGGTGAAGAATTTTAATCATTGTTTTCTTTGTGAGTTGTTATACCTGAATATCTGTAAGGAAACGGCATTGCCTTTCGTCGTGTCAACAACCAGCTAAAAACCGTTGTATCTCTCGTTTATCGCCGAGGCCCGATCCCCCTCGCATACCCCCTACTCCCCCGATCGAAGACTTACTTTGAGCGCTTCTTGTCCCACCCCCTACTCCCCTTAGGAAGGGGGGTTAGGGGGGATCTGGGCCTTAATCGCCAGACAGAAGACCGGCACTACGTTTGACGTTAAGTTGACACGACGAAAGGCACGGTGCGGTGTCCGTACCCGTGCCTCAACGCGGTGCTAATTCGACGCTGCGCCGATTGGGATTGATGCGTTTCTCGATCGCAAATATTGCCTTTTCTTCCTCAAAATTGATTTCGTGAAACTCTTTAAACAAACATTCTAACTCAATTTTGGCAATAACAGTTTCCAGCCACTTATCAAACGAATCGCATTCAATACTTCTCAAAGGTTCGCTTTTGCACTCGAAACTGATAATTTGTCCCGGAATACCGCCGAAACAGCCCTGTGTATCCACAACCCGCAGCCACAAATCATCTACTTTCATAAACGGAATCCATGCTTCATGCCAATATTCTCCTGGCTGCCATTCTTGAAAATTAACTTGACTCTGGGCGTCCCAAAAATCTTTCTCCTTGGCAATAGATCCCAAAGGTAAAATACTCCGGCCGTGTTCAAAAGGCAACAGCCAGTCATTCTCTAAACTCTCATAAGCCGAACCGTTACACCAGCGATAAAAATCATAAAATGTTTCGGGAAGCGATTGTTGGTAACGATTTTTGAATAAGTTGATTTCCGGTTCGGCGACACCGGGATTTAGCAAGTCGAGCGCGTCGGGACAGCAGCGGTTTAAGGTTTGTGCAAAGGTACGAACCAGAGGATTTCGTGGTTGAAAAAGTTGTTTCATACATTATAATAGAATTCCGGGTACTTTTTGATATATTTGTTCAATCGGGCCGCGAAAATCTATACTCGTTAACTCTAACTCATCTCCTTGTCTGTAAATCTGAGACACCCAATTTCCCTCAGCATTGAGTCGAAAACATTCAATTTTGATTTCCGATTGAGTGATAAGTACGTATTCCTGCAAACTCGATGCTGTTTGGTAATCTGCAAATTTATCGCCTCTGTCAAAAGTTGCCGTTGACGGCGACAAGACTTCAATAATCAAAGACGGATGAACAATGAAATCCTCGGTGGAATTTATCTCTCTTTCGTCGCAAGTAACTGCTATATCGGGGTAGTAATAGCAATTTGCCTCTTCTAATCGGACTTTTATATCTGATGTTAGAACTAAGCAGGGCGAATTCCGAAGATGAGTCCCTAACAACATGATTAAATTGCTAGAAATAATGATGTGAGGCTTTTTGGCCCCAGTCATTGCATAAACGTGTCCGCGTCTGTATTCGTGTTTGATCGGACTTACTCGTTCGCCTTCTAGGTACTCTTCTGGGGAAATGTAAAAATTGTTTTTGCCGATCGCCATTGATTTGTCCTTGGCTGATTTTGTGCGATAATATTTGTTTGAATTCGCAGATCCGGCTAGGACATGGCTGAAGACCGGACGGCTAAAATTATGTTATTTTCTTAAGTCTGCGGAGGCCGACATCGTTTGTATAGACGCGGTTTCAACCGCCGTCCTATTTTAACACAATTCGAGGAATCGGGCGTGCCACAGTTTGCCGCTTTCCGTCAATCCCTGCGATCGCACTTTAATTTTAACTCCGCGGGGGTTAGCCTCGTAGAGTCGGGCGATTTCCTGCATTTCCCCGCTGCTAAAGCCCGTTCCCACTGTTCCGACCGGCACTAATTTGCCCGCGATTTCTTGGGCGACTTCGATCGCACTAAACGGCCGCCCCGCAACTTTTGTCGGCGTCAACCCGACAATAAACAAATCGTGTTCCTGACAGTATTTAGTCCTCACCATCGGAAATTTCTTAACATCTTTGCCGCCGACATAGCGGCAGTTGTGCAAAATCCAAACTTCTCCTTCTCTGTTTTCAGATTCTTGCTGCTTAGCGAGTAACAGTTTTTCGGCGGCGGTGCGAAATGTCGGTACAATTTCAAATTCTGAAGACAAACTCACCAGCATTTCGCCAACTGCAACTCCGGCTGCAATTCTTTCTGATTCGGCAGTTTGGGTCAGGTCATTTCCCTTGAAAAACAAAGCTTTAAAAATGGCATAAACTGCCGTTGGCTGGGTTGTCGGAAAACCGCTTTCAATATTAACTGTAGCAGCTTGCGCGCCCGTGCGGTGTTCGCTGCCGGTACAGCTTTTGTAGTAAAGTTCGCCGTCTAAAACAAAGGTGCCAATTTGAGCGGCCGTGTCGGTTAATGTGCGATCGATCGCAACTGATGCTTGCTGCCGCAGGTTAGTCGATCGCGATTGGTAGTATACTTTATCTGGCGTCGCGATGACCGCAACTCGATTGCCGTCCCGTTTTGGCTGTCCCCAATAATCGGGATTTTCGATGTAATAAGAACGTTCGCTGGGCGCGTCAACCGGCTGCATCGTCACAATCCTTCCCGGCTGCAAGTGCGGAGGTAATTCGGCAACTACGGGGTAATTAACAGTCTCAACTTTGCTCGGAGAAGTTGATTTGGCAGCAGGAGCAGGATTGGTGGTAGAGTTGTTTGGAGGATTTTTAGTCGGCTTTTCTCCTGTTTCCAATTCAAACGCTCTTTTCCAAAAGCCGATCGCCATGGAGGGGTATCCTTCCGACTCCGCGCAGAGTGCAAAACTAATAACTTTTGCCGTACCAATTCCGCGCCCGTAATCAGCCAAATACTGCACCGCCCCCGCTTCACCCATCAAGTGCAATCCCCGCGTGACGATGCGATTGTTCCAGCGTTCTCGAATATCGGCGCTAATTTTTTTTGCTGCTTTTCGCTTTGCTTCTGCGTATTCGGTGTAATCCATACAGCCTCCTTTTTGTTGGGTTACTTTTACACTATACTGAAGCTTGATTCATTAGTCAAGTAAGGACAAAACCAGGAGTTACCAGAAAGAATTGGTTTAAAGCCCCAAGCCTTGTAGGGAGAAATGAAAAGAAGACTATTCATTACTCCAATCCTCGGACTTATGATTGTCAACTGTCCACTGTCCCAGGTCAACTGTCAACTGAATGAAGCATCAAGCCCAAGAAACCGGGTTTTTTCACAAAAATTCTTCGTTGCAGCCAGCAGATAAGCGTAAAAAACCCGGTTTCTGACCGCCCGCGCGTAAGTTATAACAACATTGTTATGTCCCTACTCCAAGGCATTATGCCATCAATCATTGCTCATCTTAAATCTTAAATCTTAAATCTTAAATTTTTAAATCTTAAAATCTTCAATCCAAAATCTAAAATCCAAAATCCAAAATCGTCTGATTATCCTCTGGCGCCTGTTATCCTTTGGAAAAACTTAGGCGTATACCTTTGTAAAAGATTCCCCACCGCCAGCGTTACTAAAGTGGTACTTGTGAGTATTAACAAATAGTTAACAATGACAGCCAGCGAATTTGAAGGATTTAACAATTTCTGAAAAACCTCCTTAAAAACTGTTACCGTTGGTTCGTGAGCAGCATAAACAAAAAATGCCAAACCAGAAAGATTTAAACAGGCTTTTTCCAGCTTCCCAGACACCAAATCGGAAGCGCACCAAATCGCCGCCGTACCTACTACTCTCGTGCAGCATTCAAGCTGGTGTTTGAAAGTTTGAATGTCGGATATTTCCATGATTGTCAGCACCACAGCCATCCCTAAGTATATACCTAAAATCGCACTTTTTTGTCGGTCGAGCCAAGTTAGATCCAATTTTTGAACAGCAATCAGACATCCCAAATAAAAGAACAACGGCCCCAACCACTGGATGTTAATAAAACCAAGTTGTAATTCCAGCAACCAAGGCGCGGCAAACAAAGCTAAACCTAGATACGGTATCTTTCTGGCAATTAGCAAAAATACCGGAGACAAAATCACCATCGCGATTAAATCCCGGACGTACCAGAAATGAAATGCGATCGGATACAGGCTTTTGTACCCGGTAAAACAATCTATAAAATTGGCGAAGCTGTAGTCTCCAATGTATTTCTTGTAATGCCCTTGGATAATTGCACTCGTTGCCGGTACGTTCATGACAATTAACACCATTGCCAATAAAGCCAAGTTCCAGAACAAATAGGGAACTAGGAGAGTCCACAACCGAGATTGCAGCTTTTCTCTGTAAGAATTAAGCGATAAATTAAAATTTCTGAAAAACAGGAATCCTGAAAGAATGAACAAAAAAGCCACGCAAGAACCGCCCCAAGTTCCGGCAATTAACGTCTGGAAAAAATTGTCAGCATATCCCACAGAATTGATCGAGGAGTGAATAGTAACAATCCCAATGATTAGAGGCAGACGCAATAATTTGATTCGACCAGATATTTCAGGCGTAATTAGCATTTTTTACTGACAGAGTGTAGGGTTCGATCGGCTGGTATTTGCATTGAGATGGCAAATTGTAGTAATCGGTTCGCCGCCAATGCTAAGATAATCTGGATCGTGCGTTGAGGGCAATAATAATGCGGCAGCTTGCTTCTTGCGAAGTCTGGTTCGCCAACTTCCGATCGCACTTTCGAGATTTTAAGATCGAGTCTAATTGTACTCTTATGATGCGATTAATTTTGTACAGCAAACCCGGATGCCACTTGTGTGAAGGGTTGCAAGAAAAACTCGAACAGATTGAAAGCCTCAAGTTTCAATTGGAAGTACGAGACATTACCGAACGCGATGACTGGTTTCAAGCTTATCAGTACGAAGTGCCAGTTTTGTTTAAAGTGCAGCCCCAACGAAGAAATTCTGCTGGCGACGCTGCATTTTCCCCAGAAGAACAATTACCTCGTCCTTCTCCCCGCTGTACAGTCCCACAATTGGAGCAAATGTTACAGAAATATTTGCAAATCCATCCGTCAGAATAATACGATTTACGCAAAAAATCAAGCCCTCCGGCTGCCGGGTCCGCACCTTTGACCCGGATGGCGCGCACCGGACACCGAAAAAGCCTGTAGGTAGCGGATCGAACAATTTCTGGCGCAAGTCATATTCAAGACATCCAAGTGAGGAGTTTTTCAGATGAAATTGAGAGAATTATTAGCAACACTTCCCGGCATTTCCTTTGACGCCCAACATCCGGCCCTCGACGCCGAAGTCAAGGGTTTATCGACTAATTCCCACGCTTGTGGGGCGGGGGATTTGTTTTTGGGAATGCCGGGAACTCGGGTAGATGGGGGAGATTTTTGGCAAGGCGCGATCGAGGGCGGTGCAATTGCCGCCATAATTTCCACTCAAGCCGCCGAGAAAACACCCCCCCAACCCCCCCGAAGCCTGGGGGGGCTAGAAGAGCTTCCCTGCGTCATCCCAGTAGCCGATATGGCTCAAGTTTGCGGTCAAATAGCAACCGCATTTTACGGCAATCCAGCTAGCAAATTAAAACTTGTCGGCGTTACCGGTACCAACGGCAAAACTACAACAACTCATTTAATCGAATTTTTGCTCAATCAAATGCAGTTGCCGGCAGCGATTTTCGGCACGCTTTACACTCGCTGGCAGGGCTTCCAACAAACTGCACTTTACACTACACCTTTTGCGGTTGACTTGCAAAAACAGCTAGCAGAAGCTGTAGCCGCCGGATGCAAACACGGCGTGATGGAAGTCAGTTCCCACGCTTTGGCACAGCAGCGAGTTTTGGGCTGTAATTTTGAAGTTGCTGTGTTTACCAACTTGACTCAAGACCATCTCGATTATCACCGCGATATGGAGGATTATTTTGAGGCGAAATCTCTGTTGTTCGGTTCGGATTACCTCAAAAATCGCGCTGTAATTAATATTGACGACTCCTACGGGCGGCGGATTGTTGAAAGCCTCAAATCCGAGCAAGTCTGGAGTTACAGCACTACCGACAAGACGGCTGATTTGTATGCTTTTGATTTGCAGTACCAGCCCAACGGAGTTAAGGGAATGCTGCACACTCCCAAGGGCGAAACTGCTTTTGTTTTGCCTTTAGTCGGTCAGTTCAATTTATCTAATATGCTGGCGGCTGTCGGTGCTGTTTTGGAATTGGGTTTAGATTTGTCCGCAATTGTGGAGAAATTATCTCAGTTTTCGGGAGTTCCGGGACGGATGGAACGGGTGCAAATTAGTTCCGACCAAGATATTAGCGTGATTGTCGATTACGCGCACACTCCCGACAGTTTGGAGAACTTGTTGAAGGCTTCGCGGCCGTTTATTCCGGGTCAAATGATTTGCGTGTTTGGCTGCGGCGGCGATCGCGATCGCACGAAACGCCCGCTCATGGGTAAAATCGTTGCAGAGTTGGCCGATGTAGCTGTTGTTACTTCCGACAATCCGCGCACCGAAAATCCCGATCGCATTTTGGAAGACGTTCTAGCAGGCATTCCCGCCACCGTAAAACCGATCGTCACGTGCGATCGCGCAGCAGCAATTCGCACTGCTATTATCGACGCTAAACCCGGAGATGGCGTGCTGATTGCAGGAAAAGGACACGAAGATTATCAGATTTTGGGCACCGAAAAAGTCCATTTTGACGATCGAGAACAAGCGCGAGATGCCTTGAAAGCCAGAATGAGTTAATTCTCTTAACTGTTAACGGTTAACCGTTAACAGTTAGCTGCTTGCTGGTGGGGAAATTTGTGGTATTTTTAAGTATTTATACGAGGGGGAGAATCTGATTGGGATTAGAGCGCTATAGTTAGTAACACTAAATACTATAATAATCAAAATAATAAGTCTCGCTATGATCGAACTAACAGGTTATCAAATTCTCGATCGCATTTATTCAGGCACTCGCACCCTAGTTTATCGCGCCCGCAGCCTCTGGGACGAAACACCCGTCATCATCAAAGTCTTGCACAAGGAGTATCCCAGCTTCAGCGAACTGTTGCAATTTCGCAATCAGTACACCATTGCCAAAAACCTGAATTTCCCCGGAATCATCAAAACCTACAGCTTGGAAGCGTACCGCAACGGCTATGCGCTGATTGTGGAAGACTTCGGGGGAATTTCTCTGAAGGAATGGACGGGGAAAGGGGAAACCGCGCCATCTCTGGCTGATTTTTTCCAAATTGCGATCGCGATCGCCAATACATTAGATATACTTTACCGCCAGCGCATCATTCACAAAGACATTAAACCCGCCAATATTTTAATTAATCCCCAAACAAAACAAGTCAAACTCATTGACTTTAGCATCGCATCTTTGCTGCCGCGATCGACTCAAACCCTGATGAGTCCCAACCGGCTCGAAGGCACATTAGGCTATTTGTCTCCCGAACAAACGGGAAGGATGAATCGCGGGATTGACTACCGCACTGATTTTTACTCTCTGGGCGTGACTTTTTACGAGTTGCTGGCGGGAGAGTTGCCGTTTGTGTCGATCGATCCAATGGAATTGGTACACTCTCATATTGCCAAACAACCGCCGCCGCTGCATGACATCAATCCGCAAATCCCGTCGGTACTCTCGTCCATTGTCAGCAAATTGATGGCGAAGAATGCCGAAGACCGCTATCAGAGTGCATTAGGATTAAAGCACGATCTCGAAAAATGTCTGTCTCAGTGGCAAGAAACAGGAAACATCGTTCTGTTTGAATTGGGAGAACGAGATATTGGCGATCGCTTTACCATTCCCGAAAAATTATACGGTCGGGAAACCGAAGTAGAAACCTTACTCAATGCCTTTGACCGCGTTGCGAACCCCCTTTCATTTCCCCGAACCTCGGGGGGACAGAGGGGGGGCGAAATGATGCTAGTCGCCGGGTTTTCGGGGATAGGAAAAACCGCCGTTGTCAACGAAGTCCACAAACCCATTGTACGGCAGCGCGGCTATTTCATCAAAGGCAAATTCGACCAATTTAACCGCAATATTCCTTTTTCAGCATTTGTCCAAGCATTTCGAGATTTGATGGGACAATTGCTGAGCGAAAGTGATGCTCAGTTGCAGACTTGGAAAACGCAGATTCTGGAAGCTGTTGGTGAAAATGGACAAGTCATTATTGAAGTCATTCCCGAATTAGAACTGATTATTAGTCCTCAGCCGCCAGCGATGGAACTGTCGGGAACATCTGCTCAGAATCGCTTCAACTTACTATTTCAAAAGTTTATCCAAGTTTTTACAACCCAAGAGCACCCTCTGGTAATGTTTTTGGACGATTTGCAATGGGCCGATTCGGCATCTCTCCATTTGATGCAACTTTTGATCGCTGAATCAACAGCAGGCTATTTGTTACTGATAGGTGCTTATCGAGATAACGAAGTGTTTGCCGCCCACCCGTTGATGCTGACTTTGGAAGCAATTGCCCGCAGCGGCGCAACCGTTAATACCATTACGTTACAACCCCTGAGCGATACCAGCCTGAATCAGTTGGTTGCCAATACGCTGAATTGCTCGAGTGCATTAGCACAACCACTCACGGATTTGGTCTTTCAAAAAACGCAAGGTAATCCCTTTTTTGCAACCCAATTTCTGAAGGCTCTGCATCAAGACGGGCTGATTAGCTTTGATACTGAATTAGGGCACTGGCAATGCGATATCGCAAAAGTGCGATCGGCCGCATTGACCGATGATGTAGTGGAATTCATGGCGTTGCAGTTACAGAAACTACCAAAAACCACCCAAACTATTCTCGAACTAGCAGCTTGTATTGGCAACTCTTTTGATTTGACGACGCTGGCGATCGTTTCAGAGCAAACAGAAGCCGAGGCTGCCACTCACCTATGGAAAGCTTTGCAAGAAGGGCTGATCCTACCCCAAAGTGAAGTCTATAAGTTTTATTTGGGATCGGTTCCGACAACCGATACTACTCATGAATCGGTAATATATCGATTCCTACACGATCGGATTCAGCAAGCTGCCTATTCGCTTATTCCAGAATCACAGAAAAAAGCGACACATTTAAAAATTGGTCAGCTCCTTTTGGCAATAACACCTGAATTAACCGACAAATACAATATTTTCGATATTGTTCATCAACTCAATATAGGGGTTGAACCGATCGCCGATCGATCTCAATTAAATCATCTCGCCTCACTAAATCTACAGGCTGGAAAAAAAGCCAAAGCTGCTACGGCTTATGGAGATGCTGCCAGATATTTGAATACTAGCTTGGCCCTGCTGGACTCTGATAGTTGGCTAACTCAGTATGATTTGACGCTGGCTGTTTATATCGAAACAGCAGAAGCAGAATACCTTAATGGCAATTGGGATCGACTACAAAGCCTTGCTCAGATTATTTTAAATAATGCTCAAAATTTGCTAGATAGTATCATTATATATGAGCTACAAATTCAAGGTTATCAGTCGCAAAGCCTGATGACAAAAGCGATTGAAATCGGCTTTGAAGCCTTAGAAAAATTGGAAATTAACATTGCTCCCAGCATCAGCGATCGCCCCATGCCAGAATTACCTCGAATTGAAGACTTAGACAATATTCCTGAAATGACCGATCCGCAGCAACTGGCGGCTTTGCGGATTCTCATGGCACTTTTTCCTCCGATTTATATTGCCAGGCCAGAGATGATTCGTCCCCTGATCTTAACGATAGTAAATCTTACCGTTGAAGGTGGATATTCTGGATTATCAGCTTATGCGTATGTGCTCTATGGCACGATTCTCTGCGGAGCGCCGGGAGGCATTGAACAAGGATATCATGCAGGCAAATTAGCTTTAAATTTGTTAGATAAATTTCAGGGAGTCGCACTTAAAGCAAGAGTTTATAATTTATTTAATGGTCTGATCCGATCTTGGAAGGAGCCAGCCCAAGCTACACTAACCGCTTATATAGAAGGATGTCAAAGCGGTTGGGAAACAGGGGATTTGGAGTGGGCTAGTTATAACTCCATGCACTACTGTAAGAATCTATTTGTGACTGGGGAGAGACTAGAAATAGTCGAGGAAAAACAAACTCCTCACATAGAGTTATTAGTAAAAAATAAGCATAATTTTGCCTTGTCATACGCTAAAATATGGGCGCAAGCTACCTTAAACTTACAAGGCCAATCTTCTGACAAGCTCCAATTGATTGGAGAGCGTTTTGATGAATTGCACTTCCTGCCACTTTGGCAAAGTACGAACAATTCTATGTCCTTGTTTGCGCTATATGTTGCCAAAGCAAATATTTTCTATTTATTTAAGGAATATGGCAATGCTTTAGATTGTGCTTTGCTGGCTGGCGAACATATACAGGCTGCGATCGGACAGATCACGATCGCAGTTTATAACTTTTACCACTCATTGATTCTGCTTGCGGTCTACCCTCAAGCTGAACCGAGCCAGCAGCAACAATATATGCGGGCGATCGAGGAAAATCAAGCAAAGCTCCGAGAATGGTCTGATTGTGCTCCGCAGAATTTTCTCCATAAGTATTTATTGATTCAGGCAGAACAAGCCCGAGTATTTGGCAATGTTCTTGAGGCTATGGAGTGTTATGACCAAGCAATTCAAGGTGCAAAAGATACGGGATATCTTCAAGAAGAAGCCCTAGCCAACGAACTAGCAGCCGAGTTCTACCTCGACTGGGGTAAAGAAAAAATCGCCGCCGGCTACCTACAAGAAGCCTACTACTGCTATTCCCATTGGGGAGCCAAAGCCAAAACTGATGACTTAGAAAAACGCTATCCCCAGCTCTTGACTCCCATCTTGCAGAGCCAACAGAATCGATTTCTCCTCAACCAAACCCTGATTTCAAACACCAATCGCTCGTCTATTTCTCATCAAACAATCCAAACCACCTATTCTAGCAGCAGTACCATTTCTGACTCTCTAGATTTCGCCACCATCCTCAAAGCTTCCCAAGCTCTATCTGGTCAAATTCAACTGGAACAATTGATTTCCACCTTAGTGAAAATCGTGATGAAAAATGCCGGAGCAGATAAATGCGATTTAATTTTACTAAAAGGTGAGAATTTAGTTATAGAAACCACGGCTGTTTTAGGGGAAAAAACGACAGATAATCAAGCTGCTGTAAGGCGAGCGCTCCCCGTTGAATCAAGCCAAGATGTCCCTACTTCTATTATTAACTATGTGTCTCGCACTCAGGAGACTGTGGTCATTGATGATGCGATCGCTCAGACTTCTCTAGCCTCGGATGCTTATATTCAAAAGCAAAAGCCCAAAAGTTTATTGTGTACTCCGATCGTCAATCAAGGCAAATTAATTGGGATTCTCTCTTTAGAAAATCGCTTAACCCAAGGGGTATTTACGAGCGATCGCCTGCAAGTGATCGAACTGCTCGCGGCCCAAGCTGCGATATCCTTGGAAAACGCTCAACTCTACAGCCAGTTAGAGGATTATTCCTACACCCTAGAACAAAAGGTGGAAGAACGCACCCAAGAGTTAGAAGAAAAAGCCACTCAACTCGAAGTCACCCTGCAAAAACTTTACGCGACTCAATCCCAACTCATTCAAACTGAAAAGATGTCAAGTTTGGGACAGCTTGTTGCCGGAATTGCTCACGAAATTAACAATCCCGTTAACTTCATTCACGGCAATCTTAACCATGCCCATGAATATATTACATCCTTAATTGAGTTGATTGACTTATATGAAGAACTATCTCCTCAACCCCAACCCAAAATTCAAGCTAAAATCGCAGAAATTGACCTGGAGTTTATCGTTGAAGATTTACCTAAAATCCTAGGTTCGATGACGACAGGAACCGAGCGCATTCGCCAAATTGTCGAATCTCTGCGGAACTTCTCTCGCCTTGATGAATCTGAGATTAAACCGATAGACATTCATTCGGGAATTGATAGCACTTTATTAATTTTGCAGCATCGACTCAAAGCTAATGAGAAACATCAGGAAATCAAAGTGATTAAAGACTATGGTAAACTCCCTTTACTAAACTGTTACGGAGCGGCCCTAAATCAGGTGTTTATGAATATTATGACTAATGCCATAGACGCTTTGCGACAGGCAGAGGATAACCGAGCTAATTTGAATAAAAAACCGACTCTGATGCTTCGGACTTTGGTTCATGATGCTCGCAACCTGGTCATTCGTATTGCAGACAATGGTATAGGGATAGAACCCTCGGTGGTCAATAATATATTTGAACCGTTTTTTACCACAAAACCTGTGGGCAAGGGTACGGGCTTAGGACTGTCAGTCAGCTATGCGATTATTGTCGAGAAACATGGAGGTAGGATCGAGGTGAATTCAACGCTTGGAGAGGGAACAGAATTTACGATCGTCCTTCCTCTTTATTCAGTTGACAGTTGACAGTTGACAGTTGACAGTGGACAGTTGAGAGCGACCTCTACCTTAAAGGAAGAGGATTGGAGTAATGAATAGTCTTCTTTTAATTTCTCCCGAAAAAGCTTTGGGCTTTAAACCAATTCTTTCTGGTAAACAATTTAGTAAACAATTGCTCTCAACTCATTGCAAAGTCTTAATTGTAACTCCACCATATAAAAATCATGAGCGCAACAACTTTACCTCTCTCGGGATACAGCCTCGGCGAAACCATTTATTCAGGCACTCGCACCTTAGTTTATCGCGGAACTCGATCGTGCGATCGCACACCCGTCATCATCAAAGTCTTGCGGCACGAGTATCCCAGCTTCAGCGAACTCGTGCAATTTCGCAATCAGTACACCATTGCCAAAAACCTAGATTTCCCCGGAATTATCCAAACATACAGCTTGGAAGCGTACCGCAACGGCTATGCGCTGATTGTGGAAGACTTCGGGGGAATTTCTCTTCAGGAGTGGACGGGGAAAGGGAAAACCGTTAAATCTCTGGTGGAGTTTTTCCAAATTGCGATCGACATCAGCAATACATTAGATATACTTTACCGCCAGCGCATCATTCACAAAGACATTAAACCCGCCAACATTCTGATTAATCCCGAGACTAAACAAGTCAAAATCATTGACTTTAGCATCGCATCAGTGCTGCCGAGGGAAACTCAAACTCTGATGAATCCTAACCGGCTCGAAGGCACATTAGGCTATCTGTCACCCGAACAAACGGGAAGGATGAATCGCGGGATTGACTACCGCACTGATTTTTACTCTCTGGGCGTCACTTTTTACGAGTTGCTGGCGGGAGAATTGCCGTTTGTGTCGATCGATCCAATGGAATTGGTACACTCTCATATTGCCAAACAACCGCCGCCGCTGCATGACATCAATCCGCAAATCCCGTCGGTACTCTCGTCCACTGTCCGCAAATTGATGGCGAAGAATGCCGAAGACCGCTATCAAAGTGCTTTGGGGCTGAAATTTGATTGAGAATTTTGTTTGCGTCAATTGCAAGAAAGTGGGAAAATAGAAGATTTTGAAATAGGTCAGAGGGATTTGTGCGATCGGTTCATCATACCAGAAAAACTCTACGGGAGAGAAGCCGAAGTTGCCCAATTATTAGCAGCGTTCGATCGCATTTCTGGTTCCGAAACACTTCCAGAGAACCAGTCAAAGCGCGAGTTAATGTTAGTCGCGGGTTTTTCCGGCATTGGCAAAACCGCCATTGTCAACGAAGTCCACAAACCAATTGTCGGAGCGCGCGGCTACTTCATCAAAGGCAAATTCGACCAATTCAACCGCAATATTCCCTATGCAGCATTTGTGCAAGCATTTCGAGAATTAATGGGGCAATTGCTGAGCGAAAGTGACACCCAATTAGCAGCCTGGGAAACCAAAATATTAGCCGCACTTGGTGACAGCGCCCAAGTAATACCAATTTTAAAAAAGAATGCAACAGTATTCTTGTTCCCCCCGCAATACAGCGGGGGGGCTAGGGGGGGTCGAAGAGTGTTGCACGATTTTAGAAAAATGGTATAATTATCGACGTAATTCCTGAACGAGAGCAAATTATAGACCAACAGCCAACCGCCACAGAACTGTCTGGGACAGCCGCACAGAACCGCTTTAATTTACTGTTGCAAAAATTTCTGCAAGTATTCACCACCAAAGAACATCCCTTAGTAATTTTTCTCGATGATTTGCAGTGCGCTGATTCCGCATCTTTGAAATTAATGCAGTTGTTGATGAGCGAGTCAGACGGCGACTATCTCTTATTAATTGGAGCCGCTCGCGACAATGAACTTTCTGCAGCTCATCCTTTGATGTTGGCGCTAGACGAGATTGCGAAAGCACAAGCTGCAATCAATACGATTACATTAGCCGCGCTGACTGAAACGATTTTAAATCAACTTGTTGCCGATACGCTTAGCTGTTCGGAAGCGATCGCGCTACCGTTAACTAAACTACAGCACTTTGCGTGACTAAGAGGTACAGTAACAGCAGTGAGCAAAATAATTTCTGATTTGTTTACTTGAACATAATTTCACTCCCAATTCCCAGAGTTTTTCCACGCTTCTGTACACTTCGAGGTACGAATCTCCTGAGCCATGCCTTTAATTCCCACCATAAATATTCGAGCGGGTTAAACTCAGGTGAGTTGGCGTGATAAATACACTACTTTTGCTCCCACTGCTTCGATCATTTCTTTCACACCTTCTACCTTGTGTGCCTTCAGATTATCCATCACTAATACCGCTCCTTTCCATAATGAAGGCACCAGTTCTTCTTGCACAAATTTCTTGAAATCCTCTCCATTCATAGATTTTCCCATTGGATTCATGGCGATTACCTTCTTATTGCTTATTGCGCCAACTACTGTCACCCTACTTCCTCTATAAAATGGCTTGATATCGTAGCTTCTTTCTCCCTTTTTACTTCTAGCTCTGGACCTCATTATACCTAGCAATACGCCCCTTTCGTCCAAAAATTTAAATTTTTATGGTTCGACATCTCGGATTTTTTCCCAATACTCTATCCGCTGATGTTGGTTACTTTCTTTATCGGCTTGACTGCTAGGAGAGTGTTTTTTTTCAAAGTAAGTTTCTGCTTTTTTAGGAATCGGCACATGGCACTCTCGCTCAACCATACTCCTGTTTTTTCGTGCCAATACTCACAATATTCTGCAAGTGTGTAATCTGGATACTTGGCTACCATCTCTTCAATCTGTTGTTCGTGACCAAACAGTTGGCTCGGTTTACCACCCTTTGCCTGACTAGGGAGTAATCTTCCTGTCTCTTTTTTTCGCTTTAGTAGTGCCTGTACGGTACTTTTACTCACTTGAAATCTTTCTGCTACTTTCCTAATAGAGGTGTTACCTGCTTCTCCTTGTGTTAATGATCTTTTGACGCATATCTAGGGAGTAGGGTTTCATTTTTCTCTTTCTTATCACCTATACTATTGTACCTAATCGTTAAGCAAAGTGCTGTATTTACACGTTGGGTTTGGAAACCGGAGATTGGGAATTTACAGCCTACGGTATAGCCGAGTATTGCAACACTCCATATTTACGCGGTTACAATTTAGTAGATTTAGGGCCCGAAATTACCCAATACAATCATTTTCTCCGGCAAATCAAGCAAGAAAGAGTGTTTTACTGCAATTTAATCGTGGAGCAAGCAGTCTTAAATTTATTGGGAGCAAGCGCAAATCCCTGTTTGCCGATCGGTGCTGCTTATAACGAAGAGGAAATCCTGCCGGTTCACCTGCAAGCAAGCGATATGTTCGGGCTTTTTGAGTTCTATCGTTACAAGCTTCAGCTTTGTTATTTGTTGGGCGAATACGGTGCGGCGCTGGAAAATGCAGTGCAGGTAGAACAATATTTAATGGTGGCTGTTTCCCAGGTCAGAATTCCCAATTTTTACTTCTATGATTCGTTGACGCGCTTGGCAATTTATGCCAATGCTGAAGCATCAGAACAACTTCAAATTTTAGAGCGGATTAGTGCCAATCAGGGAAAGATCCAGCAGTGGGCCAACCACGCACCGATGACTTTTTTGCACAAATTATGTTTAGTTGCAGCAGAGAAACATCGAGTCCTGAATGAAAAGATGGAAGCAATAGAAATGTACGATCGCGCAATTCACCTCGCCAAAGACAACGGTTACATCCAAGAAGAAGCCTTAGCCAACGAACTCACAGCTAAATTTTACCTCGGCTGGGGCCAGGAAAAAGTCGCTGAAGCCTATATGCAGCAAGCTTACTACTGCTACGCCCGCTGGGGGGCGAAAGCTAAAACCGATGATTTAGAAACCCGCTATCGGCAACTGCTGATTCCCATATTGCAAGCCCAGCGATCTCGCCCTTTCCTGGGCGAAACCCGGTTTCAAACTGCTGATAAATCTTCATTGAGCGATCGAACTATCCAAACAACCCGCTCTAGCAGCAGCATTTCTGAATACCTCGATTTTGCCATTATTTTCAAAGCATTGCAAGCTTTGTCGAGTCAAATTCAACTAAAGCAATTGCTTTGCACTTTAATGCAGCTTGTGATGGAAAATGCCGGGGCAAAAAAGGCGGCTTTGCTGTTGCTCAAAGATGGCAATCTGGCTGTAGAAGCCCTAGCAAACCTGAACGAAAGCGTTACCTTGCTATCAGTGCCGTTAGAAAAGGGCGAATCGCTTCCCCTCACACTGATCGACTATGTTAAACGCACCTTAAAAACCGTCGTGCTGGATGATGCGACAGCAGGAACCGATTTTATTGCTGACTCGTATTTCGTGCAGCAACAGCCCAAAAGCGTGCTGTGCGCGCCGATTTTGTATTAGGGTAAATTAATCGGGTTGCTGTATTTGGAAAATCAATTAACGATTGGCGCATTTACTGAATCGCGCCTCGAAGTCGTGCAACTTTTGTGCGCCCAAGCCGCGATTTCTCTGGAAAATGCCCGCCTTTACCAACAATCCCAAGATTACGCGCAGCAATTAGAGCGATCGCTCGAAGATTTGCAACAAGCCCAACTGCAAACGATCCCAAATGAAAAAATGGCAACTTTGGGCAATTTAGTAGCCGGTGTAGCGCACGAAATCAACAATCCGATTGGCTTTATCACAGCCAGCGTCAACAACGCCGAAGAATACATTCAAGACTTAATTGCTCATATTGAATGCTATCTACAATCTTATCCCGAACCCGCGCCATTCGTCACCGAGCGTGCCGAAGATATTGACTTAGAATTCCTCGTCGAAGACTTGCCGAAGCTAATCCCGTCGATGAAAATAGCATCGCAGCGGCTTCGCGAGATTAGCACGACGCTGCACACTTTTTCCCGAGCCGATACCGCCGAAAAAGTGGCTTGCAACCTCCACGAAGGGATTGACAGTACGCTGTTGATTTTGAAATACCGCCTCAAAGCTAACGATAAACGTCCGGCAATTGAGATTTTCAACAGTTGACAGTTGACGTTCATGACAGTTGACCTGTGGAGAGCGACCTCTACCTAGAAGTCCGAGGATTGGAGTAATGAATAGTCTGATTTTAATTTCTCCCTCACTCGTGAGAGGCTTTCAACCAATTATTTCTGGTAAAAAAATACGGTAATTTGCCGCTTGTCAAGTGTTTTTTCGGACAATTAAATCAAGTGTTTATGAATATTATCGCCAACGCGATCGATGCTTTGGATGCAGCGTGCGTTGGGCGAACCTTTGCGGAACTAAAAGCCAATCCTGGGCGAATTACGATTTCTACTTCCAGGTCGATCGACTTGCAAACAGTATCAATTCGTATCAAAGATAACCGCCCCGGGATGCCAGACTCAGTAAGATTGCGGATATTCGACCACTTGTTTACTACAAAAGAGGTTGGGAAGGGGACGGGATTGGGATTGGCGATCGCCCGTCAAATCGTTGAAGAAACCCACAGCGGTAAGTTGAGCTGTATTTCTGCATTGGGAGAAGGAACGGAGTTTGCGATTGAGATGTTAAATGATTAAAAATGTGTGCGGCGCTGATGATTCGGAATGATAATTTTCCGAGTGCAGGGCGAGCGGACGCGAAGCCGAGCCATAGCATTATATCATGTGCGATCGGACGACCATAATAAGATGGGTTTGATCGTTCGGACTTTAGTCCTCATAATCAGAGGACTAAAGTCCGAACGATCAAACCTTTACAGATTGCAGGTAATTGACCGGACATGGTATAGCAGTTGACAGTTGACCTGTGACAGTTGACAGCTTACTATGTACCCTAATCAAACCGTTTATGCTAGCGGTTTCAGGGAGCTATTGATGAGGTTATTTATATCCGCGCCAGATGTGGCGGTTGCTATATGATAATTTCACTGAAACTGGATTTGATATTATCGATCTACCTTGGGTGCTAACTTCAGCTTTAAAGCGCTTAAAAATTGAACGCATTGAGCTTCAAGCGAGCGGTACTTAATGGGTTTTATGAATGTCTTAAAAGGATTTAATCCCACAATATAATTCCCAATTTGGATACCGATAGGTTCTAAATGATTGCCTTCAATTTCCCGAGTTAAAGCTGGCAATTCTCTAGTTTTCAACTGTTCAACTAACCAAAGCACATCGCTGTTTTTCTGTACTTCCAGACTTTTGTGAATATCCCTGACCGAGCCGGCAATTTCATCTCTGTCGAACGAAACCAGTGCAGTTAAATTAAACAAAGAACTGCTGGCAATAAAACACTGGGTTTCTGCTCTTGTCTGCCGCACTCCCAAACCGAGTTTGTCTAACAGCACTGCGAGCGATCGAATCGGAATTGCACTCTCGGTGTTGCTGATATCGGGAGCAATTAATAAAGACGGTTGACCTTTAATTGAAGGTGTCTCGATACTGCGATTGTAGATTAAGCTGTGAATCTGTAGATTTTCATCTCTACCGCAGCATTGATTCGCAATCGTTGGCCAATTGGCATCGCTTAAAAACTCTAAAAGAGCGATGTACTTGCATCCCAAACTGTGACCGACCCAAAAATAGCTCGATCGCTCTTGATAAATATCCGATTCATACCCCCGTCTTTTCGCAACTTCTGTTAGTTCTGTTCTAAGTATCTCCTGTTCTTGCAATAAACTAAGTGCGATCGGCCAGTGGCGAAAACTAAACCTAAACGGCAAAGCAACAATTGTATAGCCGTCGGCAAACAACTCTTTTAAAAAATGTCGGTAAAATAGAGTAGGAAAAGTGCCAAAAAAAGTGCCGCCTATAAACTGGATAACGCCTTTTGGCTGTGGGTGAACCGCTACCCAGCTAAAGGAAATTGGCTGAAACTTAAATACTGGTTGCATCTGAATAATCCTCATACCATTTTCGCTTTTCGATTTTTAACGTTCGATCGTTCGGACTTCCGTCCGAGCGAAAAACTCGCGGGGACTGAATTCCGAACGATCGAACTAGCGGCAAGGTGCGCGGCCCGAGCGCACCCTACATACAAGGGATTTTAGGTATTTCCCACCCTATAGAGTTGGTGGATAATTCCCTTCTTTTCTAACAGTGAGACATTTTCACGGGAATATCGAACTTGTTCATCACGGTATTTAGCGCCTTCAAATTGGCCTCGTTTGGTTCAATTTCAGCTAGAAGTTCTACTAGCATTTGAGCTTTTTATGAAGAGTCTGCTTCCGAAGTAGCTAACTCCAAATTACCGCTGCGCAACTCTTCCAAAACCGGAATCAGAATTGGCGGATCGATAATAATTGGGCCGCTCGTTTTCAGTGGAATCAGATTCAGTGCTTGGCCGCTAGCAATCGCCAGGGTGTAATTAATTTGATCGAAGTCTAGATCCCCAACTACACCAGGAAAACCATTCGGCAAAAAAGTACCCCGAATTTCTGGATTCAGCAACACTCTGACTGCTTTTTTGGTTGGGATCGCGGGGCCTGGAAAGAAACGGCGGGGGTGGAAAAACAGCGAGACATATCCCCGTACTTCCAAGGTACCCGGAGTGAGAGCTGCTGGTACAATAGGCAACAGTTCCACAGATGCAGTTTTGCCAGCAGGTATTCTGAAAACCCCCCAATATACACTGGGATTCATTGGGCTCTGAGTCAGAGGTATAAAGGTGTTAGTGCCTTCAACGTCAATAATTAACCGAACGTTAACGCCGTCGATCAAGATTTTATTAGGATCGGCCGGTACGGGCAAACTGACGGTAAACTCAATCCGATATCGCAAGTCCATCGCTTCGAGATTAGAGATGGTGAGAAAGTATCCTTGAACGACTCGGCGCAGCACTGGAGCGAGTTCTGGTGATGTGGGTACTGGAGGTGCGATCGGCTTTGCCAACAGTTCAAAAGTTGAAATTTCCATTTGTTTATCTAAGTAAGTTGTTCGATCGTCCAAGTTTTGTTTTTGCTTTTCCGTCGCTATATCTATTGATAACTGGGGGTACAAGTTAGTTACCAGTCGCTTTTTGCAGTGACACTTATTTAAGCTAACCCGATCGGGCTAGCTCAACCGTGCGGCTTGACAATGAAAATAAGGTTTGTTAGAAGGGCGATCGTTTTTCAGTCAAAACTTATGTATCAACGCAAAGAAACCGGGTTTTTTGACTCTGATTGAAGGTTTTAAGCAAATATGAGGGTTAAAAAACCCGGTTTCTAGCTACCCGTGCGTCCAGGACTATAAGTATAACTGCACGAAAAAAAAATAAGCTCGGGTAGGGTTTTGTAGGGGAGCTAAAGAGCATAGAATCTATACTAGAAAAGAGCTGATGAGTAAACTCACCCGCCCTTTCCAAGTTATGTTTATTTGTACTGACTACTTAGCTTTTGATAAATATTAAAGTCTTTGCCGTCAGTAGAGTTGAAGACAAATTTCGATCGTTAAAGGCGTTTTATCGACTTGTGCGGGCTGTACGGGCGAGCATAGCCCCCCCAAGCCGCGATCGACATGATACCTGAGCCGCGATCGTCTCCCTCGCGACTGAGAACATTCGCTTGCAGGGGGACGATCGCACTGGGTATAAACTATTGCAGCGGCAAAAATACGGTCATCACCTCACCCTTTTGGGGGCGCTGGCGAATTACCAACTTCCCGCCAGCAGCCCGAAATAAATTCTTAGTCACGCTCAAATTTAAGCTCAAACTTCCCGTCTCCGGCTGTACCATGAGCAAAGGCCCGATCGATCGCAAAGGAGAATTCGCCGATTGTCCAAAAGTCGATTCGCCATTACCTTCAGATAGGTGTTCCGATTCCAACTGCAACTTTAACTGATCGCCAGCCAAAGTCACCTCCACCTGAATGCGACTCCCCGAGGGCAAAGTTCGAGTAAAATTCTCAATCAAATTAGTTAAAACCTGATCCAACATCGTCGGATCGCTGACTACCGCCGGCAATTTTTGCGGCACAATAACTTCCAAAGTGTGGTTGCGCACAGTCGCTTGTTTTTGCCAGCGGGGAATGCTACTTTGCAGCACTTCACCGAGAGACATGGCTGTTAGCTGCAATGCGGAATTTTTCGCTTGCGACATTTCCATTTCCACGGCGCGGAAAATTAAACCGAAGCGATCGATCTGAGCGGTACACTCAGCATCAATCATTTCCAAACGCTTGACCACCACCGGATCGAGTTTGGGACGTTTCAGCAGCAATCGAGTCAGCGTGCGGATGGTAGCCAAAGGAGTGCGGACTTCGTGGGCGATCGCCTGCAGCAATTCCACCTCTTTAGTAGCCAGAGGAATTGGAGATTTGCAGTTAATATCTGTAGCTGATAACTTTTGATGCCTGCGGCTCAAACCATCATCAGCTCTTTCATCTTTAACCCGGCCCGATTCGTCGATTTTGAGTGGCAAATTCTTCAACAACAAGCGGCTGAACAGCGCGACTGTTTGATAGTTGGGAACAACAGGCGAAAACTGCTGGAACAGCGCATCTAATTTAGTAGAATTATGAGTTAATTGGCTCGCTGGCAAATTGATACCGCCGTCAGAATTGGCAAGCAAACTGTCGCTTTCAGTCACCCGGCGCCGCAAAACTTCCCAAGCTTTGGCGACGACTTGCGGATCGAAAGAAAATAGAAAAGCTGGAAGGCCGACGGAATTTTCACCCAAAACCATCACCAGACTAAAACTAGCAGTTAAAACCACACAAAACTGCTCGTTCGCCAAAGGATCGCCGATCGCCAAAGCCAAAGCCGGGGCCGCCGCAGGCGCAGATATTTGCTCCTGGGCCGCCGGCAGCAAAGCTAAAGTTTGTCTGGCCCGAAAAGACCACAAAGCTGCATCGCTGTCGGGAATACTGGTAAAAATCCAATTAGCAAAGCCCGAAGCCACAGCGGGGTCAGTCAAAACCGAAGACGGGCCCGACAACACCAATCCCTGACAGGAATTGGGGATTGGGGAGAGACAGTGTTTTTGCCGGTCGAGCATTTGATTCAAAGCCGCGATCGCCCCGTACCATTCCTGTTCAGCTTTCAGCCTCTGGGCCCCACGGCTTCCAGGACACTTCGGGCGATTGTTTTCTGAGGCCAACTTCGCCTCAAACAGACTGAGGTCATTTTCGCCAGAGGAGGCTAAAATTTCGCTGATTGTCGGTAAAAAGTAAGTATTCACAGTAGTTATAAACCAACCTTCACAGGTATGAAGGATGAAGTATTTATGTATAGGAAAGTTCAGGAGTAAGAATTCAAGCACCAGCAGAACCAAAAAATCCCGCATAATTTCTTGCGCCTTGCTCCTAACTCACAGGATATCCACATTTGTCAACTACTGATATTGGCAGAACCGTACCAATAAGTCGCAATCTCCGCGCTTGGGGCGATATTTTGCACCAAATAGCCCGATCGCCCCGGCAAAAGTGCAAAATGAAATCAGTTAAACACCGTGCTTTCCTTATGCCCACCTCGATCGCCGACTCAAAAAATCTGCTGTCAGACTTAATGGCACGCTACCGCAACCAAGTAGATTATCTGGCAATTCGACTCGAAGAAGCCGAAGGCACCGACATCCTGCTGCGGGGCGAAAAAATTGAAACCCTCAGCGAAGGAGTCTCAATTGGCGGCCAAGTCCGAGCTTGTCACAAAGGCGGCTGGGGCTTTGCCAGTTTTAACCGACTTTCCACCCTCGCCGAAAGAATCGAAGAAGCCATCGCCGCGGCCAAACTGATCGGCGAAGAAGAAACGATTCTCGCGCCTGTCACCCCAGTACAAGACATTTGCTTGCTGCCGCTGACAGGAACAGACCCCCGTCTGGTGCCCCTAATTGACAAAAAGCAATTGTGCGATCGCTACGCAGCCATTTTGCGCAGCATAGACCCCCGCATCGCCACCATCTCAGTGCGCTACGGCGACAGCACCCAGCGCATCATCCTCGCCACCTCCGAAGGCACCATGCTCGAACAAGGTTGGGCAGACATGGAAATGCGCTTTGCCGCCACAGCCCGCAGCGGGGAAACCGTACAAACCGGCCGCGAAACCACCGGTTCCCGCAAAGCTTACGAAGACTTAACCGAGCTCGATGTTCAAGTTCGCAGCGCCGCCCAGAGAGCCGTAGATTCGCTAGCCTTACCCCCCGTCCAAGGCAACACCTACACCGTCGTCATTGACCCAATTTTGACCGGATTGTTCGTCCACGAAGCCTTCGGGCATCTTTCCGAAGCCGACATGGCCTACGAAAATCCCGACATTCTGGAAATTATGACCCTCGGCCGCCAGTTCGGCCCGAAAAACTTGCAAATTTTCGACGGTGCAGCGCCAGAGGGACACCGGGGCAGCTATTGCTACGACGATGAAGGCACTCCGGCGACTACTACTCAGTTAATTAAAGACGGCGCTTTAGTCGGGCGGCTGCACTCGCGGGAAACTGCGGGCAAGTTGGGAGAAACGCCTACTGGTAACGCTCGGTGTTTGAATTATCACTATCCGCCGATCGTCCGCATGACGAATACTTGGATCGAAAGGGGCGATACGCCGGTGCCGGACTTATTTTCTGGTATCAAAGAAGGAGTTTATGCGCGCAATTGGCAAGGCGGCATGACTAACGGCGAGATGTTTACTTTCAGCGCCGGTGAAGCTTGGATGATCCGCGACGGCAAACTCGACAATCCGGTGCGGGATGTGACTCTTTCGGGTAATGTTTTCAGCACTTTAGCCGATATTGAGGCGATCGGCGACGATTTCTACTGGGATGAATCCGGCGGCTGCGGCAAGGGAGGACAAAGCGGTTTGCCCGTGGGCTGCGGCGGCCCGAGTTTGCGGATTCGCGATGTGGTTGTTGGCGGCGAAGCTGCGGAAGGCTAAAGCTTCAAAAGTTTAAAAAATAAAAGTAAAGCACAAGATGAATAGTTGCGCTTTACTTTTATTTTTTGAGTGCAACATTTCGCGCCAGTTGCTGGCATCTGATATCTTGAGGACGTTTGAGCGTAAAACTGGCACAGCCAAAAATCAGGTCTTGATTCGTCAAATACGGCTAAAAAATCGGTTTTTTGGTAGGCGGTGCCTAACTGCTGAATTATTGGCTCGAAATCTTCAAGTTTTCTCCTCCTATTCCAATTTTCCATTATCTCATTCTCCCCATCTCCCCTAATTCCCAACAGATAATTATCGATTTTTTCGGGTTTATCTACCGCTGCCTCGTTCTGGCAAGACATCTTTATCGTTATCGGCGTAAAATATCTGAGTCTCGGCTGCAGCGGTGATAATTTCGGGAGCAGAGTTGTCTCCAGCAAAAAAGGTCGATCGAGTTTCTAAGCTTTGAGCCTTAACGGAGGTGCCGCTCAGTAACAGGCTTGACATCAGGATACAAGAGTAGAGGCGCATCATAGAGTTCTGTGTGGTATTTTCCACTTCTTGATACGCAGCCTGTACTCTGCTATCAGGGCAAAAAAGGTAAAAAAGTTGAATTGTCGTGAAACCATCAATTAGTCATTGACGGCCTCGGCAATTTTTTTTTATTTTTCCTCAAAAGGGGGTGACACCCATCATCTAGCTCGCTGTGGAGCTCGTAAGTTCGAGTGACCCGCAGATTGCCGGCTACCAGCAGAATTCAGCCCCTGAAATCTTCTTTAAACGCTCTTCAAAGCAGGTAACGAAAAGCGCAAATCGTAAAAATTTACGATTCTTCAGATTTACTTCATAATTTATTGATATGAGGACGCGACCCTCGGATTAAAGACACAAAAGTAGAGTACCCAGACGCACCATCAGCACCCTACATATAAATATTATGGTGATTGAAATTCCTTAAACCGGGTTTTTCAACCGAGCTCGCGGAGTCAATCTATAGCAGTTGACAATTGACAATTGACACTTGACAGTTACATATGGGAATCAAACCGTTTAGGGTAGAGGGGTCTCGGGTTCTATTCATGAGGTTATCGGTAGTCTTAAAAGCCCTGAAGGTTGCTATAAAATCTAAAATTTAAAATCTAAAATCTAAAATCGCCTGACTTGGGCATCTACCTGTAAAAACAGCGAGTCGAGGGTTGACGAGTTGTCCAAAACAACATCAGCTTGTTGGCACTTTTGAGCTAGCGGCATCTGGGCCCTAATGCGGGCCGACGCTCGATCGCAACTCAAGCCATCTCGCTGCATCAGCCGTTGTAACTGCACTTCGGGAGAACAGTACACCACCCAAATTTCGGTACACAAGTCAGTCATGTTAGCTTCAAACAGCAGGGGTACTACCAAAACCACAGTCAACGTGTTTGGCGATACCGGATTCCATGCAGCAATGTAGCTTTGAGTTACCTCAATTAATCGGCGGCGCACGTAAGGGTGAATCTGTTGTTCCAACCACTGCCGTTCGGCTGGGTTACAAAAAATAATATTTCCCAACTCTGGCCGATTTAAATTGCCGTCGGGGAGCAAAATAAGGGCGCCATATCGTTCTACAATAGAGTCCAGTATTGGCGAACCTGGGTGCACAGCTTCGCGGGCGTAGATATCGGCATCTAAAATCGGAAATCCACAGCTATCTGCTAGATAATTAGATATAGCGGTTTTCCCGGTGGCGATGCCCCCTGTTAAACCGATCAAACGGACAATTCGATCGCTCATAATTTTCTCTGGTTAAACTGAAGAGTGTTTCGACACTGACTGTCAGTGTTTGCTATGTTGGTCACACAATCAAAATTAGACTTAAAATTTGAAATTTGCGATCGAGAGTTAGCGTTAGGAATTGTCAGTATAGGGGTGCGATCGACTATTTTTTACGCCAAATCTCCATTTAAAACTCGAATTCAGGTCTAGATCGAGGCAAACTTATGAATGCTCAACGTGCTGTGCGATCGATTCTGGCAGCAATTCCCCTTGCTGGATTTTTGATATTAGATTTTTCTCCCAACCTGGTTTTCCTCAAAGAAGATAGCAGCGGATGGGTGATTGTGGCAATTTGTCCTCAATCTCAAATTGCTGCGGCCGGGCCGATTATTGCAGCCCCAGATGGCACCGGAACCACCGTCACCACACCGGGTGCGTCGCCCTCTCGCTACGACATCAAAGGCGGCACACCCTCGGGAGACGGAGCAAATCTGTTCCACAGTTTTACTCGATTCGGTCTGAATTCTGGCGAAACTGCCAATTTCATCTCCAACCCAAACATTAAAAATATCCTCGGCCGCGTTGTGGGCGGCGACGCTTCCTTAATTAACGGTCTAATTCAAGTTAGCGGCGGCAATTCTAACTTGTACCTGATGAACCCCGCAGGGATTATTTTCGGAACGAATGCCCGACTAGACGTACCCGGGTCTTTTTTGGCTACCACCGCTAGCGGTATCGGTTTTGACAGCGGCTGGTTCAACGGTACCGGGGCGAACAACTACGCGGCATTAGTCGGAGGGCCGAATGCTTTTGCTTTTGGTTCACAGTCCGGCAGTATTGTCAATGCCGGTAACTTGGCTGTCGGCACCGGGCAAAATTTGACTTTGCTGGGCGGTACGGTCATCAGTACCGGGCAACTTTCAGCCCCAGGGGGTCAAATTACTGTGGCGGCTGTCCCGGGGGAAAATCTGGTGCGGTTGAGTCAAAACGGACTTTTGCTGAGTTTAGAAGTTGCTCCGGCCCAGGCAGTGTCGGGTTCGTCCGCTTTTCCCTTCTCTCCCCTGAGTTTACCTCGGCTGCTGTCGGGCCCGGGGGTGGCTAGCGCTACGGGTATAACTGCGAACGATCGCGGTGAAGTCGTACTGACGGGCGGCATCACAGTGCCTGCAGGTGCTGGAACTGCGCTGTTATCGGGTGAGGCGAACGTGTCTGCCAGGGGGGGCGCGGGAGGCCAGGTCAACGTGTTGGGCGACAAGGTAGGGCTGTTGTCCGCGAAGATTGAGGCTTCGGGGCCGACCGGCGGCGGCACGGTGCGGATCGGGGGAGATTACCGAGGCGAGGGAACTGTGCCGAATGCGACGATGACTTACGCAGATGGCAAAAGTTCGATCGCCGCCAACGCCACTGGCTCAGGTAACGGCGGTAGAGTTTTTGTCTGGGCGGACAACACAACAGCATTTTTGGGTCGCATCAGCGCGCAGGGCGTTTCAGAATCGAACAGCAGCGGTGTTGGCGGATTTGTGGAAGTTTCGGGCAAGCAAAGATTGATTTTTAACGGCACTGTCGATACTTCCGGGACAAACGGTTTGGGGACTTTGCTGTTCGATCCGGAAAATATTTTAATTACAGATTCCTCAGAAGCTGCGGGGGATGCGGCAGTTATTGCTAACAGTAATATTTTGGCAACAGGAACGTCACCGGGACAGCAAAACAATTGGGCTCCTTCGCTGACAATTTCTAGAAGAGCTTTGGAAAGTATCTCCGGGACGGCAAATGTGGTTCTGGAAGCGCTCAACGATATTAAAATTGCTGATTTGGCGGACAATCAGTTGCGCTTTGCCGCAACTACTGGTTCGGTAACATTCAGAGCAGATGCCGATCGCAACGGTGCGGGTGTTTTTTCGATGAATGCGGTCGATACAATTAGCACGGCTGGCGGGGCGATCGCAATTTCTGGAAGTCAAATTACTGCGGGCAATTTGTCGAGCAACGGCGGAAATATTAGTTTGATCAGTCCGGGAACAACCGTTGCCAACAATATTTCTGCATCGAATTCCAGTACCGGCAGCAGCGGCAATATTTTGCTCGAAGGCCTGAACGTCACGGCAGCAAAAGTTGATGCTAGCGGCTCTAAATCGGCGGGAAATGTAACTTTGACGGCTCGGAATGTTCTGGGAGTGAGCTTCGTCGCCGGGGGTTCGGGAAACATTACTTTAACTGGTAATGAAATTAATTTGACTGGTGAGAAAAATTCGGTCAGCGGGACGGGCTTTTTGGTACTGCAACCTTGGAGCCCCGGTCAAAATATTGCGATCGCTGGTTCTGGAGATGTGGGGACTAATACTTATTTGAATCTGAGGGCAAACGACCTCGGAAGTTTGCAAAATGGGTTTGCTGGAATTACGATCGGCCGCAGCAACGGTACCGGTTCGATTCTGATTGCTAATAATTTCACATTTTACGATCCGCTAATTATTCAATCGCCAACCGGTTTGGGAACAATCACCACCACAAGTTCCCTGACAGGAGCAGACAATGCCTCAATTACTCTGAAAGCAGAGGGCAATATCCGCACCGGAAATATCACTACCAACAATCAAGAAATTCGCATCAATAGCACAGCGGGCAATGTCACCGCAGGTCAGCTACGCACGGGAACTCCCCCCAGCATCAGCACTTCAGTCAATTCTGGGAAAGTGCCGCGCACAGAGGGGGGAGATGTGAGCGTTACCGCAGAGGGCAATGTGACCGCTGGCGCGATCGACACTAGGGGCGATCGCGCGGGCAATGTGACGCTAAGCGGCCGCGGCGCAGTTACTGTTGGCGCGATCGAAGCTGGCGGCTCGGAAACAGGGGGAAATATTACTCTGACAGGCAACGAAATTGACTTGACGGGCGGCAAGAATTCGATCGCCAGCAACGGCAATGGAGTGCTGCAACCTGCCGATCCGGCTCACAATATTACTATTGCCGGTGCTGCTGAGACTGAGGCTTTGGATTTGACTGCTGCGGAATTGAACTCGCTGCGGAACGGGTTTGGTTCGATCGCGATCGGGCGCGCTGACGGTAGCGGGCTGATAACTATTGCTCCGGCAACCGCAGCGCCAAATTCGGTGACATTTCAAGATCCGACGGCGATTCGATCGCCCTTGGGAACAGGGGCGATCGTGGCTCCGGGTGCGATCGTCGGCACTGATAACGCCACGATCTCTCTGATGGGCGGTACTGTGGCTGTCGGAGACGTTACCTCGAATGCGGGGATTAACATCACTAGCAGTCAAGGCAACGTGACTGCTGGTACTGTTTCATCTCGATCGGCTTCTGGGGCGGCGGGCGATATCAACATCCGCAGCGCGGGCTCGGTAGAAGCTGGCAATGTCAATGCTTTCGGTGGCAGAAGCGGCGGAGATATCTCGATCGTGGCGCCGGGCCGGATCGTTACAGGGGTGATCAATTCTAGTTCGCAGTCGGGAAGTGCCGGTTCGAGCAAGATTACCGGGCAGAAAGATGTTGAGGTTGTTTCGATCAAAGCTAATGGAAATACGGGCGGCGATGTGGCAATCCAGGCTGGGGGATTGTTTCGGGCTGCCGTTGGCGAAACGGCGAGCGATCGCGCATCGAGCGTTAGCATTTCTACAGACGGGCAGGTGCGATCGGGTTCGCTGACGCTGCTGCAAAGCACTTGCCCGTTAGGAAACTGCACGGCGGCCACAGTTGCGACGGGAAACTCGAAGTCGGGCCCGGCCACCTCCCCAACTGCTAGCGGGCAAGTGCTCAACCTGCCGAGTCCAGCACCAACTACCACCGTGGCACTAAAAACTACAGGCAATTCTCAACAAATTGTCACTCAGACCCCCTCCGTGTCGGCGCCAAATATTAGTACCGCAAATGTATCCCCAGAACCGGCTGCTGTGGCTGTTGAGGTGCCGTCGAACGAGACTGCTGCCGGCTCTGTTCTGCTGTCGCAGTCGGTGTTAAAAGACAATGTGGGTGCGTCTAGTGCCACAGAAAACGGCAGCTTGCAGGCAACTGCACAGAAGCCCGCCAGCGGTGGAAATGCAGAAAGTGTCGCGAATTTGAGGCTTCCTGAGATTTCTCGATCGAGAGAAATGCCAATAAACCCGATCGACGCGGTGCAGCAAAGGGATAGAGTTCAGGGCCGGGAATTTGAACGTTACTTTGGGGGCAATCTCGATCAAAAGTCAATCACGCAGCAAAGTATCCGAGAGACTCTCAGCAGCGTCAATCGCTTGACGGGAGTTAAACCCGCGATCGTTTACGTGTGGGCGAAAGAGAAACATTTAGAACTGGTGTTGTTATTGCCAGACGGCAAAAATGTTTTTAAAAGCGTGCCTGCAAGCCGCGAGACTGTGCTGCAAGTTGCTAAAGAATTCACGAATGCTATCAGAATTCCCAGGACATTGACTGGTTCAGATTACAAGGAACCTGCCCAGGAACTTTACCAGTGGTTAATTGCACCGCTGCAACCGGAATTGGAAGCGAACAAAATTGATACGCTAGTGTTTTCGATGGATGCCGGTTTGCGAACTTTGCCTTTGGCTGCTCTTTTTGATGGCAAACAGTTTTTGGTAGAAAAGTACAGTTTGGGGCTGATTCCCAGTTTGAGTTTGACTGATACTCGCTATGCCGATGTTAAGGCTTCGGAAGTTTTGGCGATGGGTGCGTCGAAATTTCCCGAAAAATACGATCAAAATCCTCTGCCTGCTGTGCCGCTGGAAATATCGACAATTGTCGGCAAAATTTGGCCCGGTTCGTCTTTTCTCAACGAAGGTTTTACTCTGGCAAATTTGAAGGACAAGCGCAATCAACCCCAATACAAAATTATTCATTTAGCTACTCACGGCGATTTTCAGCCTGGGGGGGCCGAGAATTCTTACATTCAGTTTTGGGATACAAAGTTGCGCTTGAATCAGTTGGGTGAATTGAAGTTATCTAACCCGCAGGTGGAGTTGTTGGTTTTGAGTGCGTGCACTACGGCGGTGGGAGATGAAGAAGCTGAGTTGGGGTTTGCGGGGTTGGCGGTACACGCGGGCGTAAAATCGGCTTTGGCGAGTTTGTGGTATGTGTCAGATGCTGGTACTTTGGGGCTGATGACTGAGTTTTACCAGCAGTTGCGGACGGCGCCGATTAAGGCTGAGGCTTTGCGGCAAGCGCAGTTGGCGATGTTGCGGGGGGAAGTGCGGTTGCAAGATGGTTATTTGGTGCGATCGGGAAACAATCAAGCTCTACCTTTGCCGTCGGAGTTGGCCGCCAAGGGCGATCGCAATTTGTCGCATCCTTATTATTGGGCTGCTTTTACCATGATCGGTTCGCCTTGGTAATTGCGAAGGAAGTTCGGCAACGGATGAGTATAGCGGATTTAACGGATTTAGCGGATTTAGCCCAAAAGGGCAATCGGGGTGCGATCGTCCAAACTCACTAATGACGGCAGGACTGATGACGGCCCGACTGATGACTTCTTCCTTCTTCCTGATGACTGATGACTGATGACGGCAGGACTGATGACTTCTTCCTTCAACATCTGCTATTTACAATCTCGGATCTACTGGTTCGCTTTCCATCGCTAAAACTCCAAAAACGCACTCGTGAACTTGTCTCAAAGGAGCGCCCGCAACAAATCGCTCCAATGCTTCTACGCCGAGAGCAAACTCTCGCAAAGCTAAAGAACGCTTCCCGGAAAGCCCGCGCGATCGCAATTTTTCCAAATGCTCCGGCAAAGAATATTCCAGACCGTAAATAATTCGCAAATACTCTTTACCGCGACATTTTACCGCAGGCTGTACAAGTCCTTTGCTATTTTTCACAATAAATTCCATCGGCTTAACAACCATCCCTTCGCCCCCGGCATCAGTCATGCTTTCCCACCATTGAATCCCTGCGGATTGGCTGTCAGCATCGGCAAGTTCAACTACTTTGTATGCAGTAGCTAACAGGAATTCTGGATCGCACGCACAGATTTGTGCTATGTGTTCCATGTGCCAGCAGTGATTTTTATCGGTGTGAACATTTCCCTCGGTTGCCAAGATGTGGAAAGGCGCTAACTTGAGGTCGGATATGGATTTCACGGGCCAGCAGTAGCGCTGGTAGGCATTGACATAGCGATCGGCTAAATCGGCTCGTTCCCGGTAGCTAGCCAACACAGAATCAACAGCAACTCCCCGCTGTTTCGCCTGTTCTAAATTCTCAATCGCCGCCGCAAACCCGTGACGGGATGCGGTGCCCGCGGGAGCGTATTGTTCTTGCAATAAACCCTGAGCTTTTGCCGACCAAGGCATTAATTCGCAGTCCAAACACACCCAATCTGTTTTAAAGTTTTCCCAAAAATTGCTGGCAGAAAGAGCGGCATTTACCCGCGTTAAAAACTCTGTTTCTAAGGTAGAATTATCGAAGAAATGGCGACCTGTACGGGTGTAACAAATGCCAATGCTGTTGTTAAAAATCCCAAAGCGCCGTTTAGCCGCCGATTCATCGCGGCAAACAATGACAACTGCACGGGAACCCATGTGCTTTTCTTCGCACACAACTGTCGAGACGCCCTGCTGTTGGTAGTAGTTAAATGCTTCGGCTGGATGTTCTAAAAGTCCGGGTTCTTTGGAAGTAGCAGCGGGAGACATGGTGGGCGGCAAATAAATCAGCCATTTGGGATTGGCTGCAAATCTGCTCATTACTTCTAGGGCGGCGATCGCATTTTCTTCGCGAATTGCAATGTTACGTTGCAGGCGAGTTGAAATAATGCGTTTTCCGAGTACGTCGGAAATGTCCAGCACGTCATCAAACTGCTGTTGGGCGGTGAGATTTTTGGCGGGAATATTGTTAAGTGAATTTGAGCTGGATTGAAATGCGATCGGTTTGGCAGGTTCGCAGTAAATTCTCGCAGCAGGAACGCTGACAAATTCTCTTTCGGGATAGCGCAAAGCTGTTAGTTTGCCGCCGAAAACGCAGCCCGTGTCAATATCAACAGTATTGTTCAACCATTCTGTTTCGGGAATCGGGGTGTGTCCGTAAACAACTGCTGCTTGACCTCGATATTCGGCGGCCCAATTGTAGCGGACTGGTAAGCCAAATTCATCGATTTCGCCTGTGGTTTCTCCGTACAAGGCGAAATCTCGAACGCGGGCGGATGCGCGTCCCTGCAATTCTGCTTTCATCCCGGCGTGGGCGACGACTAATTTGCCGCCGTCGAGGACGTAATGTCCGATTAAACTATCTAGAAATTGGCTAATTTCGCTAACTGCTGATTCGCGCAATTCATCGGGTAAGTCGGCAATTTCTGCTAAGGTTTGTTCGAGTCCGTGGTTGATTTTGACATTTTTGCCGCTGAGTTTTCGCAATAATTTGATGTCGTGATTTCCGGGGACGCACAAAGCGGTTGATGCGCTTACCATGTTGCGGACGAGTTTGAGGGTGTCGAGAATGCGCGGGCCCCGATCGACCAAATCTCCCAAAAACACGGCTTTACGCCCTTCTGGGTGCGCGTAGAGGGGAAAATTCCAAAAGCCGGACTCGCTGGATTCTTCGACAATTTGATAGCCCAACTGTTGCAGCAATTGTTCTAATTCGCCGCAGCATCCGTGAACGTCGCCGATGATGTCAAAGGGGCCTGTGTCCTGTTTGCGGTTGTTCCACAGCGGTTGTCTCTCGATTTGGGCTGCTGCGATGTCTTCTGGGGAACGGAGGATGTGAACGTAGCGGAAGCCTTCGCGATCGAGATTTCGGAGCGATCGTCTTAAATTTTGAACGTGGCGGCGAATTACGTGACTCCCGAAATTGCGGTTTGGACGCTGTTGATTGCGATCGGCGCACAATTTTTCCGGCAAATCTAGCACAATTGCTACTAAAAAGCAATGATATTTTCGGGCTAATTCTAACAGCGGTTTGCGGCTTTCCGGCTGAACGTTCGTAGCATCAATCACAGTTAATTTACCCGCCGCCAGACGTTTAGCAGCGATTAAATGCAGCACTTCAAAAGCATCAGGGGTGGCCGCTTGATTGTTTTCGTCGTCGGAGACTAGACTGCGGCAGTAATCGGCTGAGATGATTTCTGTCGGTTGGAAATGCTGGCGCGCAAAGGTGGATTTTCCGGAGCCGGATGCACCGATGAGCAGGACTAAAGATAGTTCGGGAATTGTAATTTTCATAGTTTAATAATTGTACTTTCTTTTACTGGTTTTTACTCGTTTATTACTCGTTACCAGATTGTGCTTTACAAGGCAGATAAGCGAGGCTTCAGCCTCACGAAGTCCGATCGAGACCCCAGCCTCGCTTACATGGGCTAAGGGGCACAGCGACAGGAACCAGTTAAAATGCGATCGGCTAAATCACAATTACACTGAGTCCTACTCTCCGATCGCCATTTTTGCCATTCTAGCCAGAGAGCTTCATCTGCAAATTTTGCCCATATATGATTTAAGTTTATACAGCAATGCCTCTGTTGTACCCTTTACCTAAAAATCCCATGCACATCGATAATTCAAATGTATCAAGTTTGGCAAGGTTGTCAGAGGACTGATATCAGTAATTCGGTTGTAGCTAACGTTTAGATTCTTCAGCGTCGTGAGTTGAGCTATGGTTTTTAAAGAGCCATCGCCAATATCATTTCTGGATAGATCCAGAGATTGTAGTTGAGTCAACGCTAGCAACGGACTAAAATCTGTCTGCTCTGTCAGGTGGGTTCCATCAAGTTGCAGATCCGTCAGATTTTTCAGTGCAGAGAGGGGAGAAAGATCCGTGATGGGATTATCTGAGAGATCTAAAACCCTTAACTCGGTCAAAGCAGCAAGAGGACTCAGATCTGTAATGCTATTTTGACCGAGATTGAGTTCAGTAAGGTTTGTGAAGTTCGCAAGAACGCTAATGTCGGACAGTTTGCCATAGCTGTCGCTGTTGTTCTCACTTTTCCAACCATTAAGATCCAGGCTGGTTAGCTGGGTAAACGATGCCAATGGACGCAGATCCGTAAGCTGGTAGGAATACCCGTAGGAGTAGGAATCCCCGCAAAAGAAGTTCTGAAGACTTAATTTTGTACAGGATAAAAAAATGCGTTCTAAACTCTCACTCTCTATATCTGTCCTGAGATTTTCAGGTAACAAACTCCTTACATCCTCCAAAGGAAACTCGTCGTAGTAGTCGCTCAGACCTAACTCTTTGCAGGCTAAAAAGATGCGTTCTTTAATCTCACTCTTCAGTGCTGTCATGACTTGAGTAGGCATCCAACTCCAGACATAGTTCCATTCAATCAGTTCTAGCAATGCTTCGACAGTGCGTTTCGCTTCTGCTGGTAGGCGATCTTTGGCATGATACCAATCAATAAAGCGAGTGAAAGTTAATGGATGGGGCAGGTTAATCATCGAGGCAACCCTACTTTTCTCTACAGTGAAAATATTATCCCACCGCTTATACTACAAAATGTATTAAATACAATACACAAGCCTACCATTGAGGCACTCGCTGCTGCACTCCAAACTATACTTACCATTCAACGGGCAGTGGCTCATCTGGGGTAATTTCCTAATATGAGAGAATCGGGAGTTAGGATATTAGCCTTTATGATTCAATGGTTATCATCTTTGAAAGAATTTGAGCAATTGACAGAGCCGTATCACAAGACTCATGCCGTTTATTTCGATACGTTATGCGTTTTAACAGCTATTTCTTTTGCAGAACTGCAAGCCATTCTTCCCTGTCCTCCTGATTCAAATCCTTTTCCACTCGCTGAACCGGGACCACACGAGAATTGGTATTGTTGTATCGACGATTTACCTGTTCTGATCTCGCATCACCATATAGAAGAAGGACTATGTACAAACATCCGTACCTTTGCAAGCCATCCTGGTCAAGATGACTATTTTTGGTCTCCTGTAAAGCAGTTAATAGTTCTACCCAAGCCACTCATGCAACGCATTGTTTAGATCGGATGGTGGGGTCTCAAGAAGCAACCCGTGCGAGCGCTGTATTGTTGTAAAGCACCAATAGCAACGGAATCACCTCTGGAACTCTATCAAACTGAAACGGTTACTGAAGCGGAAGCACTGCTAAATTTCTTGCAGTCTTTACAGTCAGAGTACACTTACTACATCGATAAACCAAACCTAAGTACAGCACAAAAGTAGGCGAGCTTTTTTACGAACTGTACTCAATCTTTTACACGCAAGGCGATCGCGTCTCATCAATTGTTAGGTTTCTGCGGCAAACGCTTTGGGATCAATATCCCAGTTTGCCCAGCGGATAGCTTCACGGGCAGAGGTGAGATTAGGAGGCACCCGCAAGACGTGAATCCGATTCGTGCTAGGGCAGGTCATTTTCAGCAGATGGATCGGTTCAACATCCACCTGAGCATCAATTTTGAGCAAGGTATATTCACGCCAACTATCGAGTTTTACAGTTTGAAGTTCTTCACAGATGCGATCGTAGCCAATTTGTTGAATCAATAATCTGCGAATCTCAGCATTGTTTTCCGTAAGCAGCCACTCTGCTTTCCACTGGCTCAGATGAGTCCAGTATTGCCGAGGAAGTTCAACCCCAAAAGCCCAAACTTTCAACTTTGGATTGGGATGGTTGGCTAGTGCTGACAAATCTTGAATGGGATTGTCCGTTAGAGAAATTTCTTCCAAGTTTTGTAATTGTCCAATCTCTGGTGGCAATTCTGTGAGCTGATTCTCCCTTAAATCGAGTTTTTGTAAGTTTTGCAATTGCCCAATTTCCGGTGGCAATGCTGCGATCAGATTGTCCCTTAACCAGAGTCTTTGTAATTTTTGTAGTTGTTCTATTTCGGCTGGCAACTCTGTGAAATGATTTCCCCCAAATCCGAAATCCCTTAAACTCGATAACTGAAGCTGTTGTAAATTTTTTAAATCTCCAATTTCCGGTGGAAATGTTTTGATTTTCTGACACCATAGAGTAAGTTTTTGTAATTCTTGCAATTGTCCAATTTCGGATGGTAATTCTGCGATCCTATATCCGGTTAAACTAAGTTCTCGTAAATTTTGCACTTGGCCAATTTCCGGTGGCAATTCTGTAATACCATTTGCTTCTAGACAAAGTTTTTGTAAGTTTTGTAATTTTCCAATTGCCGGGGGCAATTCTGTAATATGATTTGCTTCTATAAAAAGTTCTTGTAAGTTTTGCAATTGTCCAATTTCCGATGGCAGTTTGGTGATATGATTGACCCGTAGGGAAAGCTTTTCTAAATTTTGTAGTTGTCCGATTTCGGGCGGCAACGCTGTAATATCATTGTAACCTAAAGTTAGTTCTTGTAATCTTTGTAGTTTTCCAATTTGAGGCGGCAATGTTTTAAGCCTATTTGCCCTCACTGTGCCTAATGTAAGTTTTTGTAAACTTTTAAGCTGAGCAATTTCCGGGGGTAATACTGTAATTTCATTCTGACTTAATAGGAGTTTTTGTAAATTTTTTAGTTGCCCAATTTCGGGGGGCAAGGTCTTGATTTCATTATCACCAAGATCCAGTTCTTGTAAGTTTTGTAGTTGTCCGATTTCGGGGGGCAATGTCTTGATTTGATTATTACCAAGAGCGAGTTCTTGTAAGTTTTGTAGTTGTCCGATTTCGGGGGGCCATGTCTTGATTTCATTATCACCAAGAGCGAGTTCTTGTAAGTTTTGTAGTTGTCCGATTTCGGGGGGCAATGTCTCGATTTTATTATAATTTAAATAGAGTTTTTGTAAATTTTGCAACTGTCCAATCTCAGGCGGAAGTTCTGCGATATTACCTACTATATTGAGACTTAATAAGTTTTGCAGTTGTCCAATTTCGGTTGGCAATGTTATAACTTTACGGCTGTGTAAAATGAGCTCTTGTAAGTTTGCAAATTGCCTAATTTCATGTATTAATACTGACCATTTATTTACTTTTTCACAAAGATATAAAGAGAGTGTTTGTAAGTTTTTAACTAGAAATATTTCTGGTGGCAATGTTGGGGTTTCATTTAAGAATAAGTTGAGTATTTTGAGTTTTTGCAATTGTCCAATAGTGGGTGGCAATGTTGTGCGTTGACTGTAATTTAAACTCAGATTTTGTAAGTTTTGTAATTGTCCAATTTCTGGTGGTAATGCTGTGAGGTTATTCATACATAGATTGAGTTCTTGTAAGTTTTGTAATGGCCCAATTTCCGGTGGTAAGACTGCGAGTTTATTCATATATAGATTGAGTTGTTGTAAGTTGGGCAATTGAAAAATTTCAGGTGGCAAGGTCGTGATTTTATTAGTATTTAGATTGAGCGACCGTAGGTTTTGCAATTGTCCAATTTCAGGTGGTAACGCTGTGAGTTTATTCCACGTTAAATTGAGTGTTTGTAAGCTTTGTAGCTGTCCAATTTCAGGTGGTAATGTGACAAGGTTGTTTACCTCTAGATCGAGTTCTTCCAGGTCTTTATACTGTTGAAAAAAGTCCGATGGAAGTTCTTGAAGTCCTTGGCGCGATATATCTAGTTTCATGGGATTCTCCAAATATTAAAATTTGTTTGGAAGAGCGATCGCAATCAAACCTATCAAAAGGAAGTTGGGCGATCGCCAACTCAGCAATTTTAGGTTTCTACTGCAAAGGCTTCGGGGTCAACGTCCCAGTTTGCCCAGCGAATAGCTTCATGGGCAGAGGTGAGATCGGGAGGAACGCGCAAAACGTGAATATGATTCGTGCTAGGGCAAGTCATTTTTAACAGATGGATCGGTTCGTCATCGATATCTGCCTGAATCTTCAACAGCGAGTATTCACGCCAAGCATTTAGCTGTAAGGCTTTAAGGTCTTGCACAATGCGATCGTAACCAATTCCTTTTTCACCTAACATCTATACCCTAGTGAGAGCCACTATGAAGTTTTGCAAGCTTCAAGGCGCGGGAAAATACAAGCATACAAATCACGGATAATGGTGACACCCCCAACGATTTTGGGATAATATGTACGCCAAACAGGTGTGGGCAGATGTCCTACAGGAGCTTCAATACTAAACGTTAAATCCTCAAACCAAATGCTACTTTCATCAACGCGCCAGCCGACTCGAGTGTCGAATTCTTGCTGAACTTCAATAGGAGAAATCTGACCATCAAGCACTCCACCACATTGCAAATAGATATCTTTTTGAATGCTAAAACCAAACCGCCCTTGACTGGCATCAACCCAAAGTTGGTCAAGTGTCTGGAGTTCAGTGCAGGGAAAGCAGCGCAACTCTTCATCCGAAATTGTCTCTCTCGGTTTTCGATCGACGACTTGCAACATGAGCAGATAGGTTTCGTAATCTGCTTCTTTCCATTGCTTTACTGCAAGGAGATTGCGTAATTTGGTGTAATCGATTTCAGGAGGTTTCCGGTCAGAGAAGATATATTCATACCGACAATCTCCATACTCTCCCACATTTGCCCAGAGCGGTAAGTGTCCTGCTGGAGAACTAAGATGAAATTTAATGTCCTCATACTCACCTAAAAAGCCAGCTACGATCCAACCAACGCGCTGACAAAATGACTGCCAAACTTCATCGCCGGGATATTTACCATCCAGCGTGCCACCGCATTGGAGATAAATTTCTCGTTGGACGCTGAAACCAAAGTGCCCGCAACTGGTGCTTGTCCACAGTCGATCGATGGTTTGCAACTCTTGGGAGGAAAGTGTTAACACCTCTTCCAAACGGATGACACTACCTATTTTTCGTCCCAGCTTTTCCCGAATCAGAGCATATGTGACTCTTTCAGCTTGTTGCCATCGTTGAGCCTTCAGCAGGTCACGCAACATAGTATAGTCGCCGTCGCAATCTGTAGGAATTTCTGGAATTTCGATTGAAATCTCTGGTGAGGTTTCTGATTCGTCAGGGCGATCGCTCTTTGTTTGTTGGGCGTGTTTGGCAATTCCACGAAAGGCAGTCAATCGTATTTGCTCATCTGGTTCATGAACAGCAAGTTCGTTCAATAATTCGATAGCTTCAGAGTTACTCAAAAAATGTTCGCCAAGCACTTTCACGGATGCATGACGTAATTCATTGGGGGTTTGAGCATTATCAATTAAATCCTTCAGCCAAGAGAAGAGTTGCAAATCCCCGGCATAGCATTCACCAATCGTATCCATGACCCAGAAATAGGCGAAACTTTGCTGATTTTGAATATATTGATCGATACATTGGCGTAGCAATGGCAGAGTTTCAAGATTGTCTGTGAAATGAGCCATCCATTGTAGGGCGCGTGTTTGATTAATGCCATCATCATTCTGAGCAATGTCGAGTAGAAATGGCAGAGTTTGTGGTTCGTTCCGATAATGTTCAACCAGGAGTGCTATGAATTTCTCTTTGAAAACCACCCGTTCTTGTTTAAGAAGATGATGTAACACAGCCAAGGTTTGTGGATGCTCGCGGTAGTTCTGAACAAGCAGGTTTACAGCTTTCTCCAATTCATGAGAATAGTCAGCATCATGATACGTTTGGACGAGTTCCAGCCACAAGGGTAAAATTTGCGGATCGTCCCGATAATATTCAGTTGCTGCTTCCATTGCCTTTACCGCCTGCTTTTTCAGAGACCGATCGTTGCTTTGAATCAGAGATTGGATAAAGTTCTGTAAGATCGGTAGGGTTTGGGAATTGTCTCGACAGTATTTGGCAAGGAGCTGTATTGTTTCGATTGCTAGATGAGAGCCAGGATCTTGGAGTTTATGGAGTAGCAGTGGAAAAGTTTGCGGATCGTCTGTGTAATGTTCGGCAAGTGCATTCATGGCGATCTTTCTCAAACGCCATCTATCGCTTTCCACGTAGCCCTGTAACAATGGTAATGTTTGCGGATCATCTTGATAGTGTTCGCTAATTTGCCGCAATGCTGCTTCTTGAATCTGATCATTTTCATCGTGATGGCGATCGCGTAATAAAGCTAGCGTTTGAGGCTCATTCTGGTAGTAGTCACCCAGCGCAACTACTGCGGCATATCGAACATGCTTATCTTCAGAATTTTCAGCGCGATCGCACAGCCAGGAATACGTTTGGGGATTATCCTGATAATACTTACCAATTGCATCAACTGCGGCATATCGAACATACTTATCTTCAGAATTTTGAGCGCGATCGCACAGCCAGGAATACGTTTGGGGATTATCCTGATAATATTCACCAATTGTCTCAACTGCGGCAAACCGCACATACTCATTTTCAGAATTTTGAGCGCGATCGCACAACCAGGAATAAGTTTGCGGATCGTCCCGATAATATTTACCAATTGCTTCGACTGCTGCCTGTCTGAGCCCGTCATAGATATCATTTTCCACCCTATCCTGTAGCAGCTCGAGAGGAAGACGACGATCTCGATAGTAATCAGCCAGTGTCATAACTTGCCGAAAAATTGCCTCTTGTTCATGGCAATCAGGGGCATTGTTATAGTGATTTAACAGCATAGCAGAAGCTTGAGGATGATCTGGATAAAGTTCCAGAATTTCCTCAACTGTTGCTCTTTGAATTGGTTCAAGAGCTTTAGGTGCGTTTCCGTCTTTTGCAGTATTATTGTCCATTTTTCAACAATTCCTTAGAATTACAAGCTTCGTTTTTTAACAACTGTTCAAATCCCTCGCAATCGCGAAGGCAATCGAAACTTTTGTCAGTTGCAAGGTGATCGGCAAAATCTGAATTGAGTTCAAGAGCGCGTTGTAAGCTAGAGATTGCTTCTGCTACTGCTCTATTTTCGGCATAATGGCAGGCTTTGTTATACCAACTATGCTTAAGGCGTTTGAATTGCGACATGGTAAATACTCCTGATTGATGAGTGTTGTTGGTAGGACAGAACTGAATTAAGCTCCTGCTCATTTAAATGTCGGGAAAACGCATCTCTAATTCGCTGTTTGTCAATGTTCGGGTGTTCGTAGTCGATCGCAGATAATCGATCGACGCTCTGTTGAGCCTTGGGTAATAGATCGGTTGGCAACATAGTTTTATCCTTAATTTGAGAAGCGAGTGATTATGACTCAACAGAAAATTGCTCTGGGTCAATATCCCAGTTGCACCAAGCGATCGCCTCTCGCGCCGAAGTAATATCAGGTGGTGTCCGCAAAACGTGAATATGATTCGTGCTAGGACAAGTCATTTTTAACAGATGAATCGGTTCGTCATCGATATCTGCCTGAATCTTCAACAGGGAGTATTCACGCCAAGTATCTAGTTCTACGGCTTCAAGGTCTTGCACGATGCGATCGTAACCAATTCCTTGAATCAAGACACGCCGAAGTTCTGCGTTTGGTTCTTCTAGTAGCCATTGCGATCGCCACTCCCTAGACAAGACTGCTCCGTACTTTTGGGGAATCTGGGTTCCTCGCCAAAAATAGTAGCACTCCCAGTCTAACCATTGAACAGCAGGTTGACCATCTGCGTGAAGCCGATGAAGTCCATTGTTTTCAATTCGCATTACTGGAAGGGTCAAGGCAATAACTTTTGTTGTTGTCACCCAAAAACAAAACAACCCTGCTTCAACCCCATCTACCAATGGCATCCACACGGCACACAATCGATCGTGTTGAGGGCTGCCACTCGTACAATTGACGCTCTCAACAGCCATCTCAACAACCGTCTCAGTATCCTTTGCAGTCCCTCTCACAACATTCCAATCACCATCGAATGCAGCCTCTATTGCAGCATTCCTCGCCCTATCCCTCGCCGCAATATACGCAGACAGAATAGTATGGCTCACTGCCTCCAGTGCATACTTAAACGCCCGATCGCTGGCATAATCACTCCAAGCTTTCCACCCAGCCCTAAACGTAGCATTCCACGCCTCACCCCACCCAGTCCTAAGCGCAGCACCGTTCGCAGCCTTCTTCACAGCGTCTGTCGCATCACCCCACGCCTTATAAAACACCACTTTAAACCCATCATTCCACGCAGCATTCCACAGACGATCGCTAGCGGTCTTATTCACAGCCCTAAATGCAGCATCACTCGCAGCTTTCTCGGCTGTCTCAAACGCAGAACTCCACGCTACCTTAACCGCGCCAAAATGTGGAGCATCACTCGCCCCAGCACTCGCTACATCAAACGCAGCCTGCCTCGCAGCTTCCATCGCCACATCACTCATGAAATTATTTGTAGCATCAGACGCAGCCTGACTCGCCGCCTCAAACGCCGCATCACTCACAGCCTTCTCTGCTGCCTCAATCGCTGCCTGCCACTCGGCATCAAACGTACTCTCCCATGCCACATCAAAGGCATCAAATAATGAGTGATAAATTTCAACAAAGCGATCGTGGAGATTTAGTGCTATTAAATGCTGAGAAAACGCATCTCGAATTCGCTGTTCGCAAATCTTCGGGTTTTCGTAGTCGATCGCAGCCAGTCGATCGATGATCTGTTGAGCCTTGGGCAATAAATCTGTCGGTAACATAGGCCATCCTTTTTTGCAGCTACCATATAGATAGAGTAGGTGCGTAAGTTTTGAGGAATTATACCTGTTGGGTAAATACTGCCATTTGGGTAGGCGAACCTACTTCTAAATCCTCTATTCCAACCGATCGAAACTCTACCAGATATCCAAATCGTGTGGCAACTTCATTCGCCCAAGTCTGAAACTGCTTTCGAGTCCACTCAAAACGGTGATCGCGGTGGCGAAATTTGCCCGCCGGCAAGTTATCAAACCGAACATTATATTCAACATTGGGAGTTGTGACGATCGCAAATTTCGGCCGCACAAACTCAAACAAAACCCGTTCAAAAGCAGCCAACCGTTCTAAATCCAGATGTTCGATCACCTCAATCACCGCTGCTGCGTCAAAATCCGTCAAGCGGCTGTCCCGATAAATCAGGGAACTTTGGATCAATTGTAAGCGAGATTGCTGTGCGGGAGAAAAGCGATCGACCTGCAATCGTTCCTTGGCGATTTCCAACGCCCGAAAAGACACATCGACTCCGGTAATTTGGACGATCGCACTTTCTTTTAAAAACAATCGCAGCAGTTTTCCCTCACCGCAGCCCAAATCTACCACTCGCTGAACACCGCTGGCTTTTAAAACAGCCATCACAGCTTCTAAACGCTGTTTGTTCAGGCTAATTCGCTGTTCTAAAACTTCCTCTTCTAAAGCACGAGAAACTTCGACTTTTTCAGGATCGGTATTATCTTCCTCTGCTAATTGTGCCACAGCAAGGCGCGTCAAACGGCGCTGGCGTTTCAAATAGCGGTTAGCAATTTGTTCGCGGGCGGGATGCGCGTTCAACCAACCTTCGCCGTGCCGCAATAACTTCTCGATTTCATCATCGCCTACCCAATAATGTTTATCGTCATCTAAGACAGGAATTAGTACATAAAGATGACTCAACAAATCCGCCAACCGCAGTGTATTTTGCAGTTCCACAGCAAAGTAAGGACTCGCGCCCCACTCGGGAAATTGTTCGTCAAGAATCAGCGGTTTTGCTGTCACTTGATAGCCCAGCGGCTCAAACATTTGGCGCAGCAACTTCTCGCCGCCGCGACAGGGCAAAACCGACAGCTTAACTGTGAGCGGAATGGCAGTTTCTGCGAGCTCTGGGCGGTCTTTGCAGCGCCCGGATAGGGCGGTACTGAAGACTTTGGCGAGGGCTACAGACAGAAACGAAGAGGCAACGTAGGGGCGATCGTTGACGTATTGTTCGAGCGGGCGATCGCCCGAATTCGACTTGCCGCGCACCAAACCAACCGGATCGACATCTAACAGTAAAGCCGCCGTGCACTTGTCTGCATTTGCTTCAGGATAAAACACGCTGGCTTGTCCGAAAGTCATCGGGAAGCATTGAAGGCGATCGGGATGTTTGTGCAGCAAATAGCCCAAATCTGTAGCAGGGACGCGAGTTGTAGATATAGTTAATAACATATAATAATTGGTAATTGGTAATTGGTAATTGGTAATTGGTAATTGGTTTGTGAGTAACACAGAACCGGGCGCTAATCCACAAGTCCGCCGAGGGTTAAAAACCCCCGTCTCATAGCGAAAGTCCTCTTAAAGAGGACTGAAAAACATATTTTTCAACAACCATTATAATATCTTCCCAGTCGGTTGAAACCGACTTAAGCTATGAGACAGGGGTTTTAACCCCTGGCGGACTTGCGGACTTGCGAACTGAAATTACGAGCGCTATAATTCCCAAAAACAATCAATGAGATTGCTGTTTTTCCACACTTCCCAAATCCAACTTCGCCCGCAATTCATCCTTAATCCGATTTAAAATAGAATCCTCATCCAAAGAAGCCAAAATCTTGCTCACAACAGCCTTCGGCCCATCATCTCCCCAAGAAGCACCATTAGCCAAATAAGCCTTAGTAACTTGACCGATTCCGTAGCAAGAAACCCCAGCGATCGCAGCTTGAGTCACAGCCACAGAAACATAAGGCCCCAAAGCCAAACCCCCGGTCGCAGGCGTCGCCAAACCCAACAATCCTTTCAAAGAACTCAAACCAAAATTAGCCAACAATTCGCCCGCAGTAATTCCCCCCATACTAATCGCAATCTTTTGCAGCAATTCCACCGCGCCCGCTTCGGTCATCGCAATGCCGTAAACTTTAGATAGAGTTAATATCATCACCACATCAATTACCGCACCGCTGAGCAGATCGATGACAGTAACTGGATTCAGGGCGATCGCCACAGCTTTAGTCATTACCCCATTCCAGATAATGCGATTAGCACTGTCCTCTCGAATCTCCATTTTCCGCTGCACCAACTGCTCGTTAATATCCCCCGCACAAAGCATCGTATTCAGCGCGACCAAAGATTTGCCTTCCCGGTCTAAAATCTCCAAAATCTTTAATTTTAAATCTTGCACTTGTGGCAAACTGCGAGTCATTTGCACGCCCATACTTCCGTCGGGACGGCGCACCGCCCGCGCTGTCAAAGGTGAAGCCGCCGCCATCACAATTTCATCGGGAGATAACAATTCTCTGACGCGATCGTCCCGGATTTTATGATAAATTGCCAGTCTATCTGCATCGGGATACTGGTCAATTTTATTAAACACTAATAACATCGGTTTTCCGGCTTCCCGCAACTGCGAAAGCGCTGCGTATTCCACCTTGGTAATGTCGCCAGCCACCACAAACAAAATCAAATCTGCTTGTTGCGCGACGCGGCGCGCCAAAAGTTCGCGAGTTTCGCCGTCAACTTCATCTATTCCCGGAGTATCGATTAATTCTACTTGCGATAAACGGTAAATAACAGGCGAAAGTCGATCGGGTAAATCGTCATCAACACCATCTCCGACATCCCACTGGCCGATAGTTGTGGTGCGAGTCACCCCGTGAGTCGGCCCCGTTTCAAACACATTTTGACCCAAAAGCGCGTTCAAAACCGAAGATTTTCCCCTTCCCACCATCCCAAACACAGCGATTTGCACGCAAGCGCGCTCTAGCTTGTCCAGCATGGTTTCCAAGCCGCCAATTTCCGGCTCCAGTCCAGTTCGCTCTTGTACTGTCAAATCGAGATTTTCTACTATATCTCGCAGAGCATCTTTGGCGCGGCGCAGGTTGAGTTCTGCTTGAATGTCTGCGAAGCTTAAAATTGTGTCATCTAATTCGCGATCGACATTTGAAAAATCCGATACTTCAGTCATTGTTACCTGATGTTATAGCTTTGCTTAAAGTTTCTACCGATATGATGCTATTCTAGCTTTTTCTGTGGGCTTTGTACATCGCATTCACCCACCAGTCCGCCGGGGATTTAAATCCCCGTCTCATAGCCAAAGTCGGTTGAAACCGACTGCGAACCTCGATGATGTGAGGAATTTCAGTTTTCTTTCAGAGGACTTGCGCTATGAGACACGGGTTTTCAACCCCTGTCGGAATGTCGGAATGTCGGAATGTCGGAATGTCGGAATATCGGAGAATCCAATTTACCCAATTTCAACTAATTTACAACAATGATTAACCCCATAAAATTTGCCAATTATCCATTTCCATTACGTGTAATAATTTTCCTATTAATCTTAGCAGCAATCTGGCTGCCGCTAGCCGCACCAATTTATCTGTTAGTTAAAGATAGCAACCTAGCAACCATTCTGACAATGGGATTGTTGTTTGCCGAATTTCTGTTCCTACTTCCGCGCTGGGGAAAACAGGTTTACGGACAAACGCAATTGCTCAAAAGTTACGGTTTAATCAATACGCGACAAAACGGTTTTGAATTTTCGATCGGATTGGCGATCGGCATTTCGATTACTTTCACCCTATTTTTGGTGCAAGGACTGCTCGGTTTTGTCGCATGGCAAAATTCTCATAATTTGCCTCGAATCATTGCAGAAGGGCTATTAAGCGCCTTTGCAGTCGGTTTTTTTGAGGAGTTGATATTCCGGGGTTGGTTGCTCGACGAGTTGCAGCGGGATTACAGTTATCCGATGTCTGTGCGGGCGAACAGTCTGGTGTTTGCCCTATCTCATTTTATCAAATCCGTGGAGGGAATGCTGCGGACTTGGCCTCAGTTTCCGGGCTTGTTGTTGTTGGGTTTGATACTGGTCTGGGCAAAGCGAAGTTGTCAAAATCGCCTCGGTTTGCCGATCGGCTTTCACACAGGTATCGTCTGGGGATATTATATAATTAACGTCGGAGAGTTAGTGCGATATTCTGGCTCTGTCCCCGATTGGGTGACTGGAATTAACGGCAATCCGTTGGCTGGTGCGATCGGGCTGTTGTTTTTGAGCGTGTTGGCTGTGGGAATGCGGCAGATGTCCGAACGTTCAAAAGGGCGATCGTATTAATCAATCCTTGAAAGTGCCATAATAGATCAGACCCTACTCTAGAACCAATCTTGGGAATTTTTTATGCAGCTTGCTGAACTTCTACCACACCTGAAGAATTTGCCTCACGCTGACAAACTTTTACTACTGCATTTTATCATATCAGAATTACTGCAAGAATCAGGTATAGTTCCGCTAGAAGAGCAAGGCAAAGTATCTAGCACTAATTCCTACAACTCTTTTGAAGCCGCTGCTGTATTAGCAAAGGCATTATCAGAAGAAAAAGCAGTAAAACATGGTTGATAAAGTCAGATTTGCGTTTACCGAAATCGCTCCGCAACTGGGTGCATTAAGTACATTGCCTTACTTGCCACTAACTTTAACTTATCAGAATTGCTCTTTAAGTGCATCAGGCTTGCTAGATACAGGTTCTAGTGTTAACGTATTGCCCTACGAAATGGGATTAAGATTAGGAGCAATTTGGGAACGTCAAACACTTTCTGTTCCATTAGGAAACAATTTGGCTAGGTTTGAGGCGCGGGCCTTGGTATTGAGAGCGAACATCGAGCGCTTTCCTCCAGTCGATTTAGCTTTTGCTTGGACAAAAGACAGGAATGCTCCATTAATTCTGGCACACATGAATTTCTTTCTGGAGTTTGATGTCTGCTTCTACCGGGCTGAATTATTATTTGAAATTAGTCCTAAAAGGAGAGGCTAGCAAAGATAGGCTGGGTTTGTCCGGGCTTCACGATCGTTGATGTAACTTAACAGGCTTAGGCTTATGTCTCAAAATTTTCAGATGATTAGCATTTCTGCTGAAATCATGGGCGGAACTCCTGTTTTTATTGGCACTAGGGTTCCTGTCCAAACACTTTTTGACTATTTAGAAGCCGGAGAGTCAATTGATGATTTTTTAGAGGGATTTCCCACTGTAACTAGGGAGCAAGTAATTGCTCTGTTGGAAGTTCTTAGAAAACAATTGATCGCGATGGTGGCGTAGAATGAAGCTGATATTGGATGAGTGTATCGATCGCAGATTGGCAAAAGAGTTTGTGGGCTATGAGGTAAAAACAGTTCCACAGATGGGATGGGCAGGAATTAAAAATGGTCAACTTCTGGCTCTAGTAGAGGCAGAGTTTGATGTTTTTATTACGGTCGATCGCAATTGTCATTTCAGCAAAATCTGCCACAGTTTAACATTGCCGTGGTTGTTTGGCAAGCATCCTCTAACCGCTTGGCAGATTTGAAGCCTGTGGTGCCGAATATTTTGGCAATTTTAGCTAAGGTAGTTAAAGGTCAAGCTACGGTTGTTAGTGCGTAAGGGCGATCGTATAAACCTAATTTTGTACAACAGAATAACAATATTGGCACAGTGATAGTGATTTTCCCAAGAATAAATTGAGTCGCCTTTGGCGACAAGCACAAGAGGGAAAAGAAAAAAGAGTAAAGAGCTAAAGGGCAAAAGAGCACACAAAAGTCCTCACAGGGACACAGCGACAGCCAAAGCCAGCGCAACACGAAAACCCCTGTGCCTGTAAGATCCATCCACAGAGAGCCTGTGGCGGTAGGCAGTGCGGCAATGGACTGCTTTGTCGAACCACGAACCTCCACGCAGCACGCGGAATTTGCTATCTCCACCAGTTTCCCAAGCACTACCATCAGTCGGCGTACCGTTATAATTATCGTGCCAAACATCTTGACACCATTCCCAGACATTTCCGTGCATATCGTACAATCCAAAGGTATTAGGTGGAAAACTACCCACAGTAGTTGTTTTTTGACGATAGATTCCTTTCTGTGCAGAATCATCAGGGTAATTCCGACAATTGACTAAATCGGTTGTAATAGTCTCCCCAAAATAAAAAGGTGTCGTCGTTCCTGCACGACAAGCATATTCCCATTCGGCTTCGCTAGGCGGTCTATAATTCCGTCGAGTAAGCCTAGATAACCTCGCACAAAACTCTGTAGCCTCATTCCAAGATACTTGCTCAACAGGCAAATTATTACCTTTAAAATGAGAGGGATTAGGATTGAGGTCAATCTTGACTTTTGCCAAACCTGCCACAGCACGCCATTGATCCTGAGTCACCTCATATTTTCCCAGAAAAAAAGGGGCGACAGTAATAGTATGCTGCGATCCTTCATTTTTACTTCGTTCTGCTTCGGTATTGGGGGAACCCATGACAAAACTGCCCCCAGGAATTCCGATCATTTCTAAAGTAATGCCCTTGGCGATAGTTTCTGTAAAAACCTGTGCTTGACTTTGGCGGCGGTTGGTGATTTGCCCCGTTGAATTCACTGTCACCGTTTCAAATTTAACTGTTTTTAGGGGATTTGATGATTCTTTTGGCGCTGGGGTTGTTGGTGATGGTGGTTCTGGTTGTCGGGTTTCTGAAGATGGCAAAGGAGATGGTGTATCCTTCGGTAATATCGGTGACGATGGCTTATCCGTTGGAGTTTGAGCCGATTTGTTCCCTAAGTTTTGACTCACAACTGCACCGACAAATCCTACTCCACTTAAACCGACTAATTGTAAAAAACCTCGCCTTGTCGGTGTCGGTGGTGGTGGCGGTGGTAGCGGTGGTGGCGATAAAGATAAAATTGCTTGCAATGCTTCGTTTGCATTTTGATAACGCTGGCTGAAATTGTCGCGCACCATTTTATCTAAAACAGTAGCTAAATTGTTGCTCGCTTGAGCCTGATTTCGCCAAGCCACCTCTCCGGTATTTGGATCTTCTGGTAAGCTCTCAGGAGTTTTCCCTGTTAATGCTTGAATTCCAATCATTCCCACTGCATAAACATCACTACACAGTTTAGGTTTGCCCTTCGCTTGTTCGCTCGGCATATAACCAGAAGTACCAATCCCAACGGTAAAGCTTGTTTGCCCTTGAGCATTCACAACCAACGAGCCAATTTCCTTAACAGCCCCAAAGTCAATCAAGACAATTTTACCATCTTGCCGGCGCATTAAGTTATGAGGTTTAATATCTCGATGAATCACATTTTGTCGGTGAACAATCGCTAAAACTTCTAAGATATTGTGCAATAATATAATAGTCTGCGATTCGCTTAATTTTTGGCCCGGAATCAGTTCTTTCGCAAGGTCGTGTCCTTCGATAAAATCTTGAACCAAATAAAATTCTCCATGTTCCTCAAAGTGGGCCCAAAGGCTGGGGATTTGGTCGTGTAGCTTGCCCAACTTGTACAGGGTTTCGGCTTCACTGTCGAACAAGCGTTTGGCAATTGGTAAAATGTCGGGATTGGGGTCTTTCGGTTTAAAATGTTTGACAACGCAGTCGGGCTGTCCGGGTAAGTCTAAATCTTTGGCACGGTAAGTATCGCCAAAACCGCCTTGTCCCAAGAGTTCGATAATTTGATAACGATTGCGGAGAATACGACTCGGCATAGTTTTCAGGGCAGGGAGTGGAAGTTAGGATCTATTGTCGCACAAGAGGAAATTAGATGCTTAAAATCAGAATCGTTTCCACAATTATACTGCTAGTTAGTGCCTGTTGTTCATCTCCCGCACAAGCACAAATTCCTGCACAAACAAAGCAAAATAACTCTTTAGTTCAAGTCCAGCCAACCCGCGAACAAATCCTCAATGCTTGCGTGCTCAATCGCGCGGAAACTCTGCCAAATCCTTTCACCGATGTGCCATCAAATCACTGGGCTTACAAAGCAGTTTTGACGATGTATTATTGCGGCGCTTACCGAGAAGCAACCCCGCCTGCTTTAATTCAAGAGTTGCTGGAATCAACACAAACAAATTGACTATCCCGCATTTCATCAGAGGCCAGAAACCGGGTTTTTTACGAAAATACTTGTTGAAAACCATAAATCTCGGAAAAAACCCGGTTTCTTAGTTCGTAGCATCTAGGCCAAAGAAACCGGGTTTTTGAGAGGTTTAGGGTGTTGTAACGAAGTATTATCTAAAAAACCCGGTTTCTGACTATTAAAACTGAGCTCGAACTGTAAACGAATAATCCCCCCCGGGTTCAAGCTGATAATCCCATTTCTCTAGAAAACGGTGCAGCGGTTCCTGAATCAATGCCCTACCCTGAGAAGGCTCGAGTATCAGTGTTTTTTCGGCCGTGAAACGCCACTGAAACTGCCACTCAAAACTGCCGGCACTTACTTCACCCTCAATCGTGCCTTTCTGCCAAGATTGACCAGTAACCCGGACATATGCAGTAGTTTCAGGTAAACGTCTCGAACTCACTCTTTTGTTTCCGCGTTTGTTGCTGCAATGGTACGATTGTTGTAAAGGCTCATGGCTTTTTCTACTCCCTGATGCAGGCTAAGTTCCACAGCTTCTACAACCAATTTCAGCATCTTCTCCACTAACTGACTTTCCTCTGAGGAAAATTTTCCTAAGACGAAGGAAATCGTATCTTTATCATTTTTAGCAGGATCGCTTTGAGGTTTGCCAATGCCAATCCGCAATCGGGGAAATTTGTCTGTGCCCAAATGAGAAATTGTGGATTTCATGCCGTTGTGCCCGCCCGCTGAACCGGCTAGCCGGATTCTCATTTTCCCGATCGGCAAATCCATATCATCGTATACTATTAATACCGCAGGCGCAGGTATTTTGTACCAATCCGCCGCCGCCCGAATCGATTGGCCCGACAGATTCATGTACGTCAGCGGTTTCAGCAACCGGATTTTCTGTCCGCGCGGCCGATTTCCCTCGCCGAAGATGCCTTGAAATTTGCGATTTTCCGACAGCGAAATCTGCCAAGCTTGAGCCAAAGCATCTACTGCATTAAAGCCGATATTGTGTCGCGTGCGATCGTACTTTGGTTCTGGATTCCCCAAACCCACAATTAGCTGAGGAATCACTAACTCCGCTGGAGTTTCCGACTTCTGAGTGTTGTTCATTTAACTATCTGCGGTATCTTCCTTAGCAGCCGCGAGTTTTTCTGGTTCCGGCTTTTTGCTGGCGACTGCTTCTTCTAACTGCTTAGCTTCCCGCGTGAATTCCGACTCAAAATCCCGCGAAGCATCCTGAAAGCCTCGAAGTGCTTTCCCGAAACTGCGACCAATTTCTGGTAACTTTTTCGGGCCGAATACCAATAGGGCGATCGTAAAAATTACTGCCATTTCCGGCAAACCAATGCCAAAAATATTCATTTTGTTTCTCCTGCAATTTGTTTAATTAGTTAGCATTTAATAACCAGCCCGTAACGGGAAAGGGCAAGGAAAAACGGGAAAACTTAGCTTTTACCCTTTCTCCTCTACCCTCAGCTTTTACTGTTAGCCTTACTTTTCGGTGCTCAAATTTTAGCGGCCGAGACTCGACCAATCCATATCCACATTCTCCAGAATCAGTGAAGAGTTGTAGATTTGCAAAATAATCAACAAGAACACGAAAAACAGTCCGATGAAAACGCTCATCAATAGGGTGGTTCCCCAACCTGGGGCTACCTTGCCGTATTCTGAGTTAAGGGGTTTGAGTCTGTCTCCCAACCAAGTCCGTTGTGCCATAAGTCACCTGCAATGAATCTCTACAGAAAAGTTTGACATATTTCCACCCCTAATTGCGATCGCAATTTTTTAGATCCCCGAGTCCCCGACTCGGACACTCGAACCCTCGAACCCTCGGACATTCTCCCTGCCGCACTCGGACGCTGCCATACCGTACCGCGCCTAAAATTACTAGACTTTTAGACGAATTGTTATTTTTTGTAATATTATAGAGGGGATCACTCATAATCGCTCCCAAATATGGAACCAGCAGCAGTTCTCGGTATTTCTCTCGGTATGTGTCTGGTGGCAATCACCGGCTTCTCGATTTATACGGCTTTCGGCCCTCCCGCTAAGGAATTAAGAGATCCTTTTGAAGAACACGAAGATTAAAGATGAAGGAAGTTCGGCAACGGATTTTTTAACGGATGTAACGGATGTAACTGCGGTCAGTGCAAGGGAAGAAGGGAGATTTTCCTCTTCTTCCAATTCTCCGACTCTCCGATGCGATCGAACTTCTGTGGTGCGCGATCGACCGCAAGCCTCCCAGTCAATGCTAGATTCTTCAGAAATACAGTAAATCTATATGTGAGAAATCTATCTTCCAGTTAAAGTAAAAATTATCAAGTTTCAGGCAAAAGCATCATGGGCAATACCTTTGGGCATCTATTTCGGATATCGACATTTGGGGAGTCTCACGGCGGCGGTGTCGGAGTAATAATTGACGGTTGCCCGCCCCTGGTGTCGATCGACGCATCGGAAATTCAAGCGGAACTCGATCGCCGCCGCCCCGGACAAAGCAAAATTACCACGCCCCGCAAAGAAGCAGATACCTGCGAAATTCTTTCGGGAGTGTTTGAAGGCAAAACTCTGGGAACTCCGATCGCCATTTTAGTCCGCAATCAAGACACTCGCCCCCAAGATTACGGCGAAATGGCGACAACTTACCGCCCTTCCCACGCTGATGCTACCTACGATGCTAAGTACGGAATTCGTAACTGGCAAGGCGGAGGTCGAAGTTCGGCAAGGGAGACAATAGGTAGAGTAGCAGCAGGGGCGATCGCCAAAAAAATTCTCTCTCAAGCAGCAGGAGTAGAAATAGTCGGCTACGTCAAACGAATCAAAGACTTAGAATGCGTCGCCGACCCGGACACTGTTACCTTAGAACAAGTAGAAAGCAACATCGTCCGCTGTCCAGATGCCGAATGCGCCACCAAAATGATTGAACTGATCGAAAAAGTGCGCGATAGCGGAGATTCGATCGGCGGTGTAGTCGAATGCGTCGCCCGCAACGTACCCAAAGGCCTGGGAATGCCCGTATTCGACAAACTCGAAGCCGACTTGGCCAAAGCCATCATGTCATTGCCGGCCAGCAAAGGCTTTGAAATTGGTTCGGGCTTTGCCGGGACTCGGCTTTTGGGCAGCGAACACAATGATGAATACTATACTGATGAACAGGGTGCAATTCGTACAGTGACGAATCGCTCCGGTGGAATTCAGGGCGGCATTGCTAACGGTGAAAATATCATTCTGCGGGCGGCTTTCAAGCCAACGGCGACAATTCGCCAGCAGCAGCGCACAGTTACCCGAGAGGGCGCAGCAACGCTGCTGGCTGCCAAAGGACGGCACGACCCTTGCGTTTTGCCAAGAGCTGTGCCAATGGTGGAAGCGATGGTAGCTTTAGTTTTGTGCGACCATTTGCTGCGCCATCACGGACAATGTGGAACCTTAAAGTCTGAATTTTAAAATGGAAATCAGCTTGTCCTCTGTAGTGGCAAATCCCGTTGATTGCCCTCAACCCTCCGAAGCAATAAAAGGTATAGATGATTTTGTAGTACAGTTCTGGGGCGTGCGGGGCAGTGTTCCGACACCCGGAGAGGAAACTGTTCGCTACGGCGGAAATACTTCTTGTTTGGAAATGCGAATCGGTGGAAAACGCTTGATTTTTGACGGCGGAACAGGCTTGCGGATGCTGGGAGACCAGTTGCTGCAAGAAATGCCCGTGCAAGCTTATATGTTTTTTACTCACTATCACTGGGATCACATTCAAGGGTTCCCGCTGTTCGCCCCAGCTTTCATCCGCGGCAATAGCTTTGATATTTACGGGGCGACTCCGCCGGATGGAGATTGCATGAAACGGCACTTCGTCGAACGGGTGCTGCACTCGAATTCGCCGGTGCCGCTGATGGGCTTGCAGGCAGATTTGAATTTCTACGAACTCAATCACAACCAGACGATGATGCTGGATGATATTGAGATTAGGACGGGTTCTCTGAATCACCCGAATACTGCTATGGGATATCGGGTGACTTGGCAGGGACGTTCTGTTGTTTACTGTTCGGATACGGAACATTTTCCCGATCGCCTAGATGAGAATGTTTACAATTTAGCCCTCGACGCTGACGTGCTGATTTACGACGCGATGTACACAGACGAGGAATATCACAACCCCAAGTCTCCGAAGGTGGGTTGGGGACACTCGACTTGGCAGGAAGCGGTGAGAATGGCTAAGGAGGCCCGGGTGAAGCGGGTGGTGATTTTTCACCACGATCCGGCTCATACCGACGATTTTCTCGACCGCATCGCCGAAGACGTGCAAATCGCTTTTCCCAAGGCAGTTATGGCCCGCGAGGGTCTTATTTTGCCGATCGGCTTCTGAACTTTCGTCGGTACGGTCGATCGTACCTTTGTCAAACCATCATTTGATGTGGAGCAGGTCTGGCGGCCGGCTCCACAACTTTTTTTATTTGTAGCAAACACTCGGAGTGCGTGGTATAATTCTTGGCTAGTAACTTTTTAGGAATAATATTTAAGGTTTTTTTCATTGTTTGACCGACTCTTATTTGAGAAGATCGGGCACGGATTAGCAGTTTGTTACTCGCTGAGCCGGATTTTAGGGGATACAATCTGTAGGCGCGATCGCTGGGCTTTCTGTAAGTGTGACCGATTGAAATATGCTGTTAGAAAAAGTATCTAGCTTGGCAACGTCTGGGACTTTCGGGAAGTGCTGCGACACAACTAACGTCGCCGCGATGGCGAAAGTAAAAATTTATTGCGACGTGCCATTATCTGCGATCGAGTAACGACGCATCTGCCCGATAGCTTCCGCAAAACGCACAGCAAGAAGTAAAATATTTGGAGGATTGACTCCGCAGGCAAGGTGAAAGTTTTGAAGGTCAACAAACACGGCGAGGCTCCGCAAGATATCACTCTCGCGAGAGGCTCCGCAGGTGGCAGCCGACTTCCTGAATCCTTGTCACCGAGTAATTCTTTGAGTAATTCCTAAAGATAAAAGCTGAGGTTATAGTTACGATAACACACAAGTACGATGCTTTTTTGGGAACATGAATATTGGCAACTCGGAAAAGCCGCTCTGAGAGCTTTTCGCTACAATCTGAGTGATTTTTCAGCAGTCAATTTCACTCAAAAGAAAGAGACCATCGCTCTTTGGTTTGGGACTAGCTGCAACGCCGCATATGTTATGACTTGACTATCAAAATGGGAAATTTACGTTTTAGATCTTCAGCAAATCAGTACAGATGGATTGCCTTAGGCAGTTTCGCTGTAATTATGGGTATTTCAGGGGCCCTTGCCTACCGCCTAGCTCCGCCGCCCGGATTCATGGCTCAAGGCACTCTGGGTTCTAACAATCCGCCCGTCAAATTTTCGAGCACGGGCACGACAATTCTCAAGCAGGGAGAGCAACTGACTCCGGATGTTCTGCTGGCAGATAATGTTGTCAAAGCAGTGGCAGATGCAGTTAAGCTGTCGCCTTCTCAAGTTCGACAAAATGCTAGCGTCCAGATTTCCAAGCCGGAACAACCGCTAGAGATTGCTGTTGGATACCGATCGCTCGATCGGGAACAAGCAGTGCAAACGGCGGATATGTTAATGAAGGGCATGGTTGAAAAAAGCCGCCTGATTAACAGATATCGGTGGCAATCAGTCAATCAGTCGCTCAACCAACGCTTGGCACAAGTCACTCAAGACCTGAAACAAGCTCAGCAACAACTCGACCAATACGAAAGAGAGCGCGCTCGCCTGTTGCAGCAAATGAAGCTTCAGCAAGACGTTTACAACAAGACTCAGCTTGCGATGGCGGATACGCAAGCGTCGGAAAAAGAAATGGTGAGCAGTTTGGCTGCGGCTACAGCGCCGCAAATTGTGGCGACGCCCACGAGCGATCCGACTGTGCCTCTAATTTTGGGAGTTGGCCTGCTGTTGGCGATTTTGGTCAGCCGCGGTTTGATTCCTTCGGTGGCGGATTGGCAGAACAAAACAGCTTTTGAGCGAGAAGAGAGCGAAAGGCTCCAAAGTGCTTTGTACCGACTGATCAAAGAAGGCAGCGGCGAAATCACTCTGGTGCGGTTTGCGATGGAGACGCGGCTGTCGCCGGATGTCGCCCAGCGTTTTTTGAACCAACAAGCTGAAGTCTTTAATGCCAATTGCGAAATTAAAGACGACGGCAGTATCTTGTATCACTTCCACATTTAAAGGGCTGCGGGCGATCGCGCTTAACACAGAACCTTGGCCGATCGCCCGCATCGCTGCTCGATCGGCTTGCCTTTTTGGGGCGAGCAGATGTTGAAGTCAGAAGGCTTCAGTTATCGTCGCGATCGAAGTCAGAAACAATAATAGCAAGGGTTTCAGCAATTAACAACGTCCCGGTCGGCTTACCTTTTTTGTAATTTGTTAAAAAATATTTGATTTTTGTGTTCCGCTCGCTTAAAGATCGGTATAATAAAAAATAAGTAAAATTACGGTTGCTTTTACCTAAGTTCCCGGATAAAGGGCGACTAGACCGTTAAATATGTCTTAAGGGGTCAGTCACCTCAGTATAAATGCTGTAGTCTTGAGCGATAAATAGTTCAGGGATTTTAGACAGTTTCACTGAAGAAACTCGATCGAGCAAGAGCCTGGAATCAAACTCCCAGCCAGAAAGCGTGCGTTCTCATATTCAAATTTTGCAATGTGTTGAGGCTAGACCATGATGTTTGGAATAATTTGTTCTTCTTGCGTAGTTTACTTTTTGCTAATGTCGATCGCCAATTACGGCGATACTGGAATGTAGACTATAGCCAGCCGGCAAAAAAGCAGTTTGACAGCTTCGGTGAAGTCGGGGCCAGGCCCGTGTCTGTCGCGCTCGCAACCTGCAGGAAAATACATGGATGAAGGAGTCGTTAAGTACCGCTGCGACTGGAAAGAGGCAGACCCTATAGCTGCCCGAGACATAGCAGATTTGATGGACTGGCGCGATCGACTCCACTCTTGGGGACTAATTGGCGTCTACGAAAATGGTATTGGTTTTGGTAACATCAGCGTCAGAATTGGCAATTCTTCCCAGTTCGTGATTTCAGGCACCCAGACGGCACACTTGCCAAATCTGGGGCCTGAATCCTACTGTACTGTCACCGAATTTAACTTAGAACAAAATTTACTCGGCTGCCGGGGCCGGGTACCAGCTTCGTCGGAGTCCCTGACTCACGCTGCACTGTACCTTCGCAGAGATGATGTGCGCGCGATAATTCACGTTCACAATCCTCAACTATGGCAGCAACTGCTGTTTAAGATTCCTACTACTAGAAAAGAGATACCCTACGGCACTCCTCAAATGGCCTTAGAAATGTTTAGACTGTTTGAGGAAGAGAATTTGGCCGATCGCAAGATTCTGGCGATGGCCGGTCACGAGGACGGAATTATCTGTTTTGGCAGCACTTTGGACGAAGCCGGCCAAGTGCTTTCGGCTGCGATCGGTTAGATGCGATATCTGGCACTATGCTCAGAAAAAGCTCATCGCGATATGTATAGCAGTTGACAGTTGACAATTGACAGTTGACAGTTGGATATGGGAATCAAACCGTTTAGGGTAGAGGGGTTTCGGGTTCTATTCATGAGGTTATCTATGTCTTAAAAGCTAAGAAGGTTGCTATAGCTAGAAACCGGGTTTCTACGAGTTTTGCGGACAGGTAACGAGAAATCAACGCAGAAACCGGGTTTCTACGAGTTTTGCGGACAGGTAACGAGAAATCAACGCAGAAACCCGGTTTCTGAGGTAAGCGAGTCCGCTTGAAGTAAACTTGTGCGTCGAAACCGGGTTTTTCAACCAAATATTTGGCTCAAACCCTTAAATATCGGTAAAAAACCCGGTTTCTTTAGTCGCTCTGGGTGAGTTCTGCCAGGATTTGACGCGATATTTTCCCAAAATAATGCAACTGTAGGCCCGCGATCCAAACCCTTATAGAATCAGCAATCCCCAATCTAAAATCTAAAATCGACTGACTTTGGTGCCGCTATGTGAGTTAAACTGGGCTGGGCAGTTGGCCGAAGATCGATCGAGCAGGCACGGGTTCAAAACTTTTAAAGTGCCTCTTGCCTCTGAGGTAAGGCAAAGATATTTTAAAGAAACACATTTTATAGCAAAAGCTGAGAGTCATTGTGAATCAAACTAAACTGGTAAGCTCAAAAGAACTGCAATCAGAGGTATCTCGTCTCACCGAAGAGCTGCAAATGCGCGACCAATTGGTGCAGCAGTTGTCTCAAGAACTTTTTAGGCTGGTGAAGGGAAATTCGAGTTTTGTGCCGGCGCCGGAAGTTTCCGATCGCCACCAAGCTCAAATGCAGGCAATGCGGGAACAACTGCAAGCTGTCGAAGAACAGGTGGGTTTTTATCAGGAACAAATCGCCGAGCGGGATGCAGAGGTTTACCAACTGCGGCAGTCGGTGCAAGAATTGACCGATCGCTCTAGAATGCTGGAACAAGTGGTTCAGGAATTGCCGGGGGTTTACCGCCAGAAGTTTGCCGAACGGATCGAGCCGATTAAGGAAAAATTGGATCAACTGCAAAAGGAAAACCGCCAGTTGCACACCGAGTTGCAAAGCGTTACTTACCGTCTGGCGGTGCGCAATCGCAAGGCGAAGGGCCTGGATCTGCCGAGCGTCGATCCTGATGACGATCGCGGGATTCAAATGCCGAGCTTTGGCAATGTCTAAGGTTTTGATTGTGGCGGGCGGCGATGAGGGCGCGGCCGATCGTCTCAAGGCTGCGATCGCTCAATCCGATCCTTTAACTACTGATGTCCAGATATGTGCGGTTTCTGAACTCAATTCTGGCGCGCGATCGGATGGTGGGGCGATCGTTTGTCCTTTGACGCTGGATCTGCCGTCCGATCTGGTTTTTCCGGGTCAAGATGTGTTTCGATTTTGCCGCAACGTTTCGGCGGGGCGCGATCGAGTGGCCCAGGAGTTACAAGTGCCCGTCGGCGATGGCAATTTTTGGCTGCCTGTGGTGTTGACGGCAAAGGGGCCGCTGTATGCTGAGGCGATCGCTGCGGAATCTGACAACTTGTCGGGCGAGTTGAGTTACCGTCAACCGCTGCATTTGTCGGATGTTTGGCGGCAGCAGTTGTACGAGTTGGCTTACCGCTTGCTGCATCTTTTAAATGCGCCGCCGGCGACTTATTTGATGCAGTTCGGGTTCGTAGGGGAAAGGATTTGTTTCGATCGACTTTGGCCTTTTCCGGCTGCACCTGCGATCGCTTCTGTCGGCGTTCAAGTGCCGGATTTATTTGTCTGTCATTGGTATTGCTTGACAAATAAGCCGATTTATGATATAGAAATTAATTCTTTGTGTTTGTAGTGAGGACTTCAGTCCTCTCTTGATGAATCAATCAGGACTCTTCGTCCTTACTGCGAACCTAGTTATGGGCAATTAAGGGGACATAATATAATTTTTATCAAGCAACTAAAGCGGGAGTTTGTGTTGAGATAATTTGCTCGAAACTGTCGAAAATTTCAAAGAGTTGGTCGAGTTGAGTAATTTCAAATATTAACCTGACTGTGACTGAGAGGTTGCAGATGACGAGGCGGCATCCCCGGTGGCGGGCGGCGTTGAGTCCGCCGACTAGGGCGCACAAGCCGGAACTGTCGATAAAATCTACGTCGCCCATGTCAATTACCCAGAGTTTGTGGCGATCGGGCAAAATTTCTGCTAGCTGTTGCTGGAGGAGGCTGCCTGCTTGGGAGTCGAGGCAGTTGTGAGGTTGCAGGATGATGTGTTGGTTGAAGTTGGGAAATTCCATAGCAGTTATCCTAGGATTGTACAGTACGAATAAGTGAGTTCAGTTGCTGATTCTGTTCAGAAAATCAGCGGATTTCAGCGTATGTTTTAGGATGGGCGATCGGGGCTGCTGTGAAAGCGGTGGCGATCGCACTTGTGATAAATTGAGTAGGAAAACTGGCTGGCGATCGCGCGTCCGGCAACCGCAACAATTCTCGATTTATCTATAATGCCCTGAAGGCTAATTTTTAGTTGGGCGAGCGATCGCAAGTGTAGTGTGTTTTTCATCACAGCGAAAGATTGCACTATTGGCGGAATCGAGCCAATATATAAAAGTATTGAGAAGAGCAAAAGTTTACGAAGGCAGTATCGAATGTCTTTTGAGTTTTTATCGTTAGAGACTATTCAGCAATTTGCGCGAGATTACGGCTACTGGGCTGTATTTCTGGGAATTTTGCTAGAAAATCTGGGAGTCCCTCTCCCAGGCGAGACGATTACGATTGCTGGCGGGTTTTTGGCCGGCAGCGGGGAACTGAATTACTGGTATGTGCTCGGAAGCGCGATCGCCGGTGCGACTGTGGGCGGAAATTTCGGTTATGCGATCGGCAGATACGGCGGCTGGCCCCTGCTCCTGAAGCTGGGAAAATTTTTCCGCTTTCGGGAAGAACAACTGTTTGACTTAAAAGAAAAGTTTAGCGAAAATGCAGCTAAAGCCGTATTTTTGGGTCGTTTCATCGCACTGCTGCGAATTTTTGCCAGCCCCCTAGCGGGTATCGCAGAAATGCCCTTTTGGAAATTTTCGCTGTTCAATGTTCTGGGTGCAGCAAGTTGGGCATCTGTCATGGTAAGTTTGTCATATTTCCTAGGACAAGTTGTGTCTTTGGAGAAGTTGGTAGCTTGGGCGGCTCAATTTGCGGTAGTTGCTTTGCTGTTAGCAGTTGCTTGGATTGCAATTCCTATTTGGTTGGAGTCGCGCAATTTGGACAAGACTAAGTAGGAACACAACAATGTTGTGTCTTTGTCTAAGTTACCGCGCCAAGTAGGGACACAACAATGTTGTGTCCTTATTTTTTGTATTGTTGTGTCCTTATGTTTGGTATCGTGCAAAATAGGAATATAACAATTCAGTCCTAGACGCATCATATCATCTCCCGTGGATTGACAACAATAAGATTGGTTTGTAGTGCGGACTTCAGTCCGCAGCCTGATAGCGGACTGAAGTCCGCACTACGAACCGTTTTTGTCGGGTTTTTACCTAATCTCTGGGTGACAACGAAGATTTTTGGTTAAAAAACCCGGTTTCTGACCGCCCGTGCGTCCAGGACTACATTAATTATTTGCTGCAAATTCGATCTTTAATTGGGAAGGATTTAAATATGGGATACACTACAATTTTTGACGGAATATTTCATTTAAACAAGCGGTTATTGGACAGCGAAACTCTTTACTTATTGGAGTTTTCTCGGACGAGGCGGATGAAGCGAAATCCTGAAATTTTGCTAGATGTTCCCGATGCGGCGAGAATGGCGGTGGGTTTGCCTTTGGGCGAAGAAGGCTGCTATTTTGTCAATGAAAAGTGGGATGAAGAGTCGGAATTGTCGATCGTAAATTACAACCGCCCGCCGAAGACTCAGCCAGGATTGTGGTGTCAGTGGATTCCGACTGCTGACGGCGGGGGGATTCAGTGGAATGGCATGGAAAAGTTTTATGATTATGTGGAATGGTTGCAGTATATTATCAACAATTTTATCGAACCTTGGGGTTATGTTTTGAGAGGTGAGGTGAATTGGCAAGGGGAAAGAGAAGAGGATGTGGGTATGATTTGGGTTGAGAATAATGCGATCGTTTCACCCGAAGGTGCAGAGGAATTGTTGAGGTATGCGGTGTCGCCGGTATCTGTACCAAAGTTTGTTTGGGATTGTTTGCAAGCGGTGGAAGCGACGGGGAAGCCTCTGACGGGTTGGTATGAATTAGTCGATCGCGCTGTGGAGTTGGGACACGGGGAAGCGGCGCTGTGGATTAAGCCTAATATGGATAAGTATTTAGATGGTTGGTATCGGGGTTTTGAGTTTGAGGGGAAGGTAATTAAAATCACAGATAGTGAGCTTTAAGCGGTTGTTTGGATTGCGGATAATCCGGTTATAATTGTGAGTACGATCGCAAAAGGATGTAGTATGACGGCATCAACAGAAATTCGCGAAGAAGTAATTGAGGGAAAAGTTGAAATTTATTACTCCACTGAAGAGTATTTAATGCTGGAAGAGGGGGCAGAATTTAGAAGTGAATATCAGGATGGCAAGATAATTCCTATGACAGGCGGAACACCAAATCACAATCAAATAGCTGGCAATTTTTATGGGGCGCTAAATCTGGCTACGAAAGGACAACCATATCGAGTATTTATAAATGATTTGCGTTTGTGGATACCGTCGAAGCGGGTTTATACTTATCCCGATGTGATGTTGGTGGCGGGAAAATTGGAGTTTGCTGAGGGTAGGAAAGATACGATTACTAATGCGGTGATGGTAGCGGAGGTTTTATCGGAATCGACGGCGGACTATGACAGGGGTGGCAAGTTTAAACTTTTTCGTTCTATTCCTAGTTTTCGAGAGTATGTTTTGATCGATCAGTACGAGATGCACGTCGAACAGTTTTGCAAGACGGATGACAATAAGTGGGTTTTGTCTGAGTATGATGGTGCTGATGCGGTTCTGGTGTTGAGTTCGGTGCAGTTTGAGATGTCTTTGGGCGAAATGTACGATCGCGTGGATTTTGAGTCGGAGGAGTGAGCGATCGCCCTCGAACAATTTGATTAAGTAATATTATGTCCGACCAATTGACCGTAGTTCTTGTAGGGGCGGGTTCACTAACAATACCGGCCAATAATTGACAATCTCAAAAACCCGCCCCGGCCGAGATATCGCGAGAGAACGACTGGACAGAATATAAGAATCGAATTAAGCGAGTAGATTCAATCAGAAAAGTCGAGAAAAACCTCATGATTGCCAACAAAAATTCTCCTGATGTTTCAGTTAAAGACTATTTAGAAGGTGAACTGGTAAGTCCCATCAAGCATGAATACAGGAACGGACAAATCTATGCAATGGCAGGGGCAAGTAATCCCCATGTTTTGATTTGTCTAAATTTAGCAACTCTGCTGAGAAATCATTTGCGCGGAAGTGGTTGTCTGGTTTTTATGAGCGATACAAAAGTAAGATTGGAGACAATTAATAGCTTTTATTATCCAGATATAGCTGTATCTTGCGATGAACGAGATACTACTTCTGTTGCCGACTTTATCTGCTATCCTTCGCTAATTGTGGAAGTCCTATCTCCCACAACTGAGGCGTTTGACAGGGGAGATAAATTTGCGGATTATCGATCGCTCTCAACAATGCAAGAATATGTATTAATCGGTCAACAGCGGATGAATGTAGATTGCTACCGTCGCGATGTCGCAGGGCGTTGGGTTTTTTCTTCCTGCGGTGAGGGGGAATGTCTGGAGTTGGCTAGTATCAATTTTCAGTGTCCAATCTCTGCTTTGTATGAGGATGTTCCTGGATTGAGTTAAGATGGCGTTGGGTGAAATGTTCGATCGCGTGGATTTTGAGTCGGAGGAGTGAACTGATATAATAATTAAGTCGATCGAGCAAAAAGCATAAACTTAGATTGTCAGTTCACTCACGCTATGCAGATGGCACACTTGTGCTGAAAAACCAGCAACCGCCGCGACTTGGGGAATCAAGACCGGATCCAAATGCTTTAGGCGCTCATTCTCAGTTAAGATACGATACTTATAACCAGAGGATTTATCAGGCGCGAGAATTTGATGAGTCAGGGCAACCAGTCAGAGATATTGATTTTACAAGTCCCACCTATCCTAATGGAAATCCCCGTCCAGATCATCTACCGCCACCGCATCAACATCGATGGACACCAAATCCCACCGGTGGTACTCCTACTAGAAGTAGAATCCCGGAAGCATTATGAAATCTGAAAAATCGGCTATTACCTACAATATCGGTCAAAAATGGGCTGTGACGCTTTGCTGCGAAGCAGAGGAAAAACTGGAATTGAGAGTTGCAAAAATCCTTGAGTATTTAGACAAAAATTATCTCTTAAACCAATGGGCAATATCTGATATTGAGGCTACGGGCAGTTACGGCAATTCCTTGACTGCGCGGTGCAATAATCAGGAAATATTTCAGGTATCTACTGCTGATTTGTTGGATGTAATGAGGGAAGAAGGTCAAGTTATTGAGTTAGATGCTAGTTTGCTAAAAGATGACGAGGAATTGTTTAAAATATTGATTCGAGATGGGGTTTCAATTGATTTGCTTGGCAGCGGGGAGATGATGCCGCTGACGGTTTTGGGCAAATATGTTTATGTAGACAAAGAACTATTTATGTGGTAAATAATGTGGGGCGATCGCACTTCAAAAACCTGTTAGCAATCTGTCAGAGAAGATGACGAACAAGTGAGGAGAGGAAGTGCGATCGTCATCATTAGTGTACTATGTAGCATAAGTTTATGGAGCCGACATAGTAAGAGTGTAATGGGTTTCTGTAGCTTTTAACCGCACAATAACAATGTAATTACCTGCTCGCAACTCTTCTTTTTTAATTAGTCCTGGCTTTGAGTTAAAAGCAGATGTATATCCATAATTATCTCCAATTACTCCACCTTTGCCTGAGTATAAATACATTTCTACTTCGCTACTGACACCATCTAAAGATAGACTAATGCTGCTAGGATTGTCTAGTTTGAAACCGTAAAATTGCTCTCGTTTTTTTAAACTAACACTGCCATTTTTGGGAATAGTCTTTTGCTCCACAGAACCAACATTTTCAACTTGACTTGTATCGTTAACAATTTGAAGTGAATATTTGGTGTCTCTAGCTTTCAATTTCACAACAACAATATAGCTCCCCTCCTTCAATTCTTTTTTAATCATTGCTGATTGAAATTTATAAGCAGAGGTATATCCATAATTATCTCCAATTACTCCTGTGCCATCTTTATCGGAATATAGATATATTTCTACTGCGCTATTCACGTCATCTAAAAACAGGCTTATATTACTGGGATTACCTATCTTAAAACGGTAACGTATCTCTCGATTATTAGAGCTAAGATTACCAACGAATGGGCAAAAACCCTCCAAAAAACCAATGTTTACGGTACTGCCATTTTGCTCTGCTTTGCAAGGATTATGGTCAGCAGGAATTTGTACAGGGGAAGGAGGTAGTGATGCTCTCGGTGAAGTTTGCTGTGTAGGGAAAGGATTGAGCGTGGGCGATGGAGAATACTCAGGATTTGGTTTAGTAGGAGGAGGTGTTGTTTCTGTTGGAGGTGGAAAACGAATTGGCGGGCCTACTATTACCAGTGCGATAATTCCTAATATAACCACACCAAATAAACCAATTACTACGGGTGCCATATCTTCATCATTACCTTTTTGGCTTGTTTGGCTATCGGGAGGGTTCAGTCAGAAGTTTCCTCCGTGAAAAGTATTTCCCTGAAATACATTCTTGATATCCTCTGCCAACTTGCTATAGTTTACGACGGTTGGCTGGTGAGAATTGAGATCACCTGCTACTTGTTGAATCATTTGAGCAATATTGGAAGTTTTATCTTGATTTACTGATGCTTGTAACTCAATAATTGCTTTAGCAACTTCAGGATCTTGTGCTGCTGCTTGTAACTCAGTAACAGCTTTACTATAATTGAGAGGCTGCCGTTCAGCTAGTTCTATCGAGCTTACTATATTGGAAGATTTCCTGTTGAGCAGGGATAGCAATTTGCTACCATCCTCAAATATCTTATTTGCCAGATTTTCACCCGTCTTTTCAAGTGCTTTAGTTGAAATTAACGTAGCGATTGCGGTTCCAATAGCCGTTAATGTTACAGGTTCCATATAAAATTCCTCAACTTGGCTGAATAAAAGTTTATTTTTTCGCTGACAGAGACAGCAATTACAGTAAAAGTTACTAAATAACTCTCTGCGTTAACACCATTTAAAGGCTGCAAGTTCTAACTGCTTTTGTAAAACTATACCAAATCCACCTCTACCTTAAAAGGTCAAAAAGTAGCATAAAAGTAATACAAAAGTAACATTAAAGTAATAACGGAGTCGATCGCTCCTCTGACGAGAATCTTTACCTGTTGCGGTATAATCTAGTCGTTGGAGAGGTTTTAGATGTGAGGGGACTTTGACCCATGACCGTTGACGAAGCACTAGACATTGTAGAAGTCGCTCTAGACTACCAAGCCCTAAACAAAGTTCAAGAGCTAGTCTTTCGGAAATCCTGGGAAGGCAGTTCTTATATAGAAATGGCTAAAAGCAACGGGTATGAACCTGATTATATCAAAGATGCTGGTGCCAAACTATGGAAGTTACTCTCAAAAGGACTTGAAGAAAAGGTTAAAAAAGATAACCTTAAGTCGGTTATGAAGCGATACTTACGGCGAAATCAAGTGAGCGTACAGCGAAATCTGACCATCGAAGTTAATCTCAGCGGCGCAAATCTTAGTGGAGCAAACCTAAGTGGAGCGGGACTATTTGCAAACTTAGTAAAAGCTGATTTGTGCCAAACGGATTCACACAAACCAATAATAACCGATCCTAGCACTGAATCAAATAAAGAAAATACATTGAGTGAAGATGAACAAAACCAGGAAACTCAGCCTCACTCGGAAAACACAATTGACTGGAACGGTTTTTGCTTTCACTCAGAAGCACAAGTGAAAATTGCCGAAACGCTCGATCGCACTTCCGCACTCTTCATCCCCAACACTCAACTGCGAGTGACAACACCCGCCGGCAGACAAAACCAAAAAGCTCAATTTCTCGTCTTCCACCAAGGCAAACTAGGGATTCTTGAAGTTGACGGGCCCGAAGATGCAGCAGAAGATGAAGCGGTAGATATTCTGGCGATAAATTCTGGCATCTGTCTTGTCAAACATTACGACGCTACCCGATGCAGCGAACAACCGGATCTAGTTGTGCAAGAGTTTTTGGAAATATTGAGTCAGGAATAGGTATGAAAAAGCGCGATTATTAATAATCAAAAGTTTAACTATGCTTTCAACTGTTGTAAGTCTATTGTTTCTCCCTTCTGGGCTTGTTGGATGCCCGATCGCAACTGAGCCATAAATTCGCGGTCGGAGAGAATTTCTATCGTTTCTAACAAAGATTCAAATTGTTTAAAACTGAGGGCAACGATTGCCGGTTTCCCATTCTTAGTGATGATAGCTGGCTCTGCTACTAAGTCATCGGGCCACTTTGGTAGTTGTTGTTGCGCTTCTGCAATTGTCAAGTATTTTGGCATATTTGCAATTATGTTTTTTTGCTCGGAAACTTCACCATTTCTATTATACCGCACTCGCCCTGTTTTTAAGCTAGCCACTCGTTCAAGTCTCTATTTCCGCATCATTCCCAGCAAACACTACATCCTCATATATGCTATCAATACTCGTGCGAAAGTCAACACTAGCTAAGTAAACTTCGCTTCCGGGCGTATAAGAAGTCAAAACCCACAACCCCTCAGCATTGCGGCGAAAACACTCCACTCGCTGCCGCTTTTGGCTAATCAATACGTACTCCTGAAGCGTTTCTAACTCCTGGTAGTCAGCAAACTTATCTCCCCGATCGAATCCTTCAGTTCCATCAGACAAAACCTCGATAATTAAACAAGGATATTTTTTCAGAGATTTAAAAGCTTTGTCCCGTTCATCGCAACTCACCATCACGTCAGGATAGTAGTAGATATTTGCTGTATCAATTCGGGCTTTCATGTCTGACATATAGACGCGACAGCCTGTTCCTCGAACATGATTTCTCAACAGTGCAAATAAATTTCCGGCCGCAGTCACATGAGCATCGCTTGCACCAGCCATTGCATAGACTTCGCCCCGAATATACTCATTCTTGAAAGGGCTGAGTTCCTCTAATTTCAGGTATTCTTCTGGGGAAATGTAATTTTGGCTTTTATTAGCAATCATTGCTTTTCCCGAATTAAGTTTTTTATGATTCTAGTATCCGCAATCATATTATAGCACAATAATCACTCTGTTTTCAAGCTTGCAATCTGTTGAGCAAACCAGATAGCTGCACTGCCATTTGTTTCTGCATTCAAACGTTCCAAAGTTTGATTCAATAAAGAAATTGGCAGTCCAGACAGTGCTAGAGAAGTCTCGCATTCCTGATATTTGCCGTTTGACTGCAACCTAAATGCGAAAACTCGCAAACCTTTAACATCAATTACCCAATATTCAGGAATTCCCAAATCGGCATAGAGATATTTTTTTTCATCTAAATCTATTGTTAAAGTTGTGTCAGAAATTTCGCCAACTAAATCGGGTACTCGCCACTGTTCTAAATTGATATAACGCCGTTCTCCTGTTTGCCAAGTTGGGTATTCGCTGCCCAGGTAAAGCATTAAATCTGGCGATGCAGCTTGCTTTTTAGGTTTTTCTAGCAAGCAGCCGCCCAGAGAAGTGAATATCAGTCCTGGTGTTTGACTAAACCAGAACGCAAATAACATCGTAAACAAGTTATTGATGCTGGCGTGATTGATTCCTTCTTTTCCCATATCGATGACCAAGAGCCGATCGCCATTAAAGAACAATCCGATGTTATCATCGTTTTGAGCGTCGCGATAAGCCAAGTAATCTTCCCAAGTGGCTGTTTGACCTTGGGATGCGGTTGCCGTAATATCTGTTTGAATAAGTTTTGAGATTGAGGCAGTCATGGCATTTGCGGGGATTTTTTAATTATTATATTTATAGTTTAGCAAATGAGGTGGGGAGTTCGCCGGGGGTTTAAACCCCCGTCTCATAGCTAAAGTCGTCTAAAGACGACTGAAAAACTTAGATGTAATTAGGCTAATTAACCGATGTTAGTTGCACAGTTAATTAACCGATGTTAGTGGCACAGTCCGCCGTTCGTTTAAACCCCCGTCTCAAAGCTAAAGTCGTCTAAAGACGACTGAAAAACTTCGATCGAATTCAGATCGGGTTAATTAAAAAACTCATAAATTATTCAGTCCTCTTTCAGAGGACTCGCAGCTCTGAGCCAGGGGTTTAAACCCCTGGCGGACTGCGGAATGATGCACTCTACAAATTTCTAACCCCTGGCGGACTTATGCGTCCTACAAATTTCTACCCTCTATTTTTCTCCGACCAAATGCGTGTTGGCAGTCCCCAAACGTAGACAAATCCTTCCGCCGCCTTGTGGTCGAATTCGTCCTCAGCGCCGTAGGTTGCTAAGTCAAAACTGTACAGCGAGTTCTCTGATTTGCGGCCGACAATTGTCGCATTTCCTTTGAACAGTTTGAGCCGCACAGTTCCAGTTACTCGCTTTTGCGTGTCCTGAATAAATGCGTCTAACGCTGTTTTTAAAGGGTTGTACCAAAGACCGTTGTAAATCATTTGGCTGTAGGTTTCTTCGATGCCGCGCTTGTACCGCGTGACATCTGCTGTCAAGGTCAAACTTTCTAAGTCTCGGTGTGCGTGCATCAAAACTAAAATCGCTGGAGTTTCGTAAATCTCCCGCGATTTAATCCCGACTAGGCGGTTTTCAATCATGTCGATGCGCCCGACTCCGTGATTTCCAACTATTTCGTTTAGTTGGGTAATTAAGGCGACTGGTGATAAATCTTTGCCGTTGAGAGTGACAGGATTTCCGTATTCAAAACCGATTTCAATGTATTCGGGCGTCTCGGGTGTTTGTTCGATCGCCTTTGTCATCAAAAACACCTCTTCCGGCGGTTCCGCCCAAGGATCTTCGAGGATGCCGGCTTCGATCGCCATTCCCAACAAATTGCGATCGATACTGTAAGGCGAAGACTTCTTCACCGGCGACGGAATGCCGCATCTCTCGCCGTAAGCGATCGTTTCCTCCCGGCTCATTTTCCACTCCCGCGCCGGTGCTAAAATTTTAATCTTGGGATTGAGCGCGCCGATCGACACATCGAACCGCACCTGATCGTTTCCTTTGCCGGTGCAACCGTGGGCGATCGCATCTGCACCGTATTTTTCGGCAGCTTCTACTAACAATTTAGCAATCAGCGGGCGGGCCAGCGCCGTAGAAAGAGGATACCGATTTTCGTAAAGCGCGTTAGCTTGAATTGCTGGAAACGCATAATCTTTGACAAATTCCTCCGTAGCATCGATTACCAACGATTCCGAAGCACCCGATGCTAAAGCTTTTTTGCGGATCGGTTCTAATTCATCTCCCTGTCCCAAATCCGCCGCCAGAGTAATTACCTCTTCGACTCCCCACTCGTTCTTGAGGTAAGGAATGCAGACAGAGGTATCGACTCCGCCGGAATATGCTAGGACAACTTTTTTAGCGCGACTCATTGCTATTTACATCCTGAATTTAACTTAATACGGTTGGGTTAAGACTGTTTATTGCCCGGAAATCGCCCTTGCATACCCCCTACTCCCCCTGGTTGTAGGGAGACTGTCGATCGAGTTCTTGTCCCCCCCTTGACAAGGGGGGTTAGGGGGGATCTGGCTTCACCCAACCGTATTGGAATTTAACCGACTTTTTATTATGCACCTAATTGAGATCGATTCTTGTCAGAAATAGTACAGATTTAGATATTCTTTTTTTGCTAGAGTTGGCTATTTCCCGGCCCAGTTGCTGCGAAAAATCTGCTACCGTGGGATACGGTAACTGTGGCGATGGGGTAAAGCCGTGTTTTTTAGTGTTGTGATTCCGACGTACAATCGTAAACCGATTTTGGCAAAATGTCTGCGGGCTTTGGAAAATCAGCAGTTTGGTAACAGTGTCACAGATTATGAGGTGATTGTAGTCGATGACGGTTCGACGGACGGGACGATCGAGTGGTTGGCGGCCAATGGGGAGGAGTTGTGTCACGTGCGATCGATCTGTCAATCTCACCAAGGCCCCGCCGCCGCCCGGAATTTGGGCGTTGAAGATGCTAAGGGCGACACGATTATTTTTATTGACAGCGATTTGGTGGTAACAAAGCATTTTTTGCGATCGCACGCAGATGCTTTGCTACAGGCTTACAAGGATACTGATGCGGTTTTTACTTACGGCAGCGTGATTAATACTTGCAATTTCGATAATCCCACTGCGGAACCTTACAAAATAACTGATTTTTCTGCCGCTTATTTTGCTACGGGAAATGTGGCGATCGCCCGCCACTGGCTGCTGCAAGCTGGATTGTTTGACAATCGCTTTCAACTGTACGGATGGGAAGATTTAGAATTGGGTGTCAGGTTGAAAAAATTAGGTTTAAAATTGATTAAATGTCCGCAGGCGGTCGGCTATCACTGGCATCCACCTTTTAGTTTAGAGCAAATTCCGGGGATGATTGACCGAGAAATTCAGCGCGGGAGAATGGGAGTTTTGTTTTATCAAAAACACCCGAGTTGGGAAGTGCGGCTGATGATTCAAATGACTGTTTTGCACCAAATACTGTGGGGTGTTTTGTCTTTGGGCGGGATGCTGAACGAGCGCACAATGAAACCTTTTTTGCAGTGGTTGATTGACCGAGGCAAGCCGCAGTTAGCTTTAGAAATTGCTCGGATTTTTCTGAATTGGTATAATGTGAAAGCCGTGTATGCGGCTTGCGGTGAATTGCAGGCTGATACAAAAGTTCCTTAAACAGTTGACAGTTGACAGTTGACAGTTGACAGCGAGGTTTTTAGAATGGGGATTTATACCCCACCCTAAAAACATTCCGCCTTGAGGCGGGGGTTTTAAACCCCTAAATTTTGATAAATTAACCCGATCGCCCAAACAAAATATAAGATATTGTCAGAGCTTGTCAGGGCTTGTGCAGTTGCCGAAAGAAAGTAAGTAAATTTACTGAAAAAACACAATTCCGAGCAACCCGATAAATACAGCCAAAACAGGGTTTTAAACATGGTAAAAGTTCTACGTTTAATTAAATTTGGCCGATTTGTCGGTAATTTGAGGAAGATCGGCTGTTTTATCGAGATCCTCAGATATTTTTATGCGAAGCGTTTTAATAATGCAGACATTTTTGATACAATTATTACAAATATCAGGGGTGTCCTAGATTGGCGATCGATCCGACAGTTCCACTGCCTCAATCGCAAAAAAAGCTGAGGGTCTGATTTATGCTGCTATAGCTGATAAAAGCATCGCATACAGTCGCTCATTGACCACCAGCGCTCTAAAAATAGGATGCGGAGCTGATTGAAACTTTTACTGCTCAAATCCGCGCCATAAATCAATATCTACCAAATACTCTTGCTGCTGCAAGCTAATAGTTCTATTGACAAATAGTTGTAGACTTTAATAATTTTTAATGCCCCTTAAAAAATCCTACTTTGAGGCAAGTCTGTTGTGAATATATCTGATAAAAAATACGCAAAAACACAAACGCGGGCATCTGAAAGCGAGAGCTTACAACAAAACATTTTAATGATTGACGACCACCCAGAAAGCTTGCGCCTTTTATCCCAGCTTTTGTCTAAGCGGGGATATAAAGTGCGGCCGACACGGGATAGCAAAATCGCTCTCAACTTTGCGCGATCGACTCCACCGGATTTGATTTTGCTGGACATCATGATGCCCGGTATGGATGGCTATCAAGTCTGCGAACAGCTAAAAGCTTGCGCTAAAACAAAAGATATTCCTGTGATTTTCATCAGTGCTTTACATGAAGTATTTGATAAAGTCAAAGCTTTTTCGCTGGGGGCGGTAGACTACATTACTAAACCGTTTCAAACAGAAGAAGTGGTGAGCCGCATCGAAAATCAACTGCTGCTCAGTCGTCTTTCTAAGCAAATTGTAGCACAAAATGCGCTGCTGCAAGCAGAAATAGAAGAACGCAAGCGGGTCGAAGCACAACTGCGAGAAAGTCAGCGCTGGCTGTCGGCAGTAATTAAAATGAATCCTAATGTTTTGTACATTTACGATGCGATCGAAGAGCGGATTTTATATCTCAATCGCGAACTGTATACGGATCTTGGCTACTCGCTGGCACAAATACAGCAAATGCCATCAGCATTTATTCGTAACTTAATACACCCTGATGATTTGCAGGCATTCTCAGAACATATCAGCAGGATTGAGACAGCAAAAGACGGTGAAATCTTTGAGTTTGAGTACCGAATCCAGCACAAAAACGGTGAATATCGCTGGTTTTTTAGCCGGGATACCGTGTTTACCCGAACAGAGGATGGCAAAGCTTGGAAGATTCTGGGAACTGCTACTGAGATTAGCGATCGCAAACAAGCAGAATTTGAGCTTAAAACAGCTTTAGCTGCTTTGGAACGGCAAATCAAGCAAAGATTTCTGCTAGAAACAATTACTCTCGAAATTCGCTACAGCTTAAAGCAGGATCAAGTTTTTCAAACAGCGGCGGCCCAAATCTGTCGCGTTTTTAATGCCGATTGCTGCTTGATTCACATCTACACCGAAGACCCAATTCCCCGCCTTCCTTGTGTGGCGCAGTACATAAAATCTGAAGGGAAATCGCTTTTAGATTTAGAAATTCCCGTGGAGGGCAATCCTCACGTTCAGTTTGTCTTGTCCCAAGATAGAGTTGTAGTTTCGGACGATGTTTTTGCAGAACCGCTGCTAGAAAATGTCAGAGATTTGTGCTCTCAAATAAATCTGAAGTCGATGATAGCCGTCCGCACTTCCTACCAGGGAAAACCCAACGGAATGATGTGCTTGCACCAGTACGATCGCCGCCAATGGACGGCAGATGAGATCGGATTGTTGAAAACTGTGGCGGCACAAATGGGAATTGCGATCGCCCAAGCCAATCTTCTCGAACAAGATAAACAGCAGCGACTTAAACTTCAACAGAGCGAAGCTAGTCTAGCAGCAGCCCAGAAAATTGCCCGTATCGGCAGTTGGGAATTTGATGTCCTCACAAATAAAATCAGTTGGTCAGAAGAAGTATTCCGCATTTTTGGTCTTGACTCAACCGCGCCTGAACCGACATATGACCAACTTTTACCGATGTATCATCCCGACGACAGAAACTTGTTCAAACAAACTGTCAGCCGCGCTATCTCACCAGGAATTTCCTACCAAAAAGAGTTCCGAATTTTGCATTCGGGCGGTCAAATCCGATACTTGGAAGCAAGGGGAGCATCTGTTTTTAACGAAACAGGAGAAGTAATCAAACTGTTGGGAACAGTAATGGATATCACCGATCGCAAACAAGCCGAAGCAGCTTTGCTTCTTAGCGAAGAACGCTTTTATCTGGCATTTGAAGGCAGTGCGATGGGATTGTGGGATTGGAATCTTGTCACGGGAGAAGTCTATTTTAATTCGCGGTGGAAAACGATGCTAGGATATGAAGTAGAGGAGGTAGAAAATAATATCGCATCGTGGGAGCAACTGGTACATCCAGAGGATTTGCGTCCGGTTAAAGCAGCGCTAAATGCTCACCTAGAAGGCAAAGAGCCGACTTACGAAAAGGAATTTCGGATGCTGACAAAATCCGGCGAGTGGAAGTGGATTTTGAGTCAAGCGAAGGTGATGGAACGATCTGCTGCGGGAAATCCTTTGCGGATGACGGGCACGCATATCGATATTAGCGATCGCAAACAAGCCGAAGTAAATTTGCAATTTAGCGAACAGCGAGAACGAGAAAAAGCACAACAGCTAGCACAAACTCTGGAAGATTTAAAAAATGCTCAATCCCAGCTCATTCAATCCGCAAAAATGTCAAGTATCGGGCAAATGGTAGCGGGAGTTGCTCACGAAATTAATAACCCCATCAGCTTCATCTACGGCAATATTATTCCCGCCGCACAGTACGCTCAGGATTTAGTAAAATTGCTCCAGCTCTACCAACAATACTATCCCCAACCAGTTCCAGAAATAGCCGAAGAATTGGCAGAAGTCGAAGTGGATTTTATCGCTGAGGATTTCCCGAGAATCATGGCTTCAATGCAAGGAGGTGCAAACCGAATTAAGCAGATCGTGCTGTCTTTGCGAAATTTTTCTAGACTAGACGAAAAAGATTGCAAAGTAATCGACATTCATGAAGGGATAGAGAGCAGTTTGGTGATTTTGCAGCACCGATTGCAGTCGCAGCCACAACGTCGGGAGATTCAAGTTATTAAAAATTACGGCGAACTGCCAAATGTCGAGTGTTATCCGGCGCAATTAAACCAGGTATTTATGAATTTGCTGTTGAATGCGATCGATGCTGTGGAAGAGTCATTAGTCATCAGTCATTCGTCATTAGCAAACAATATTTCAACAGTTACAAATGATGCCGGACAAATGTGTGAGAAAAATCCTCAGATTCGCATTAGCACTGAAATAAATAGGGACAATCAAGTTGTTGTGCGGATTGCTGACAATGGGCCAGGTATCCCTCCCGATGTTCAGTCAAGGATGTTTGACCCGTTTTTTACTACCAAACCCATCGGCAGCGGCACTGGTTTGGGATTGTCGATTAGTTACCAAATTGTGAAAGACTCCCACGGCGGTAAGTTGTGGTGTCATTCAGAAGTTGACCGGGGAACAGAATTTGCGATCGAACTACCGATTTCGCAAACAGTGAAAAGTAAAATTGGTTTGTAGTAAGGACTTTAGTCCTCATAATCTGAGGACTAAAGTCCGAAGGATCAAACCTTTTATTAAGTATTTCAAGCAAAAGGTCTGTCGTTGTGTTAAATCTTATCCCGAGCGTGATACAATCATAAGTTGACCTTTTGGGGGCCCAGACGTTCCGCTGCTAAAATTAGTAGTGGATATTACAGTTGCTCTTATACAAACTCTGTCAACATACGTCTGCTGTAGCGTCTACCACATTTTAACTGAATTATGACTGACTCAATTCGCTTCCTCATGTGCGCTCCCGACCACTACGACGTGGACTACGTGATTAACCCGTGGATGGAGGGAAACGTCCACAAATCATCGCGCGATCGCGCCGTCGAACAGTGGGAAAAACTTTACCACGTCCTCAAAGACAACGCCGTTGTAGACCTCGTACCGCCCGAAAAAGGCTGGCCGGATATGGTGTTTACCGCCAACGCAGGCTTGCTTTTAGGCAATACCTTCGTGCTCAGCCGTTTCTATCACAAAGAGCGCCAAGGCGAAGAACCCTATTTTAAAGCATGGTTTGAAAACAAAGGTTTCACCGTGCACGAACTGCCGAAAGACTTGCCGTTTGAGGGTGCAGGCGATGCTTTGCTCGATCGCGAAGGACGCTGGCTGTGGGCAGGATACGGCTTCCGTTCCGAACTCGACTCGCACCCGTTACTCGCAAAATGGCTCAACATTGAAGTGCTTTCGCTGCGTTTAGTAGACGAACGTTTCTATCACCTAGACACCTGTTTTTGTCCCCTCACAGGCGGCTATTTGCTCTACTATCCAGCAGCATTTGATTCCTATTCCAACCGCTTAATTGAAATGCGAGTTGCGCCGGAAAAACGCATTGCCATTGAAGAAGCAGATGCCGCAAATTTTGCCTGCAATGCCGTCAATATTGACAAAATTGTGGTAATGAACAAGGTTAGCGAAGGCTTGAAAACGCGCATAACTCAGGCCGGATTCCAAGTAATCGAAACGCCGCTGAGCGAATTTCTCAAAGCCGGAGGCGCAGCTAAGTGCCTGACGCTGCGGGTGACGGAACCGGTGCAAGAAGATCGATCGGCAAACGTGATGGTAGAAAGCCGCACAATTCGCATGGAAGGCCACCTGCTCGATGCTGGTTTAATCAGTCGCGCTTTAGACTTAATTATCGAAAACGGCGGCAGTTTCCAAGTGCTGAATTTCAATTTAGGAGAGCAGCGGCAAAGCACATCATCTGCGGACGTTAAAGTTTCGGCTCCTTCCCACGATGTGATGGAAGAAATCATGGGACTGCTGATTGACTTGGGTGCAGTTCCTCCGCCGCAAGAGATTTGCGATGCTATTTTAGAAGATGTCGTGCAAGATGGTGTCGGCCCCGACGACTTTTACGTTAGTACAATTTATCCCACGGAAGTGCGGGTAAACGGTCAGTGGATAAAGGCGCAAAATCAGCGGATGGACGGCGCAGTTGCTATTACTGAAACTGCGGAAGGCCCGGTGGCTAAGTGCAAATTATTGCGCGATTTAAAAGTAGGTGAAAAAGTCGTTGTTGATGTGGTTGGAATCCGCACCGTCCGCAAAACAGAATCGCGGGAACAGCGCAATTCTCAAGAATTTAGCTTTATGTCTGGGAGCGTTTCTAGCGAGCGCCGCGTAGAATTGGTGGTGGAACAAGTAGCGTGGGAATTGCGCCAAATTCGCGATCGCGGCGGTAAAGTTGTAGTGACGGCGGGGCCTGTTGTCATCCACACCGGCGGCGGCGAACATTTAGCGCATTTGATCCGCGAAGGTTACGTGCAAGCATTGTTGGGTGGAAATGCGATCGCAGTTCACGACATGGAACAATCGAGCATGGGAACTTCTTTGGGAGTTGACATGAAACGCGGCGTTGCTGTGCGCGGCGGACACCGCCACCACTTGAAAATGATTAACACTGTGCGGCGTTATGGCAGTATTGCTAAAACCGTTGAAGCAGGGGTGATTACTAGCGGTGTGATGTACGAGTGCGTGAAGCACAATATACCGTATTCTCTAGCCGGTTCGATCCGCGATGACGGGCCGCTTCCCGACACGCAAATGGATTTGGTTAAGGCTCAAGAAGAATATACTGAGCTGTTGCGGGGCGCGGATATGGTGTTAATGCTGTCGTCTATGCTGCATTCGATCGGTGTGGGAAATATGACGCCCGCGGGTGTGAAGATGGTCTGTGTGGACATTAATCCGGCTGTGGTGACGAAATTGAGCGATCGGGGGTCGATCGAATCTACTGGAGTTGTTACGGATGTGGGATTGTTCCTGAGTTTGTTGGTGAATCAATTGGATAAGTTGACTAGCCGCCATCACGTAACTCAATCTGTGTAGATTTGGCGGTTGAAACGGCGTCTTGTCAAAACAAGTCAAAATCTGTACGCTAATCCACAAGCCCGCCGGGGGTTTTCAACCCCCGTCTCATAGCGAAAGTCCTCTAAAAGAAAACTGAAAAATACATTTTTTACAAGTATTTTAATGTTTTTTTTCAGTCGGTTTCAACCGACTTGCGCTATGAGACAGGGGTTTTCAACCCCTGGCGGCCCTTGCGCTCTGAACCGATAATTTATACCTATTTTCACAACTATTGCAACATTATTCGTAGGGTGCGTCACATCGAAAATTCATCAAGAAAGAGCAACAATCTGACAGATCCGCACCAAGCGATAATCGTTGAAAACACAACCCTCCGTTTCACTCCGCCCAACAAACAATTGTTGTGTAACAAGACTTTTGATAAATGGTATTAGCACGTAGTTTTTTCTAAATCAGACGGATATGGCAGCCAACAATAATAGTCAAAAAATGACTGTAGATCGAGCTCGTGCGATCGCTCAGGAAATATGTGAACAACAAGGATGGCCTTTTTTCGACCCAATCCACGTCTATTCAGGCAAGGAAGAGTGGGTAATTACTACAAATTATGGTTGTAAAGGATGTAATGCTGTCATAACTGTGAGTAAAGCAACACGAAAAATTATACAAATAGGATTTGCTCCTCGGTAGAGAGGACTTACGCACTCTATAAGTCAATACGGTTTACTTAAGACAGCCCTGGGGGTAAAACACTATGAAAAATAGATACGGAGATTGCTTTCATAAAAGATCGCGTTCATGTATAGCGTTCCTCTCTGCGGACAATCTTAAGTGAAACGTATTGAGTTTCACCCTAGTTTTTCTTGCTAAATCCAAAAATGACGCACCCTACCGAAACTTATTGGCGATCTTCCAATAAAAAACCTCAGACCCGCAAGTCTGAGGCCCGGAGTTCCTGAAAATCGTCACTTGTGACTATTCTCGCCAACGAACAGCACAACCTACAAGAGGGGTGAAACCCAGCACGGCAGCTTTTAGCAGACAGAGATTGCTTCCTGACTCGCAAGGCGAAAGCAATTTTTGATTCAACACTTCATATCATGTCCGATCGATTTACCGCAATAAGCAAAGTTCGTAGTGCGGACTTGGGTCCGCAGCTTTTTGCGGACCCAAGTCCGCACTACGAACTGTTTTTGCGATCGCCATTTACCATCGCGCTTGCTCATTATGCTTTAAGATGGGGGTCTTTCCTCGATCGCAATATAAGGAGCACCGTGAGTCCCCGTATAGATTTGAGTCGGGCGGTAAATGCGGTTTGCTTCTAGCTGTTCCTTCCAGTGGGCCAGCCAGCCGGAAACGCGGGCGATCGCAAAAACTGGCGTAAACAAGTCAGTCGGAATTCCCATTTTCCGATAAACCAGACCCGAATAGAAATCTACATTGGCATAAATTCCTTTGTGAGCCAATTTTTCCTCAACCACTTCTTCCAACTTGACAGCAATGTCGTAATAATCATCGCGGCCGAAGTTGTCAAACAACTGTTCCGCTAACCCTTGAAGAATAGTTGCTCTCGGATCTTTCACCTTATAAACTCGGTGTCCGAAACCCATGATTTTGTCCTTATTTTCAACGCACTTCTCGACAAAAGGCCGCACGTTTTCTACCGAACCAATTTGCTCCAACATCTCAATCACTTCTTCATTCGCTCCCCCGTGCAGCGGCCCCGCCAAAGTACCAACTGCTGAAGCAATCACCCCGTAAGGATCTGTCAGCGTCGAAGCTGTTACCATTGCCGAAAATGTAGAAGCATTGATTGTATGTTCCGCGTGGAGAGTCAGACAAGCATCAAAAATATTAGCCAACAGCGGATCGGGTTCTCGCTCGTTGAGCATATACAGAAAGTTAGCTGAGTAGTTCAAGTCGTCCCTCGGCAACAGCGGGTCATTACCCCGCCGCATTTGTTGGAACGCTGCTACCATTGTGGGAATCTTAGCTAGCAGTCGCACTACAGCTTCTCGAATGTATGCTGGGTTAGCCAGAGCTCGGCGCGAGTAAAATAAACCTAAAGCCGCTGCGGAAGCTTGCAGGGCATCCATCGGATGTCCTCTTTCGGGAAAGCATTTCATCATGTCCCGGATGCGATATTTGATCCGGCGGTGATAGCGAATTTCATGCTCGAAGGCTTCTAGTTCTTCCTTTGTCGGAAGTACGCCCCAGATTAATAAATATGAAGTTTCCACAAAGGAACTTTTGAGTGCTAGTTCCTCAATGCTAATCCCGCGATATTCCAGCAACCCTTTTTGTCCGTCTACGTAACTAATACTGGACAAGGTGGCGGGAACACCTTCTAAACCTGGTTTGAATTCGCCGACGACCATTGCGATACCGTATTGTGTGAGTTCAATCTACTGAAAGTACATTACCAGAAACCAAGATAGTGTCACCGTCTTGACAAATAATCATTTAATTCGCGACTCAGGGGCTGGCACGGGCTCAGAAACCGGATTTTTCAACGGAGGGAGCGATCGCACCGCTAGATTTTTTCCCCCCTCAAACCCAGTTTTTGCCTCCGAGAATGCGGGTAATAGAGAGCTGGCGCGTCCTGTTAATAAGCTGTAGTGCCTTTAAATTGTATATTTAAATCCCCTATCAAAACTCCCCCTCGGACACTCTCCCTCTCGCACACTCTCCCCCTCTGGGCCTCTCATCTGTCTAGGGGAGCAAAAACTTGGGCCCAGTCAGCCAGAACATTTGGCTGCGGCCGACTGGGGAGCCGGTTTCGGGGAGGATTAAGCCGATGATACCTGCTTTTTTGACGATGAGCGCGTCGTTCGATCGCCCCCAAAGCAAAGTTTCAGCCCAATTGCCCAAATCTGGTTGGTGGCCTACCAGGGCCAAGCTGCGGCTGCCTGTTTCCTGCCACTGCTTGTACCACCTCAGCCAGTCCCCGATGCCTCCTGAGGGTGCCAGGGCGGCGGATTCTGCTATTTTGGAACTCAAACCCGCCCAAAGCAGGATTTGCGCGGTTTGCGAGGCGCGCACTAGCGGGCTGGCGAGAATCAGATCGAACTGAATTTCGAGATCGTACAGCCGTTGGGCGACTTTTCGGGTTTTACGATCGCCCTCTTTAGTCAGCGGGCGTTCTGAGTCTGTTTCGTATTCTTCGGCATCGGCTGCGATACCGTGACGGATTAGATATAAATACACGCTTGGCTGTCCTTTTGATAGCTGTGCGATGGCTACGCCCCGGCTTACGCCTACGCACGCGATGGGTGAAGTTTGGCGAGATCGACATTTTTCGCCTATTCTACAACTGGGTTGAAATCTCGCGCCGTTATCTGGTTTGTGCTTCGGCCCAAAAGCGATCGCGCCCTTGTCGTTTCGCATCGTACAATGCTCGATCGGATGCGGCAATCAGTTCCTCGGGCGATTTTTCGCAGCAGGGAACCATGCTAGCAATTCCCATGCTCACAGTCACGATCGCGCTCACATCAGATTGCTCGTGAGGGATTGCCAAATCTCGGATTGCCTGTCGCATCGACTCAGCAACTGCGATCGCCCCTGCAGCATCCGTATTTGGCAAGATAGCAGCAAATTCTTCGCCCCCATAGCGCACAAACAAATCGGCGGAACGTTTAACCGCGGCTGCTGCGGCTTTCGCGACTTTCACCAAACAAGTATCCCCAGCTTGATGTCCGTATAAATCGTTATATCGCTTGAAATAATCTACATCCAACATAATCAACGAAAGCTGTTGTTGGCCCTGCATCAGTCGGTGCCATTCCAACTGCAACCGCTCATCAAAACAGCGGCGGTTTGCTACTTGTGTTAACCCATCTGTCGTAGCAATTAATCTTTCTTGTTCGGCGCGGTTTCTGAGTATCTCCTCGGCTTGCTTGCGTTCTGTAATATCAGCAAAAGTCGTCACTACTGCATAGGGTTTAGACTGATTGAGATGGAACAGCGGCTGCGAATTAATCGAAATCCAAGTCAGCGTTTTATCCGATTTGTGAATGCCCATCACCACATTCGATCGCCCTTGTCCCGTGCGCAGGGTGAGGATTGCCGGATGCTGTTGGCCCGGGAACGGTTGGCCATCCTCCCGAACGGTTCGCCAGTCTAAATCTACGGATGTGCGCCCCATCATTTGCTCGGGGGTCAGCCCGAGAATTCTTTCGGCACTTGCATTACAGGCAGTAATTTGTCCGTTTGCTAGCTGGAGTACGACACCTTCTGTCATGCTAGTAATCACAGAACGGTAGCGTTCCTCGCTCTCCTGCAATTGACTCAGGAGAAGGTTTTTAGCATCAAACTCTGAAGCCAGATGCAGGCTGCCTGCCAGAAACCCGGCCATCAGTTGTAAAGTTTGAATATCTGACTCGGTAAAGGCAGAGGGTGTAGCTGAAAGCACTTTTAAGACGCCCACCCGATCGTCCTGATAGAACAAGGGAACAACCACCATTGACCGGAGACCAATGCGCTCACAGGCAGCCCTATTTACCCGTGCATCGGTTTCTGAATCCTCGCAAACCATGATTTGGCCGGTCGCAATACATTTTCCCGATAAACTTGTCCCTACTTTGAGCCGTAATCCAATATAGGCGGAGACAATACCACTCGCTGCCCGATACACCATTTCATCCCCTTCCAGGATTTCAATCACTGCTCCATCGGCGCGGGTCAAATCTTGAGTCCTCTCTGCAATCACCGCCATAACTGCATCCAGGTTAGGATTGCGGATGGCGATTTCCTGTTGGGTAGCAATCACTATACCCAGACGCTGGAACTCTTGTTGTAATGCTGCTTCTGCTTGCTTGCGAGCGGTGATATCCTTCATAAAGCAGTGATGCCCGATCGATCGCTCCTGCGAGTCGTAGGCTGCCAACATCACCAATTGCTTGTAAAAAATCGAGCCATCTTTGCGGATACCCCTGGCCTCAACCTCCACTCTGCCATCAGCTAGCATTTTTTGATAAGCCGCCATCATCATGTCGAGATCTTCTGGATGAACTGTTTTCTGCCAATTCATACCAACCATTTCTTCAGGCTGATAACCCGCTATATTGGCATAGGCTTGATTGACGCTGATATACCTTCCCCAAATATCCACCCGCGAGATGCCTTCGACGGCATTAGCAAGGGCTGTACTCATTTCTCTGAATTCTGTTTCCGCCTGGACAAGATCCGTAATGTCTTGGGCTGTGCCAAACAACCGAATGACTTGTCCCTCTGCATTGAGTTCGGCCTGTCCCCTGCCTTCGGTATGGCGGATAGAACCATTCGGGTGCAAGATTTTGAGCCGCAATCGATAGGGTTCTCCGCGAGTGAGCGCTCGTTGAACTACCAGGTGTAGCTGTTCGGCACTTTCGGGATGGTAAAGCCGCAGGTTTTCTTCATAGGTAGGTTCGCCCAGTGCCCTGTCGCGTCCCAAAATCTCGAACAGTTCGGGAGACCAGGTAATTTTACCCGTAATTACGTCAAATTCCCAGTTACCGATGTGGGCAACCCGCTGGGCTTCAGACAACCGGGTTTCACTTTGTTGCAGGGCTGTTTCTGTCTCCTGCCGGCGAGTAATGTCCTTTTCGTTCACCAGCAACATCAAGTTGCCTGTTACGGGGTCGTTGATACACCGCACGTCCATCCCGTGCCACCGAATCCCCGCCAGAGTAATCACTTGAGCCTCCGCGCTAAACACCTCGCCGGAATTAAGAACTGCCATTGCTCGCTCTCCTACCTGAGGGTCAACAAAGTGCCTCACAAAAGCATTATCTGTCGCAGAGCGAGGGTGCAGCGCATCTCCGTAACAGCGCAAGGCGGCCGGGTTTTGCAGCAGCGGCAAGCCTTCGAGAGTGTACAGCGAAACCATCAGCGTGGTGTGCCGCAGTGCCTCGATCGATCGCAGGGTTTCCGGGTCGATTTGATGAGTTTCCAGCCTACCCTCCACCAGCATCGCCAAACGCCCGCTGTCAATCCTAATACCAGAGCACCGACAGCGCACAGAAACAGGCAAACCACCCGGGTAAAACGTCCACGGCTCCGACAAGGTTTTGCCTTGCTCAAACTGTCGCAGATAGCTCTGCAAGCGAATCCGAGTACACTCCGACACATCGCTAAAGTTGCGGCCCGCGAGTTCTTCCCGCGTCGAAGCATTCCACAGGTACAAGGATGCTTGGTTTGCCCACCACATTTGCAAATGCTCGATATCAAATATCCAGATCGGGTTTTGCAACAAGTCAAAGGCTCTGAGGTGGACAATATCCCCGATCGGGGAACACGCAAACTCTGGTTGCAAGCAATTGTGATGGTTGACTCTTGGCGCGCTTGAAGTATTCCGATCGGTTCGCTCCGGTGCTGTTTCCAGTTGCAGCGGTTGATTTGGCGCTAGTATCGGGTGGTGAGATTCCAGTTGCCGCATCCTCAAGCCGAGCTGCACTGCAACGTGTTGCAGGATCTGAACCTCGAGAGGTTCCCACTGACGCGGACTGCTGCATTGATGAGCAATCAACAGTCCCCAAAGCTTGGGAGATTGCTGCTGTTTGCCATCTAGCAAAATTGGTACAACTAAGTTGGCCTGCACTTGGAGGCGCGAGAGCAATTCGACATGACAAGCTTGAAGATGACCGCTGTGAATATCACAAATGCTGCTGGTTTCTCCCCGGCTGTAACGCTCTAACCAGGTTGTTTCAAAGCAAGGGTCATAAATCAGTTGTCCCAGGATGTGCGACCACTCGTCACCAACGGATTCGGCCAATACTACACTATCCTCATGCTGTAGGAAGCGATAAATAATTACGCGATCGGTTTGCAGCAGCAGCCTGGTTTCTTCTACCGCACACTGCAAAATTCTCTCCCGAGTCCCAAACTCGTTAATTTGACGTGCGATTTCTGAAAGTTTTTTTATGATTTTCTCTAACGACCAAGAGAAAGCCTGTTTTGTAGACATCTCCATGTTCCTTTTTTTTTACCAAATCTCTATTCTAATCGGCCCTAAATCAATATAATTGTTTGTTTCAACTCGTCGAAACCGATTTGTGATTGGAGAAAAAAAAACGAAAAATTTGTGCGGCTCTAAAAACAATGATGAAATTTTATTAGTTGGGTTTTTCCCTGGTTTAGTAAGTAATTTATATATTTGGCTGGGCGACTTGCTGATTGTAGAGTTTTTTGATGACCAACTATCTAAAATATTACTATACAACTCGCTCGATATATTACAAGTTGCCGAAATTTGTGATTTTATATTCAACCGCCGATGTAGGCAGAGTAACGCCGATGCTTTTCCTGAAGAGAGAAACAATGCTTGCAATTGAAGTCTATTATGCAGTAATATTATGTTGGCAAATTCCATAAAAAATGTTGCCCGTGAGGACTTGAGTCCTCATCCAGAGGACTCAAGTCCTCACTGGCAACTAATTTTATTGGTAGGCTGTTGTGCATTTAAATTGTATATTTTTGATCGGACATCAAAAATTATACGAGTTTTCAAAATTTCTGCAACTGTCGCATGATTTTTGATAATTGCATCAGGGGTGTCGTTAGTAGAGAAATTGGTTTTTATGCAGATATTGTTGATGTATCCACACCCTATTAATAATCTGGCACTTCTGAAAACAGGTGCGTCGAAGAGCGAAACTTTGGTTTTTATGTAGAGATTGTTGATGTATCCACACCCTATTAATAATCTGGCAATTCTGAAAACAGGTGCGTCGAAGAGCGAAACTTTGGTTTTTATGCAGAGATTGTTGGTGTATCCACACCCTACTAATATTCTTACAATTCTGGAAACAGGTATAATTGTCCTCTTTACCAGTCTAAAAATATAGATAATCTAAATGCAGTACAGGTTACTATGCTGTACTGCTGTTACCTAGTTAATGGTCGTATACAGGATTATCTTGGGGACTAATTAAATTCATCAATTTTTGCTTGATCTGAGCGTCGAATACTTCCCATTTGTGCCTTGCATAATCGCTATTTTCATTACCGCCGGAAAGAAATCCTACCGGAATTTCAAAACCTCCAGCTTGACTTCTGCCGCCTCCAAAAAAGCGTCCTTGAGCATCTTGGCCGAAGGCTTCTTTAATAAATTCGTCGGGGTCGAGAGTCAGTTTATTTGTTCGCAGCGAGCCGATTACTACTTCAATTTCTTCGTCTTTGTCGTGTACAATTGCGTAGACAACTGCTGTGTGTACGTTCTCTTCTGTTACTAGAAAGTCCGCTGCTTGGGGAATGGAATCCCGATCGTCATAACGGAGGTAGCCAATACCGGCGATCGAGAAATTGTTCTGGACGGTGCGGTGTTTGAGCGATCGCTCGATCGCATCCATCACCCATTTAGAACGAGAGGACTGCAACACCGCATTCAGCAACTGCGGGTCATAAAATCGGCTCAAATAAGCCGCAGCTAAGAAGTCCTCCTCCTGTGCTTGTCTGAGGGCGTTGGTGTCCGATCGCAAACCGTGCATCAAAGCTGTAGCGCACTTGACGTGCAGGCTGACGCTGCCGTCGAGACTTAGGAGTCCCGCCTGTAAATACTCGGCAAAAATCGTAGCTGTAGCGCGGATTTGAGGGCGCAAATCCGTAAATTCTGCGTTCATTTCCCCCTGCAAATTGTGGTGGTCGATAACTGCTGCGATCGGAACTCCCGCCCCTAAAATAAACTCGGTTAAGTTACAAGTCGTGCCTTGGTTGTCGATAAAAACGCAGCCCCCAAATGCCGACAAATCCTTCGTTTTTGCCGTTTCCAGCGTCCAGCGCTGCAACGGCAACCCTGTCAATTTAACTAAGGCAATATTTTCTTGGTGGCTGAGGGCGCCGGCGTAGATCATCTCGCATTGGATATCGTACTGTTCGGCGATTAATTTGTAAGCCCAAGCGCTCGAAAGTGCGTCGGGGTCGGGAAAATCTTGCAATAATATTAACTGGCGATTGCCTTTGTGCCGATCGAACATTTGGCGCAATTCCTCGATTTTGCGATCGTGCAATTCCTCGCGCAGGCTGGGGCGATTCTCTTCGGAAGCAACTTCGGCTTTGCTGCGCCGTTTTCCAGGCGCACTGACTCCGGGTACAACCTCGCGGCTGGAGTCAAGCTCACCTTCGCGATTATTGCCAGATGTTCCATCAGAATTGATAGAGAGGTGGTCTTTCATTGTTAAACATTAACCATTTATTTAATTTAGGACTTACGGACGAGCGGCCAGAAACCGGGTTGATGGACGAAAATTATGCGCTGCAGTCCATAGATTAGGCAAAAACCCGGTTTCTTTGATTTTGGTGCGTCCAGGAATGTAATTCTTTCAGGACTTGCGCGCCAAAAGCTCTTAAACCCGGTTTCTTTGTAGGTGCTTCCTTGTCAAACCCAATATTTCTCACCCGAAACCGGAGTTATAGCAATCGCCACAGCGGTGAGGACATAAATAACCTCATGAATAGAGCCGAGAACCCATAGCATAAACGGTTTGATTTCCGTACTGTGCAACTGTCAAGCAGTCCACTGCTATAAGAGCGTAAATTCTCTCTTTAACTATTTAACTTTTTAACTCAAAACTATCCGGCGGGCACTCGCAGGCGCCCCCCTACAACTCAGCACTTGCGCAAAAAACCCCCGCGCTTGCTTGCGACAGGGGTTTCAAAGGCCGATTACATATTTTTGCCATTCTTGGTGCATACCGCTCTTAACGTGTCTAGTCACTTCAAAATAAAGACCGCTGTGAGGTTTCCTCGGCGGATAGCGCAGCAGCATTCCCGCTTCCTTCGGGGTGCGGCTGCCTTTATTGACATTGCAGCGCACGCACGCCGTAGCGAGGTTTTCCCAACTGTCGCCTCCGCCGCGCGATCGAGGAATCACGTGATCCAGGGTCAAATCGTCCCCGGTATAGCCACAGTATTGACAAGAGTGGGCGTCCCGGTGCAAGATGTTCCGGCGAGTCAGCGGAATATCCTTATAGGGAACTCGGACGTAATGCCGCAGTCGAATCACAGTTGGTAGCGGGAAGTTTGGCGCAATAAATTTCCCGTTGTGTTCTACCTGTTCTGCTTTTCCTTTCAGCAACAAAACTACCGCCCTTCGCCAATTGGTGATGTTGAGCGGTTCGTAGGAGGCATTCAGCACCAGAACGTTGCCCATTGTTGATTATTAAAGAGAAGATTTTTATTGATGCTAACACAGGTTCCTATTTAGGGGGGGCCCGCGGGCGATCGGGTACTCTCGATCGCAAAAAACCGCGAACAACCGTACCTTTACCCTATACCTTCGCGCCCGATCCCCGGAGGCTGCACGTATTTTCTGCCGAAGCGTTTGTAGCGCCAGAGCTTGGGCGTGAGTTTGGGCGAAGATAAGGTCAGTATGCGCGATCGGCAAAAATTTACAGAATAAATTTTATTTTTTTCCCTAAATGCCTAATCTTCCCGGCAAGCAGCAGCCTAACTTTTTAGAGTATTAGTAACCTTAAATTAAAAAGCTTATCACCCCCATGAAATTTCGGCTCTTAAAGTCAGTTTTTAGCGCCTCAATTATTGCCATTGCCACTCCGATTTTAGCAAACAGTCCCGCCTTTGCCCAAACCCCGTCATTTTTCTGCGGCGCTGCTGGCGGTCGCCCAGCGACAATTGCTGTCCAACAAGGCAAAAATATTCCTGTTATTATGTGGGTAGCCGATAACTATTTCAATGAATCAGGAGAAGACGCAATTACTCGCTGCACCCGAGTCTCGGGAATTCTCAACAACTCGCAACCCCAAGGAAGCTGGGATAATATTGTCACAGCAGGTGCATCGCCCAGCGGTCAACTAATTATTTGTGCAGCCAATCCTCAAGACGGTTCCTGTAGATTATTATATCAAGTACCCAAAGGGCAAAATCCCGAACAAGCCCGACAAGAACTATTAAGAAGAGTCAAAAATCCTAATGTAAGTGTTTCGCCTGTCAAGGTAAATTAAACAGTTGACAGTTGACCTGGGACAGTTGACAATTGATAGTTGATAGTATTTGTAGGGTGCGGATACATCGATTATCCCAAAAAAGAGCGACAATCTCATAGCGACGCACCGAACACACCCTACAAACCAGAATCAAAAAATTCCACGGGTAGGGAAACGACATTACCCTGTGCGTATTTCCCATGCTTTTATTACTACTTGCAGATAGTTGAAACCCTTCTCAAATACTCAGGTTGACTGCTGAGAAAATTGCAGCTTTGCTTCAGCAATTCTTCCAACCCTTCAACCTGTCTCAGCCAGACAGTGCCGTTGCTTCCAGCTACAGCAATTTGCTTTCCATCTCGACTCCAACCGACACTAACAACATTCTCCTCAAACTCAAATTGAGCAACCTGCCGCCCCGCTAAATTCCACAGCCGCACAGTCTTATCAATTCCCACGGTAGCAAGCCGTTCTCCGTCCGGACTAAAACTAATTGATTTCGCATCTAAATGCAAGGTTTGAAATTCATTAACTAATTCTTGGTCTGACAGGTTCCACAGCCCGACTTTGCCGTTCAATGTTACTGTAGCAAAGCGATACTGCTGTTGGGCCGGACTGAAACTAATCCCAATTGCCTGCACCGGCAGTGTTTTTTCCAGTTGGCCCGACAAATTCCAAATCCGCACTGTAGATTTGCCGTCTAAAGTCGTTAAAAAATCGCCGCCAGGACAAAAATTTACGCTTCTAACTAAGCCGTTATGACCGGGAAGTTTCACGCTAGACGATATTAATTTTGGCAGTTTAGACAAGTTCCAAATTGCAGCACTGCTGTCTATTCCTGCCGCCGCTAACAACTTTGCTTCGGGACTGAAACTGATGCTGGTGACAGAGCCTTGAATTCCTTTAAGTTGAGAAATATTTTTACCTGACAAATTCCAGAATTTAACTGTGCTGTCCCTTCCTGCGGTAGCTAAAAAATTCCCGTCCGGGCTAAAGTTTACCATATTAACTGACTGCTGCCCAGCTTTCCATTCAGCAACTTTCTGCCCGGAAAAGTTCCAAATCCGAACTCTACCGTCTATGCCTGCGGTTGCCAAAATTTGTCTGTGCGGGCTAAAACTGACGCTGGTAACTGCACCTGCATGAGCTTGCCAATTCATCTTTCTTTGCGGAAGCGATGATACTTTAATCTGCTGTTTGGTGCTAATTTTATCGAGAATTACTTGTAAGGCTAACAGCGGTATAGTTGCCGGATATTGTTCTAGGTGCGGTTTGTTTTTAACCAAGGTTTTTAATCTTTTACCAGAGGCGATCGCCCTCAGTAAAGCTTCTGATAAAGCTTGGCTGTTTTCGGTTTTTTGAGATACTGCCAACAGTAAAGCATCGCTGCCATTTTGTTCGATTTCAATACTTGCTTGTGCTAGTTTGAACCGCTGGTAAGCGAGAGTTGAAAAGCCGATCGCCCCAACTAACGATGCTGCCAGTACCGCCGAACCAATTCCTATCCACTGTTTGGCTTTTTGCTTGGCTGCATCAGCTTCACTCAAAGCTGTTTCGGCATCGCGCGCAGCTTTTTGGGTTTCTAGTGTAGCTGAATGCAGCAGTTGATTTTGGTCGCTCAAAATCAGTTTTTGGCTGGCTGTCAAAAACTGAAAATCTTCGTTTCTCAAGCTTTTATCTGCCGCCCAAACTAATGCTGACTGCAAATCCTCCCCTCGCAACAGTTGGGAATCATCTTGAGAGTTAGAATTCAGCCACACTTTGATAGCTTCCGAGTAAGGCGAGAGTTTTTCTAATTTTTGGGCGATTAAGTCTTTGTTAAATACAGCTTGATAAATAGGATTAGAAATTGTTAATTTTTCCCGGCGCTTGACGATTAATCCAGTCAATCGCAATTCCATTTGTTCCGCACTACCATCGGGGACAATTTCAGCTTGCTGTAAAATTTGCTGGTACAATCCGAGTCTTCTGATAATGCGCTGGTTTTCTTTGAAAAGCCGATCGCGAATTGTGGACAAATGTTCGGGCACATCCTGAGATTCCCAATTCTCCACGATTTTCAAGCGCACTACCTTCTCAACCCATTCTCGCGGATTTTGAATGCGATCTTGCTCCCCCCCTTGACAAGGGGGGGCTGGGGGGGGTAAATCCGGAATTAAATGTGCATTTTCAAAGAGAAGTTTGCACAGCTTTTGAGTCAAAAACGGTTGCCCGCCCGTCCAATACAAAACCTCTCTCAAAACTTCCCCAGAGCGGTCTGTCAGCTCTGCCAACCCCGCTGCTAGCGGTTCAGCTTCTGTTTCGTCAAAACCAGTTAATTCGATCGCCCTGCCGATATTAAAAGGCGTGTTGCTGCTGGCATTTTTGTCGCGGCACAAATCCGTCGGCGATGCTACGCCTAACAGAGCCCACGTCAGGCGATCGAACTCTGAGTTATTGGCGCGCTTGTTGTAGCACGATCGAATTAAGGCCAAAAAATCGTCGGCGGGAAAATCCAGGGCGAGAATGCTGTCGATTTCGTCAATAAAAATGACAATATTGCTGGAAATGTTGGCTAAGAGTACGGTTTCGATGAATTCGCTCAATCTTTGAACCGGAGTTAAAAAATTGCGATCGCGCCACCAAGTCCGCACGTTGACAATATCCGACAGATTAAAGTTATTTTCGAGAATGCGGAGCAACCCAGCATACCACTGTTCGGGAGTCACGCCGCGGTTGCCAATTTCCGAAATGTCGATCGCAGCACAAGCAATTCCCTCATTTCTCAACCGTTGAATTGTCCGCACCTGCAAGCTAGATTTGCCCATTTGGCGGGAATTCAAAACATAGCAAAATTCCCCCGCCTTCAATCCGTTATAAAAGTCGTCATCAGCTTGGCGCTTCACATAATTCGGAGCGTTATTGGTGAGACTGCCGCCGACTTGATAGTATGATGGTTTGGGATTTGTGCTCATTACCTAATTTTTTACATAAAGTTAATTGTAGTGCGATCGCCAATCTTATCATATAATAAACTGAACCCATCAGCCCCTTACTTGGCGAAAATAAATGTTTAGTCGATCGCACTCTCCCCCCAGAAACCCGGTTTCTTTGTAGATTTTTCGCAACCCAACCAAAAACTCGTAGAAACCGGGTTTCTTGCCCCACGCACGATCCTTTTTATTATATCCGACTATCTATGAATACTGAGTGGAGCGGCCATCATGGCGACAAAGACCAATTAAGAGCAGAAATTTGGTCGTTACTGAAACAAAACAACGCATCAATTCGCGATCCCTTCGGCCACATCCCAAATTTTATCGGAACCCAAAAAGCGGCGGAAAAACTGGCAAATTTACCAATGTGGCAACAAGCCGCATCAATTAAGTGCAACCCAGATTCGCCGCAAATCCCCGTGCGATTGCGCGCTTTGCTAGACGGAAAACGCTTGTATATGGCTGTTCCCCGCTTGACAGACGATCGCTGCTTTGTCGAGTTAACCGCTGAGGATTTGCACAGGCGCAACATCCCGCTAGCAGAAGCTGCGATCGCAAAAACAGCAATTACTTGCGGGCGGTTGGTAAGTTTTGAACAAATGCAGCCAATTGACTTAGTAATAGTCGGTTGCGTAGCCGTGACGCGCCACGGTGGACGCACTGGAAAAGGAGCAGGATTTGCTGATTTGGAACTGGCGATGTTGCAGGAATTTGGGTTAGTAAAAACTGATACTCCGATTGTCACAACGGTGCATCCTTTGCAAATTGTCGCTGATTCGCGTTTGCCAATGCAGCCTCACGATTGGGCGCTCAATTGGATTGTGACTCCCGATGAGGTAATTGAAACTAATACAATTTATCCGCGTCCAACGGGGTTAAACTGGGAAGAATTGCGGCCGGAACAGTTAGAAAAAATTCCTATTTTGCGAAAGTTAAAATTAGAAATTGTAGGGGCGGGTTCAGCGTATAATTTATGAGAAAAGCGAGTAGATGGGTGCAAAACCCGCCCTCTCCCCATGTAATGTTTATTTGTAAATTTCCATCAAAATTAAGGTAAAAGAGCACCTACATCGATCGCCCCAATTGCAATCCCTTCAATTACCACCGGCAAAACAGCCGATCGCCCGTAAATCAACATTTGCCCGTAATCCGGCGCTTCGGAGTTTCCCGAAGGTCGATCGTACACCTCAACCTGTCCTTCCACAAGATTTACAATCCAATAAACGGGAATTCCAGCGCGGGCATAAGTTTGTTTTTTGATCGTGCGAGATCGCCCAAGCGTCGTATCCGATACTTCAATCACAATAGCAACATCTTCAGCGCCCGGATGGCGATCGAGATACTGTCGCGTATCCCCTCGCACAACAACTATATCCGGTTCAGGTTCGCTATTTTGCAGCGTAATCGGTTCCTCAGAATCAACATACCATCCGGGAGGTAAAATATTCTCCAAAGCTGTTCTGACAAGGCGAGTTGTCACTCGATGCGGCGGATTTTTTGGCATTTTGAAAACAAGCCATCCCTCCAGCAGTTCTACTGGGTCGTCATCCGCCAAAATGCCAGCTTGAATCATAGCATGATACTGCTCGACGCTCAAACGCAAAATCAAATCGTTCGGGATTGCTGCGACACTTTCAACAGGCGACATAATAGTCTGCGGGAGTTGATTACTTTGTTATTTTACCTCTATCTTAACATCTACTTGGAAGCCAAAATGCGCCACATAACGAAAACTGTAAAACCTAGATAGCCAAACACGGTTATCCAATCGAGCCAATTATCGGAAGTTATCAAAAAAATATCGTTCACGGGCAGCCTTTACCTGATGATTATAGTATTTAACTGCATTTTACATCTAATCTGGTTTAAATATTTTGCGAGTATCTTATTTGACGAACCGCGTTGGCGTAGCCTGCGCGTAGCGCTTAGGCGCTAAGAACGCGAAGGAAGAAGGGAAGAAGAAGAAGAAGAAGGTAATTTTATGGTGGGAAGGAAGTATTTCCCAAGTGCGAGCGAAAATATTGCCGGTACAGTTCGCACCTCGGAACGCACTCGTTACCATGCAATTTTACCAAGCCCAAGCTATCTAATTTAAACGCCTGTATCGCCTTTAATGGAACGGGACTATCGGCTGCCGCAATCTCTCTCATTCCCTCCGCTAATTCGGGATATTCTTCTAAGTTCCACAATTGGCGGCGCAGGTGGTCGCTATAAATTCCTCTATCGCTGGCAGCGGTTTCTTTTAATTCCTCAAGCGTCAAATCCGATCGCGAAATGTGATATAATGCAACTCGCACTAAATACGGATGACCGCCGACTATTGCCGTCAGTTGCTCAACTTCGGCATCTGACCAATGCAAATTGTGCCGCGCTGCTAAGTCTTGGATTTGCTGAGGGTTGAATTCGGGCAAATCTACGGGCAGTCCGACGTTGAAGGGCGATTGATTGATGTTCATCGGGATGTAAACTTCGGTGGAGTGTACTACAATTAATCGCAGTTTTTTCCAGATGTCGCGCCTCTTTGATTCTTCGTGCCACGCCCGCAGCAGTCCTAAAAAGTCTTCTGCTATGTCGGGATATTGGAAAACGCGATCGAGCTCGTCTAATCCTAAAATTAAAGGACTGTCGATTTGCGGCAAAATGTATTTTTCAAAGTAATCTTTGCAGTTGACTTTGCTGCCGAAAATATCGTCCCAATAATCGTCTAATTGATTGGCTAAGTGCAACTCGCGCCCGACGTAAGCGCAAAACCATTTTAAGAATTTATCTAAGTTGGCAAATACGGCTTTATCTACTAACTGAAAAGTTAGCGGCACTGTGCAGTAACCTTGATGTGCTCCGTGATGCAAAATTCTTGCCATCAAGGAGGTTTTGCCCATTTGTCTCGGTGCTTTGATTCTAATTAACGCGCTGGGCTGTACAATTGTTTGATAGCAGCGTTCTTCTATGGGCTGGCGTTCTACATAAAATTGAGAGGCGACATCGACTTGTCCTCCGGGTAATTCCGGTTCGGCGGCGGGTTGGGGTATTTCGTCGCTGCTAATTTCTAATACTTGGTTTGGCGTTAAATCTTCCGGTTGTTCTTTGACTGGTGCGGGAGTTTCTGCGAGCAAATTCAGCACTTCTTCGATTATAATTTCAGTGTCGGCGTCCGTTTGCCATTCCCTCTGTTCGATTCGGTACAGGTAGCCGCGCAAATCGTGATTTAGAGGCGCACTCAGCCCAAAACCGACGCGAATTGGTAAAATTATTGGTTTTTTGTCAGGGCGGGAGTCTTGCAGTTCTTTGGCTTGCTGGACTTGATATGTTAGCAGTTCGCTTTGGCTGACGGTTGGCGGCAATAGCAACAGCAAATAATCGCATTCTTTGAGGAAGAAGTTAATGCGATCGAACCAATTATCTCCCAATCTAATGTTATTTTCTGCTGTGAAGACTGTATGACCGATCGCACTTAAGGCCGTTTCCAACTGTTTTCCCAACTCGCGATCGGGTTCGGCGCTGCGATAACTCACAAATACTTTAACATTTCTGCTGCTGCTGGCTGTTTCCCCCGCTGCGGGCAAATTGTCCGACTCGCCGGCATCTTCGGCATCATCTAGTTTAGCCGATCGGTGGTCGCCATTCGTCAGAGTCAGATCGAAAGCCGCGAACAACTGACGAATTTTACTCAAATCCGCACCTTCTCTACCCTGCTTGATTTTGCTGACTGTATCGATACCCACGCCAGACTCGGCCTCGATTTCCGTCAGAGTACCTCTAATGTTATATCGGTCTGACCATTCTTGGAGCGCCTCGTTAAGTTTCTTTAAGCCGGAGGCAGTGAGAATGCGACCGCGAGATCGTTTTGACTTGAACACTTCGCTTGCACTTAAAGGGGAAGGAATATAGGAAGTTTAACGCCTTAACTCCCTATTTTAAGCGATTTTAAGCAAGATAGTCAGCCAGCCGGAATTTAAGGAATTTTACTTAGGGAGGGTTTTTAGGAGCTCGCAGGACTCAAACTCCTTCCTGATAACGCCTTCAACCTTTGAATATATTTTAGTACAAAAAAGTTTTCTTAACTCCCCAATCTCCCTTGCGAGTCACCACTGATTTTTTTTAGAGTTGATACATCAAGCCAAAAAGGAGCATCAAAATGAGTAAAATTTTACACAGACTGGCAATGGCCGCTTTAGGAACCGCAGCGATTTTCACAATTAATACACTTAACAATTTAACCGAAGCATCAGCGGCTGGTAAATTTGACCAACAACCAGAAATTCATCAAAATACAGTTTTTTCAATTCCAGTACCGAGTCACTTCCATAAATAGGCAAACTCATTCATTTAATTAAGGAGAAATTATGAAGTCTACACTTTGCTCGCCGCAACCTACCGCTACAGAATCTGACTTGGTTGATGCTGATGCGATCGATGCCTGCACTGCACTGGCGTGGGTAGAATTGGTAGCTTTAGATAACAGCGCTCTCACGGGTGATGATTGGCTGGTGCTGTGCGATGATATTGATAGCGGAGAAATCTACCGCGGCTGGTTTCTGTGGCACGATCGCGAAGTGAGCGGTAATTGGGAAGCTTACGACCATTTGAGCGATCGCCGATTTGTTGCTCCAAGCCAAGTTTGTGTCCAAAGTGCGATCGACTCGATCGAAGATGCTAGAAATCGCGCGATCGCACAACTAGAATTTGTTATCTAAGGCAAATACAATTCGTGACGACAAAACCCAAATTCGGCGCATACAATTCGCGACTGAATACACTTTCTTTCTTTGGCGCGAGACAGAAATAAAAAGGGGTAATACAACCGGATTTGATATAAGTGCCGGGAACAGAATATTCTCAAAGAAAATAATAAACTTTACGGTTGCGGGCAAGAGTTGACTGTATGATGCTAGGTGGTTTGCAACGACAAAGCGGTTGAGAACAATGTTCCAGCCGCTTTCTCGTTGCAGCCGTTAAACTCTTACCAGAAAGAATTGGTTGAAAGCCCCAAGCCTGAGCGGGAGAAATTAAAATCCGACTATTCATTACTCCAATCCTCGGACTTCCAGGTAGAGGTCGCTTTCCTTTCGTCAACTGTCAACTGTCAACTGTCAACTGAATCCTCACACATGACTCCAAAATTACGATGGCTGTTGCCGACTTTAATTAGTGTTTTGTCGGTCGCCCTGCCTGCAAAAGCTGATACACTAACATCCTGGCACTTCGACACCCGCCAAAATCAACTCAATTTAACCACAGATTCAGGAGTCCAGCCGGAAGTTAAACTAATCGCCAATCCCACCCGCTTAGTCATTGATTTGCCGGGAATAGTCTTAGAATATCCCGAAAGTCCTCAAAGCTACAACTCAGCTATTCAACAAATTAGAGTCGGGCAATTTGACACCGAAACTACCAGATTAGTGATAGAATTAACTCCAGGTTATAAACTAGACCCGCAAAAAGTCCGAGTCCTTAGAGAATCGGCAACGCGCTGGTCGTTTCAGTTACCAAATCCCGAGCAAATAGCAGCAAACGAGTCTTTTCAACCAGCAGCTATTACCCAAATCGAACAAAAATCCGGTCAAGTTCCCCTAACTGTTGCTTCAGCAGATCCGAGAAACTATGCTGCTGATTTGGCGATGCGCACCGGTTCGGAAATGAGCGCGATTAAGCCGCAAGTCGAAAGTGCGATCGAACAGTACAAATCCCTAAACGCCGGAATGTTTTTTCTGGATTTAGACACAGGAAACTATTTGGATATCAAAGGCGATCGAGTATTTCCGGCCGCGAGTACAATCAAATTACCAATTCTGATTGCATTTTATCAAGATGTAGACGCAGGCAAAGTTAGCCTCGACGAAACATTAGTTATGAAGTCCGACTTAGTAGCCAGCGGTTCTGGAACAATGCAAGACGAACCAGATAACACTCGGTTTAGCATCAGAGAAACCGTAGATAAAATGATTACCATCAGCGACAATACAGCCACCAACATGATTATCGAACGTTTGGGGGGAATTGCTAAACTCAACGAGCGTTTTCGCACTTGGGGATTAACAGATACCAGAATTCGCAATTGGCTCGGCGATTTTCAAGGCACAAATACCACAAGTTCTGTAGATATGGTAAAGTTGCTGGCCATGCTGTCTCGCGATAAATTAGTTTCCGAATCGAGTCGGGAACAGGTGTTAGAATTATTGCGACATACTACCACCAGAACATTGTTACCTTCTGGTTTGGGACGAGGAGCCGTAATTGCTGATAAAACTGGAGATATCGGTTTTGTAGTTGGCGATGCCGGGATTATTGATATGCCCAATGGCAAGCGTTATTTAGCTGCAATTTTTGTGAAACGTCCTTACAACGACCCGATTGTCAGAGATTTTGTGCGTCGGATTTCGCGGATTGTTTATAATTATTTAGACCAACCTACGGCGAAAGTATCGAATTAAGCTGTTGCGAATTTCTCGTTTCCAGGCTCTGCCTGGAAATGAATACCAGGAGGCTCTGCCCCCGGTAAAATGAGACTCGAAACAGCGAAGCAGAGCCTCGCTTATATGCGTTACTTTCGCAGAGCCTAGTAACGAGAGTAATGCCATTACGCGACAAAAGAGCAATCCCCAACTCTGGGATTGCTCTTTTGTCGCGCCATTACAAATTAGATGATTGAATGACTAATGACTGCGGACTAATCACTACTCTTTGCGCTCGACAACCACAGTCAAATGAGCCACAAATGCCCCCACTGTCGCCAGTACAGCAGCAATTGGAAATACTACAGCCCCTGCAACGCCGCCTACCAATCCCGCCATCAGCGGAATGTCTGCTAAAATCCGCCCTTGGGAGTTTTTGATGACGAGGCGGCGGAGTTTTCCTTGCTGAATTAGTTCTTTCACTTTACCAATTAAACTGTCGCCGCTAATCTTAAATTCTTCGACTCTAACTTTTTCCTCAGTTGCAAATTCTGAAGCGAATAAAGGAGTTTCAACTGTTGGGTTGGCTGAATTTCCGGCCGCTGCTGTTTCGTCTTGCAGAATCGTTACTTGTTCTTCTAGTTGTTGTGAGTTCATTTTGTGTAGGGCGGGCGAACACCAGCCGTTTAATTTCTATACTTCTATCTTGTGCGATCGCACTTGGCAACGACAGGCAAGAAAACCCTACAATCTGCATTCGTACTTTCCACCCCCGCCTTTTTACTCAAAACATTATCTCAGTTGACAGTTGACAGTTGACAGTTGACAGTTGACAGTGGACAGTTGACAGTGGACAGTTGACAGTTGACAGTTGACAGTTGATAGTTGACAGTTGACAGTTGACAGTTGACAGTTGACAGTTGACAGTTGACAGTTGACAGTTGACAGTTGATAGTTGTTACCTACTACTAATCAACTAATGACTAATGACTACTGACTGCTGACTACTGACTACTGACTACTGACTAATTCCGCCTTATTTGTGTCGAATTAGCTCGTAAATTTCCACATAGTCTTTAGCTGGATATTTCCACGAATTGTCGCAATTCATCCCTTGAATCATGAGTTTTTCAAATTCATCATGATAGTCATACCACAATCCGATCGCCCGATCGAGCGCCGACTCTAAAGCGTAGTAGTCCGTTTGGTGAAATACGTACCCGTTGCGCTCTTCGGGCAAGTGGTTGGTGTCGTAATCGCGATCGAACACCGTATTCACCAAACCGCCAACACCCCGCACCACAGGCACCGTACCGTACCTCAACCCGATCATCTGAGTCAGCCCGCAGGGTTCGTAATTGCTCGGCACCACAATGATATCCGCACCAGCGTAAATTAAGTGCGACAGTTCCTCATTAAAACCGAGTTCCAAATGGCAGTCGGGATTGTCATTTAAAACCCATTTTTCGTGCTGGAAATGTGAGTTAATTCCCGCTTCAGTCGCCGAACCCAAAAGCACGAATTGCGCGCCTTTGCTCAGAGAGTAATAAATTGCGTGGTGGACGAGGTGAACGCCTTTTTGGTCGTCCAAACGGCCGATAAAGGTAATCAGAGGCTTGTCAGCATCGCGCAGTAACAGCCGATCGCGCAAAGCTGTTTTAGTTTTGGCTTTTCCTGCCAAATCCTCCTGAGTGTAGTGGTGCGGAATATAGCGATCGCTCTCGGGATTCCACACATCGTAATCGATGCCGTTGAGCACCCCGCGAAACTTGTCTTGATATATATGCAAAGTGTGGCCCAAACCGTAGCCGAACTCGCCGACGTGAGCTTCCCAAGCGTGGTGCGGCGAAACCGTCGTCACAAAGTTCGAGTACACAATGCCGCCTTTCATAAAATTGATGGCAAAAGGGTTAAAATTATCTCGCAGGCGATCGTACTGAAAATAATAATCCTCTCGATTCAAACCCGTTGCTTGCAAAACCTCGCTTCCGCCCATACCTTGATGTTTGAAATTGTGAATGGTATAGCAGACTCGCTGATTTTCCATCCAATTGTATTTATAAATTTCAAACAGCATGACTGGAACCAAACCAGTTTGCCAATCGTGACAGTGAATCACATCCGGGCGCTTGTTGCTTCTGAGCAAAAATTCCAAAGCAGCTTTGCTGAAAAATGCAAACCGCATATTGTCATCATTGCAACCGTAATAACAGCCTCGGTTAAAAAAGTTATCTTGCGATCGAGGTTCAATGAAAAAACACAGCACCCCGTGAACCCAGCCGCAGTAAACATCGCATAAGATTTCGCCGCCGTACCAGGGCACCGCCAGATCCCGATAGGCATCGTGAAGCCCCCAAATGTGGTCGTACCTCATGCAGTCGTATTTGGGCACAATAATCTCGACGGCGTGGCCGGAATTCTGCAACTCCCGACTCAAACCGTAAACTACGTCGCCCAAACCCCCTGCTTTGATGACGGGGGCGCACTCTGAGGCAATTTGTACGATGTACATTTTTTTTGCTGGCTCCTGGATGAATCAAAAAAATATTTTCTTAACTTGACAAAGTATATGATTTCTCAGCAAATAAGCAAGTCGCTCGTTGGACATAAAAGGGCGATCGCGCTTCCAGCTAGCGGAATTGGGGGCTGTGGCCCATAACCGCAGAGGAGACAAAGAGCACATCCGTGGGGCCACCTTTAAAATCGACAAATACCTCATTTGCTCGCATTTGTCAAATAAATATTTTAAATTTTAATTTTCCGGAATTTGCGCGAAAATTTCTCGCGCGAGGCTGATAACTGATTGTCAGACAAAATCTGTTTGCCTGCCAAACATCGTCCAAGACGCATAGGTGACCAGAAACCGGGTTTTTTGACAAAAATCCGCCGCTGGAGGCACGATATCAGGCAAAAAACCCGGTTTCTTTAGTTTTGATGCGTCCTGGACTACAAATATTAACTCAGGGATTCTATCTTGGAAATTCAACCAAAAAATGCCGTCTCTAACATTCATCCAGAGACGCTTCAGGAGGCCCTCGCCGATGTCCTACACCAACAATGAGGAGAACAATTTAAGCCAACAACTCCAACAGCTAGTTGCTGAAGCCTGTTCGCATCCGCCCAAAAGCTTGATGCGGCGGCAAAAACTCAGCGAGATAGTGAGGTTGATTGTGAAATCCGGCAAACTTTGGCAAGAAGGCACGCCTCATTATAACGACGCTTTGCAGCAAACTTGGGTGTATTTTTGTCGCAATGTTTGCGTTTGCAAAGAGAATACCACAAACAAACCTTACGATCCGAATCTGGGCAGCGTCATTACTTGGCTAGACAAATATCTCAAGATGCGGCTGAAAGACTTCTCGAACGAACAAATACAGCACCAAAATAGAGTTATTTCCCCGCCAATTTCAGAAGACTCAGAAGCAATTAACATTATAAATAATGTCGAAAATCCGCCGACTCATTCTGACAGTCCGCTAGTCATCCTAGAAGAGACAAAAAAATGGGTGGAGGCAGATCCCGAGGGCGAGTTGAGCAGCGTTCACATCAAAGAACGCCCCGATGTCACTTGCCAAATCTTAATTCTGAAGCGTCTTCCCCCGGAGACTCCCTGGAAAAATATTGCTCTTGAGTTTAACTTGCCGCCGTCAACCGCACCCAACTTTTATAAAAGAGAATGTCTGCCGCGCTTGCGAAATTTTGCCAAAAAGCAAGGATATCTAGAATAACAGTTGACAGTTGACAGTTGACAGTTGACAGTTGACAGTTGATAGTTGACAGTTGACAGTTGATAGTTGACAGTTGACAGTTGATAGTTGACAGTTGACAGTTGATAGTTGACAGTTAATAGTTAATAGCGATGTTTGTTAGACTACAAGTAAAATGTCGCTCTTCAAAAAGCCTTGAGATACGGGGGCTAACAACCCTTACTATTGGGTAATTGGTAATTTGTAATAGTCGCTATCTGTAATTGACTTACCTGAGAAAGGCTAGAGAAAAGTCTGTTTTTTAATTTCCATCATAACACCATAGTTCAAAGAGGAAAATCCCGATGAATGGCAACCTTAACAAGATCAGGCAATCATCTATTCCACTGCCCATTACCACCGCAGCGCTGCGGCTGGCAGAAAAGTTTTCAAATATTGAAGGAGTGACAACACCAGAAAAAAAAGAGCAAGTTTATTTCAACACTTTAGCTGTATGTGCAGTGAAAGATTACATGGAAATGATGGATATTCCCACAGACTTGAATGCCAGCGACAGTTGGAATCCTGTCATGCGCCTTTGCACCGATGCAGCAGATTTGAAATTAACTCAATTGGGCAGTTTGGAATGCCGCCCTCTGAAGTCTGGCAAGTTTTGTGACATTCCGCTGGAAATACCGGACGATCGCATTGGTTTAGTAGCAGTTGAAATCGATATAAAGCGGCAACAAGCTACTTTACTCGGATTTATGAAAACTGCAATTACTGGCGAGTTAGCTCTTGAAAAATTGCAAAGTATTGAAAAATTACTCGTACATTTGGATGGTCTCGAACGCAGCAAAAAACCAGTACAACTTCGCCAGTGGCTGCACAATATTTTCGAGGCCCGCTGGCAGTCTGTAGCAGAAGTTTTAGTGCCGCCAGAACCTAGTTTAGCTTTTCGTTACGGCAGCGCCGTTGTGCGGGCCAAGACGATCCATCTGACACCAGATATCTCGGAACCAGCCCCAACAACCCTCCACTATTTTCGGGGACAACCTAATTTAGACAGGGGTGTAACAGAACCCGCCGAATCTGTAGCTTTGCTGGTGGCGATCGCACCAACAACTGATACTGATATTAATATTAAAGTACAGGTGCATCCGATCGCCGGAGCAGACAGCTTGCCGCTCAACCTGACTCTGAAAGTCATCGACGGCGAAGGAAGCACTGTTATGGAAGCTTGTGCCGGCAAAGGCAACGGCTCCATGACGCTTGAATTTGCTGCCGATCGCGGAGAATGTTTCAGCGTTGTGGTAAAACTGAAAGAACTCTATATTACAGAGAATTTTGCCGCTTAAATCGGCTCGCTTGTTATCAGTTGTAAACCATGCAGAAATTAGTTGTCTTAAAGCTAGATGGTAACTTGACAAAAGGCGTGCGAGCTGCTCTGGAAATCGGCCCGGACAAAGAACGGCCAGCAGTAGAAATTCATGCCTTTCTGCTTCCCAAACCAGAAATAGCTGACAACTACGATCGCTGGCAGTCAGTCTACCGCAGTTTGGGAGATTTCCGCATTAAGCCGATCGGCATTACCATTAGCGAATCTCGTGCAGCACAGTTGGACAAGTGTCGCCAGTTGGCGGAACAATTAAGCCTGCAAATCAATAGCTGGCTCAACTCCAAACCGTTTCGCCAACTCAAAGAAACATTGCTCGAACAATTAATCCCGTCGGACACAATTCGATTTTTAATCAAAACTGACGATATCGTTTTGCGGCGTCTGCCTTGGTACTGTTGGGATATTTTCGAGCGCTACCCGAAAGCCGAAATTGCTTTGAGCGCCGTAGCTTGTAAAAAACTACCGAGCGCAGAACCCCCTAAATCCCCCTTAAAAAAGGGGACTTTGAATGAATTCTCCCCCCGAGGATCGGGGGGCTGGGGGGGATTTCCGGGTTTGGAAACACATCAAAATTGCGTAAAAATTTTAGCAATTTTGGGAGACAGTCAAAAAATAGATATCGAGGAAGATCGAAAGATACTGGCAGGATTGCCATCAGCAGAAGTTACTTTTTTAGTCGAACCAAGCCGCCGCCAAATTAGCGAAAATCTTTGGGAAAACAACTGGGATATCTTATTTTTTGCCGGACACAGTTCCACTGACAGCTCCGGTAGATCGGGTAAATTTTATATCAATAAAACCGAGAGTTTAACAGTAGAAGAGCTGAAACAAGGCTTCAAGCTAGCGGTTAGCGGCGGCTTGCAGTTGGCGATCGTGAATTCCTGCGACGGATTGGGCATAGCGTGCCAGTTGGAAGATTTGAGCATCCCGCAAACGATCGTCATGCGAGAACCTGTATGCGATCGAGTTGCTCAAAATTTTTTACAGTATTTTCTCGCCTCTTTTTGCAGCGGGGAATCTTTGTATGTATCAGTGCGTCTCGCGAGGCAAAGATTGGCCGAATTCGAGTCAGAAATTCCCTGCGCGGATTGGCTGCCGGTAATTTGTCAAAATCCTGCAGCCAATCCGCCGACTTGGCAAGAGTTGCTGCACAAACCAGAGGTGAAAAATGACAGTAATTCGCCATCTTTATCTTGGCGCCGTTTTGGGATCGGGCTGTTGGCGATCGCAATTGCTGCTGTTTCTGTCACGGGAATGCGATCGTTGGGCTGGCTGCAAATATGGGAATTGCAAGCTTTCGATCGATTGATGCGGCTGCGCCCCGCCGAAAAATCGGATTCGCGTTTGCTGCTAGTAGAAGCAACGGAAACGGATATCGAAAAATACGGCTTTCCCCTGCCGGATGCGGTGCTGGCAAAAGCAATAGCAACTTTAGCACAGTATCGGCCGCAAACGATCGCCCTAGATATCTTTCGCCCCAGTCCTAAAGGACTCGGTTATGCAGCATTAGCAGCTAGCTTTAAGAGCGATCGAAGTTTAATTGGTTTGTGCAGCGCCAAAGAAACCGGCAAACCCAACAAATGCGGCATCAAACCGCCGCCCGCCCTGCCAAAAGAACGCCTCGGATTCAGCGATGTAGTGGCCGATGCTGACGGCCTTATCCGCCGCCACTTGCTGTTTATGCAGCCGCAAAGCACCGATCCTTGCACTACAGATTACTCTTTGAGCGCGAGGGCTGCCTTCCATTACCTAGCAGCAAAAGGCATCACACCGCAATCGCTTCCCGGAGATAAGATAGGGCTGGGAAAGGCAGTTTTTGCACCGATTCACGACAGTACGGGTGCTTATCACAACTTGGACGCTCGCGGTTTTCAAATTATGCTCAATTATCGATCGCCCCGAAATTTTATTCACCGAGTCAGGCTGGCAGAACTGTTAGAAGGAAAAGTCAGTCCCAATTTGATTAAAGACCGAATTATTTTTATGGGCGTGACGGCGCCGATTTCCAATCCCGATTATTTTTTTACACCGTACAGCGCGCGAGAAATACCTTACCAGAAAATGCCGGGGGTGTTAATTCAAGCGCAAATGTCGAGTCAAATTATCAGTGCTGCTTTGGATGGGCGCGCGCTGCTGCAAATTGCTCCTGTGTGGCAGGAAATGCTGTGGATTTTGGGTGGCGCAGCAGTTGGTAGCACGATCGCGATTGTCAGCCGGCGCCGGCTGTTTGCGGTGTTGGGGGCGATCGCTTTTGCGGGGATTTTGGGCGGAGTTTGCTGGTTTTTGCTGATCGGGGGCTGGTGGGTGCCTTTGGTACCGTCAGTTGTGGCAATGGTAGCAGCCGGTTGTATTGCGATCGTTGGCGATCGAGTCTAGGGAGTCGGTTCAGTAAAAAGAGCTGACAAAAAAGCAGAGTGTATGTATAGCTTTTCTCAGGTAGGTGAGGTACAGGTTTAGATTTTAGATTAAAGAATTGGGGGATTGAGGAATTGTTAATTGATTGGTAAATACCTCACTTATTTGAGAACGGCTATAGTTAGCTTGTCAACAAATTCTACTCTGCACCGAGTTCAGGAGGAACCGGGCAATCGCAGACGCCTGCCTTGCCATCGAGTTGAGCTGGTGCGCGATGCCGTGAAATCCGTTCGAGTAGCATCCCCTGCATTAATTCCTGCTGTTCTCTGGTAATAACTTTCCACGCGGGATTCAGAACAAATTGACGACCGCATTCTCGACATTTGTAGTTTTGTTTGCGATGCCGAGTCTGACCGTTACGACTGACCGCTTCTGAGCCACAACGCCGGACTGTTGATGAATTTCTACTGTCAGATCACCAATGCAAACACTTCTTTCTCAGAGTAGCTTACTCCATCCTTTCCTGAGCTGCTACTACCGATTTTTTGAGTTAAAACTGTCACGGTTTAAGTCTCGTCAATTCTCGCTGATTTTATTTGAGCAGCAATCACATTAAGCATAAAAAATCACCCGATAAAAAGGCGTTTTTTAAGTAAAAAGGCCTTTTTATAGACTTACCAGAAAGAATTGGTTTAAAGCCCAAAGCTTTTTCCGGAGAAATTAAAAGAAGACTATTCATTACTCCAATCCTCGGACTTCCAGGTAGAGGTCACTCTCAACTCTCAACTGTCACAGGTCAACTGTCAACTGTCAACTGAAAAACGCGCCGTCTTATCTTGTTTAAACGACGCTAACCATTCGCGAATTTGGTCGGCCGCAATCTCGCGCCCGCCCAAACCAAAAGCTAGAGCAATCCCAAGGGATCTCGCCCCGAGCAGCAGCCCGAAAGCCAAATTCACAATATCGCTGCCAATGCCCATCTGTTGCAGCGCCAAGGCCGAAACAAAACAGTCCTGGACGCATCGGGACTCAAAAACCCGGTTTCTCGATCGATATCTCCAGAAAGCAGCCCGGATTTTCTTTGAAACCGGGTTTTTTTGCGTAAGTCATAGGACTTACGCTCGTGTCCCCTTGCGCCACATCCAAGAAATTAGGTGCAAAAAACCGGAGATCGGGGACATGAGTAGCATTAGACCCAAAACCGGGTTAAGAGCTTGACGATCGCGATCCAGATTAAAAAAAATGTTAAGTTATGTAATGTCAAGATACCAGGATTATCTCATGGGTAACGTCCAAGCAACTTATAAAGCTACGGAAAAAGCCTTTCATATTGAGGGATATGAAAAGATCGACTTCAGCTTGCTATACGTGGATGGAGCCTTTGGACTAGAGAACTCTGAAATTGCAGAGAGCTACCGTCAGTTTGGGCGCTGTTTAATGGTGGTAGACAAAACAGTCTACGGTTTGTACGGCCAGCAGATGCAGGCTTATTTCAAGCATCACGAGATTGACTTGACTGTATTTCCGGTAACAATCAAAGAGACAGATAAGACGCTGCGGACTGTTGAGCAGATCGTTGATGCGTTTGCAGACTTTGGGCTGGTGCGCAAAGAGCCTGTTTTGGTTGTTGGCGGTGGTTTAACTACGGATGTGGCTGGCTTTGCCTGTTCCACCTACCGCCGCCGCACTAACTATATCCGAGTGCCCACGACGCTGATCGGGCTGATTGATGCGAGTGTCGCGATCAAAGTAGCCGTCAACCACGGTAAGTTAAAGAATCGTCTGGGTGCTTATCACGCTTCTGGAAAGGTGATTCTAGACTTCTCCTTCTTGAAAACGCTGCCTGTGGATCAGGTGCGTAACGGCATGGCAGAGTTGATCAAGATCGCTGTCGTCGCCAACAGCGAAATTTTTGAACTGTTGGAAAAGCACGGCGAAGCACTTTTGCACACTCACTTCGGCTACTTGAACGGTACGCCCGAGCTCCGGGAAGTGGCTCACAAGGTCACGTATGATGCGATTAACACCATGTTGGGGCTGGAAGTACCCAACTTGCACGAGCTCGATCTCGATCGCGTCATTGCATACGGTCATACCTGGAGCCCTACCCTGGAACTAACGCCGGAAATTCCAATGTTCCACGGTCACGGTGTCAACATTGATATGGCATTCTCGGCAACGATTGCTCAGCAGCGGGGCTATATTTCGATCCTCGATCGCGATCGCATTTTAGGATTGATGAGCCGCATCGGTTTGGCTATAGACAGCCCTTATCTCACCTCTGAATTATTGTGGAAAGCCACAGAATCTATCAGCCGGACGCGGGATGGTTTGCAGCGGGCAGCAGTTCCCAAGCCGATCGGAAGCTGTTTTTTCATCAACGATCTGACAAGAGATGAGTTGGATCGAATGCTGGGAATCCACAAAGAAATTTGTTGTGGCTATGCTCGCGGTGGAGATGGTGAAGATATGTATATCTCGTTAGAGACGGCTAGCGCTGCGATCGCAGCAGGTGTGAAAGCATGACAGTAGCCCCCAGACCAGTCACACCGCTGGGCATCCTGGCGACCAAACTGGAGCATCTCCGACAGCAGATAGAAGCCTCAGATAGCGTTGATGCAGATCTGAAGTCACAATTGCGAGAAGCCTGCGAGCTAGCAAGCGGGTTAGATCCTTACATCAATAGCTGTACAACGCCCGAGTCACCGGCTCTCGCAGCCCTGGCCCGGCGCACCCAAGCAGAAGATTGGAGCCAGCGGTTTTCCGACAGCGAGACTGTACAGCAGTTAGAGCAAGAAATGCTCTCAGGGCATATCGAAGGTCAAACTCTCAAGTTTTTTGTGCATTTAACTCGGGCGAAGCGAGTGTTAGAAATCGGTATGTTTACCGGCTACTCTGCCCTCGCTATGGCCGAAGCCCTGCCCGATGACGGCGAAGTGGTGGCCTGCGAACTAGATGCCTACGTGGCAGAGTTTGCTCAGCAATGTTTTAAAGAGTCGGACCACGGTCACAAAATAAGAGTCAAGGTTGCACCGGCGCTGTTGACTCTCAAAGAGTTAGCCGCTGCTGGTGAAGTGTTCGATTTGGTCTTTATTGATGCCGACAAGGCTGGATATGTAGACTATTTGAACTTGTTGCTAGACACCGATTTGCTGGCACATAACGCTTTGATTTGTGCAGACAATACCCTGATGCAGGGGCAGCCGTACCTATCAGGTGAGGCTACTGCTAACGGGCGCGCGATCGCCAAATTCAACCAAGCAGTTGCAGACGATCCTCGGATCGAGCAGGTGCTGCTCCCGTTGAGAGATGGTCTTACCCTGATTCGCCGAGTTTAGGTGACATTCCTACACCGAGCAATCAAATAGGTTTGATCGTTCGGACTTTAGTCCTTCTTGAATGCGGACTAAAGTCCGAACGATCAAACACCCTTACTTCAATTTCATTCATTCCCTCTCAATTCTTGAAATTATCTGCGTCGATCTGCGTCGATCTGCCTTAAATCTGCGGTTGACTTATCAATCAAAAATTTATGCAATAAGCCTAGGTAATTAAGAGGACTAAAGTCCTCACTACGAACCGATTTTATTCACGGTGATAAGGAAAGCATGACGCAAAAAATTTCGATCGCAACAATGCAGCCTGAGCGTCAAAAAATGGCAGGTAACGGGCGGCTGCGGAATTTAGTAAAAACAGTCGGAACTCTCTTGTTGCTGCTGTTGGTGCTACCGCTGAATGTCGCTGTAACGGCGATCGCCCTGCTGGCGGCAATTTTAGTTAGACCGTTTCAGTCTAGGACAGTCGCCGCCAATCCTAAAACGATCTTGGTCAGCGGTGGTAAGATGACCAAGGCGTTGCAGTTAGCTCGATCGTTCGATCGGGCGGGCCATCGGGTGATTTTGGTCGAATCACACAAATACTGGTTAACCGGGCATCGATTTTCTTGGGCAGTCGATCGCTTTTATACAGTACCGAATCCTCAATCCAAGGACTACATTGATGCACTTTTGGCGATCGTGCAAAAAGAAGCGGTAGATGTTTACGTACCAGTTTGCAGTCCAGTTGCTAGTTATTACGATGCTCTAGCTAAACAGGCACTTTCGCCTCACTGCGAAATCATGCACGTCGATCCAGAAATGGTTCAGCAACTAGATGATAAATATCAGTTTTCCGCAGTCGCAACATCATTAGGTCTTTCTGTACCTGAGTCCTACTGCATCACAGGGCCGCAGCAGGTGCTTGATTTTGATTTTTCAGGGCAAGAGCGCCAATACATTCTCAAGAGCATTCCCTACGACTCTGTGCGCAGGTTAGACCTGACTAAACTACCGTGCAATACACTCGCAGAGACAGCGGCATTTGTCAAGGATTTGCCTATCTCCGATCGCAATCCTTGGATTATGCAAGCGTTTATTCCCGGGCAAGAATACTGCACCCACAGCACTGTGCGCGATGGGGAACTGCGGCTGCACTGTTGCTGCAAGTCGTCAGCATTTCAGATCAATTATGAAATGGTGGAGCATCCAGAAATCGAAGCATGGGTGAGGCGGTTTGTGGGTGGTTTGAATTTAACTGGGCAAGTTTCCTTTGATTTCATTCAAGCCAATGATGATGGACGCATTTATGCGATCGAGTGCAACCCTCGCACTCATTCAGCCATTACCATGTTTTACAACAATCCCGATGTGGCAAAAGCTTATTTAGAAACAGAGCCTTTGTCTGCTGTAATTCAACCGCTCGAATCAAGTCGCCCAAATTATTGGATCTACCATGAAATTTGGCGGTTGGTAACGCATTTGTGGTCGCCTGTTGAGACGTGGCGCCGGTTGCAAATCATTGCTAGCGGCAAAGATGCGATTTTTGACTGGTCCGATCCGCTGCCATTTTTGATGGTTCATCATGTGCATATACCATCCCTATTGCTAGGAAATTTACGGCAGCTTAAGGGCTGGATTCGGATTGACTTTAATATTGGTAAGCTTGTCGAATTGGCTGGAGATTAAGTAGGTCGGTATTGCGTGTTTTGCATTTGGTGGGGTCTGCTGTTGATGAGTTTTACGGAGATTTATCGCGGCTTTATGCCGAAAATTGTCTGGAATTCACCGCCAATCCAGCACTCTATGAATTTCATATTGCCTACATTTCGCCCGAGTTCCAATGGCGGTTTCCAACATCTCTGAGTCGCGAGGATCTCGCCGCCGCCGAGCCGATGTCCTTAGCCGAAGCAGTTCAGGTTCTGACAGCACTCAAAATCGATGTGATGTTACCGCAGATGTTTGGCGTTCCCGGGATGACATACTATCGAGCTTTGTTTGATTTGTTGAAGATTCCCTACGTGGGAAATACTCCAGATGTGATGGCGCTGACTGCTAACAAAACGAAAGCAAAAGCGGTTGTGGCGGCAGCAGGTGTCAGGGTGCCCGAAGGAGAATTGCTTCGCGCCGGAGATACTCCCAAAATTCCCCCTCCCGCAGTGCTCAAGCCTGTGGATGCAGATAATTCTTTGGGGGTAGTTTTGGTGAAAAATCCATCTGACTATGACTCTGCTTTGAAGACAGCATTTGGTTATTCGGATGAGGTATTGGTAGAGTCATTTATTGAACTCGGCAGAGAAGTCAGATGCGGCATTATTGTTCGGGATGGTGAGCTTGTCTGCTTGCCGCTGGAAGAGTACAGCATGGACAAGGATAAGAAGCCCATCCGGAGTTATGAGGATAAGATAAACCGAGATGAAAATGGTGGCTTGTATTTGGTTGCCAAGGATAAGACCAAAGCATGGATAGTCGATCCTAGCGACCCGATTACAGAGAGGGTTTGGGATGCTGCTAAAAAATGTCATGTAGCTTTGGGCTGCAGGCATTATAGTCTGTTTGATTTCCGCATCGACCCCAGCGGGCAGCCTTGGTTTTTGGAAGCAGGGTTATATTGTTCTTTTGCTCGGACGAGTGTGATTTCTGCGATGGCAAAAGCGTCTGGTACTTCTCTGGATACGCTGTTTCAGACTATGTTAAATAACGCAGTTTGAGAGAAGCAAGCATGGGGCGCTGGGGCGATGCTGGCGATCGACAAAACCCACCGCCAGCATCGATGCTGCACGTTAAACGGCTGGGGGTGCGATCGGCATGGGTTGAGAGTGCGATCGGAGTCTCCCAACTGTGGGGGGCAGTTTAAGGTGCTGGCGTTGTGGGTGGATGGCCGGTGCCAGCATTGCTTTCTGGGGTTTTGGGAGATGGCTAACTTTCAGAAAGCTGTTTGATAGTCTTGTTTCCAGCATTCTAACAAGGCTGCGCCTAGTGGCATCTAAATCCTTTTGAACTATCTGTTGGAGCTATGTTAAAAACTTCACGGAAACATCTATAATTTGAATGTAAGTCTATGTTTTAGTTACTCCCGCAATCGGGTTAAACTCTCAAAGAGGAATTAGGTATGAGTCAGCCGCTCAAGGGATCGCCATTAATTGAAGTTCTCTGTGAGTTCAGGTTTGCTCCATCTAGTGCTTGGGACTGGACGCTACCTGGTCGTCTCTATGAGAGGATTGGGAAAGAATTTAGTGAACGAGAACAAGTTAATGAAGTTGTTTTTCAGTTACAACCTGAAGCTGATAATAGTGCGGCTTTACCGCAGATTATAAACGTTCCTCAAAGGATACAACTTAAGCGACCCGATCAAACCGCAATAGTGCAAGTTGGCCCTCATATTTTAGTAGTCAACCATTTAGCTCCCTATCCCCTGTGGGAGAATTTTCGGTCTTTGATTTTGAGAATTTTTTTAGAGTATATCGATTTGTATGGAGATTTTACGTTATCAGGGATTGGGCTGCGCTACATTAATCAAATTCCTATTTCGACAGAAGGATTTGATGTCAGTAACTTTATTACATTGAATCCTAATTTAACAGGCGTTCTCGATCGCTCTCTTTCTTCTTTTCATCAACGGTACGACCTTTCGTATGAGTCCGTAAAAGCAGTGCTTGTTCACCAGACAGGCATTAACGAGACTCAGGAAGGTGCATTTGCTGTAGTTCTGGATCTGGATTTTAATTCTGACGAAGTTGATAATCTCAAAGAAATATCAGAGATTCAGAAATGGTTGGATGAAGCTCATCAACATTTGTATGAAGCTTTTAGAGCATCTTTAAATCCAGACTACTATCAGCTTTTAAAACAAGGAAAGGTATAATTATGAGCCTTGTGATTCCCAGAAGTCACCCGCGCCAAGCGAGTTCTAAACAAAGTCGTTTGCTAGATTATTGGAAAACATCACAAGATGTTTGTTACTCCTCTTATCATAAGTTTCACGAGAGCGGCTCTCAAAGATTAAGACATCAAAGTTTAGTAGTCCTGGTAAATTCGTCATCTTTTCACTGCCCCGAGGCTACTGAAAGAGGTTTGAGGACAAGTTTTGCTGAGGACGTATCAATTTCACGAACAAGGCTATTACCTCATCCAAAAGACCTAAATAAATCCTTAGTTTCACCTGCCCGCGAACAAGATGTTCTTGACTGGGATTTATCCTTAGAAAATCCTCCGCTTAAGCCAGCGGCTACCATAGAATTAGAATTTGAATATGGGGGTCGTAGTAAACCTATCCCTGTGAGCGATCCTTGGGATGAATGAGGAAAAACTAGCATGGACTCTGATAGTCGCAAGCAAGCCAAAGAATTGCTCTCAAACCTCAGTGACTCTGAAAAATGGGAGCTAATTTTAGAAATAACAAATCAGTATCCCTGGTATCAGCTTGTGAGCGGGGAAGAAGAAATAAAACAGGGTGATATCCTTGAAGATTGTCCGGTATTTCAGTTACCAGAAGACCTAGCTGATATCACAAAAGACAAACTTAATATAACTACAAAAGTGGAGTGGAGGGAGCAAGACGTTATTATCATGTCACAGTCCTGCGACCTGGTAAAGGGTCGAGAAAAAGTAACAGAAATACTACTGTGTGCCGTCTGGAAACGTTCGGAACTCACAGAGGGCTATTTGGCTTCAAACGCGGGAATGGAAGAGGCACGACGTGGGAATCTTCCGGGGTTTCACGTTCTTGGTGAATGTTCTTTGCCTGATTTTCATCGTGAAGTTAGAGTGGTGGATTTTCGCCGCGTCTATTCACTTCCCCTACCTTTTGTGCGGAGATTGGTAAGAGAACCAGGAAAGCGTATCCGGCTACTTCCACCATACAGAGAGCAGCTTGCTCAAGCATTTGCCAGATACTTTATGCGTGTTGGGCTACCTACAGATATACCACCCTTCGCAAGTTCTAAGCCCGATAAAACTGAAGCAGAAGTAATAAAAAAGGTACAAGCGATGGATAAAGAATCGCAGAAACGTATATTTTATCATCTGAAAAATGAGCTGGGATTGTCAACAGAAAGTTAGAAAAAACTAGCCTAATGAATAAATAATAGTGAAGTTTTAACTCAGATTTACAAAGCACCTCTGTAACCAAAGTCTTGACGATCGGGATTTTGTCAGTTTGTCCAAGTACAAGCGCCACCTGCTTTTAAATTCCTCGATCGCACTCAACAACAGTCACACACCGACATTCTGTGTCACAAGCTACTCAGCATTTAAGTTGCACGTCAAGAAACAATCAAACAATGAGTGGGGTGAGCTTTGAGCAGCGCCCGCAATATGTGGTTTAAATGCGAAACAGCTTATCAATTCCGGTTGCACCGGCATGATATACTGAAATAGTGTCAAGAGGGCTTAGAAGATTTTGCCCGCATAATTTGGAGTTGGTAAAGATAAACACATCATTTTAACTATTGACCAAGCTCTTTGGCGGCGCCAGCAAACAAGTTCAAGTTCCCTCTCTGCCTACACTCTTGATTTATGCCCTCCCATTCTCCCGAACTGCAACTGTCTCAGAACGTCTGTGGCCGGAAGGTGAATGAGCCAATTGCCAATCGTTCATTTAAAAATATTGATGAATTAGAATTCGTATTATTTCAGGGCTGCCAAGTTCTGATGGAAGAACCTTCTTTGATTAAAGGGATTACAAATTTTACTGGACGATAAAAAATAAAACTATATCATTCCGGCGCCGCCGGAATTGATATGATAAAGCGGGTGGCTAACTCGGATTTGATATTACTTACCATCAAAATGCGAGGCTCACCAATATCGGTTTTCGCAATGAAATTAAGCAGAAAAAAAAGGCGTTTGTTAAGTACAAACGCCTTTTTTAGACTTACAAACGCGGCGTCTTATCTTGTTTAAACGACGCTAACCATTCGCGAATTTGGTCGGCCGCAATCTCGCGCCCGCCCAAACCAAAAGCTAGAGCAATCCCAACTGCGATCGCCCCGAGCAGCAGCCCGAAAGCCAAATTCACAATATCGCTGCCAATGCCCATTTGTTGCAGCGCCAAGGCCGAAACAAAAGCAATCACCGCGATCCGAGCCGTTTGGCCCAACAGCCGCGCTTGACGAGTTCCAGAACTAGCAATCAAACTAAACGCCAGATTCGCCAAATACAAGCCGATCGCAAATACCACCAAACCAGACAAAACCCTACCTGCAACCAGCACAATACCGCTAACAATCGCCGTCAGCGCTGGAATCCGCAGCACGTCGGTAGCCGCCACCACAGCAAACAGCATGATGCCTACCTGCACCACAATGCCGACAAATTGCGAAGGCGTGCGGACTGGAACATCCGGTTCTTGAAGAATCGTTGCGTCGGGATCGATCGAACTCGGTGGTAGTCGCAGCGGCTGTTTCGGCTGCATTCCCAACCAAGAAAAGACATTGTTAAAGCCAATTCCCGTCAGGATATTAGTCACCAAATCGCCGATCCAGCGCCCCAAAATGTAAGCAACCGCCAAAATTAGCGCTGCTGTAAAAATGTTGGGAAGCGCGCCCAGAATGGTGTTGAGCATCGCGATTGCCGGCAAGGAAATCGCCTGAATGTCCAAAGCGTTCAGAGCTGCGATCGCCGTGGGAATCAAAATCAACACATAGACGATCGTACCGATGATCCACGACAGCGATTGTCCGCCCGAACTCCGGGAAATTCCAAACCGAGCGCCCAAACTGTCCGCCCCAGCAGCAGCCAGCAGATTCGTGACAATCCGCTGCACCACTTGAGCCAGCAGCCAGCCGACAAACCCAATCAGCAAAGCTTCCAGAATTTTCGGAATTGCCGCCAAAATTTGGTTCAGCAAATTATTAACTGGTAGCAAAGCCTGCTGCAAATCCAGCGATTCGAGAACCAACGGCAAAAACAGCAGAAAAATGAACCAGTACAGCGCATTCGCCAGAGTATCGCTCAGCAGCAAAGGACTCTCGCTGGGTGCAGTACCCACCTGTTGGTTCAAGCGCTCGTCTACGCCAAAAGTCCGCATCGCCCGCGATAAGGCCAATTTGGCAACTGTCGCCAACACCCAAGCAATTCCCAAGAAAATTAGGGCTTTGGCTAACTTCGGCAAAGCACCAGCAATTTGATTGAGAAATGTATTGAGCGGTTGCGAGACAGCCGTTAGATTCAGCCGGTTGAAAAAGGCAACCAGGAAAAAGATAAAAATGATCCAGAATACCGCACCGGAAATCCATTTTTCCACTTGCGGAGATCCTTCTCCTTCCGGGCGCCCGGTAATCCAAGCAGCCAGCCGGTTGTCGATCGTAGTCTTCTTGAGCAATCCCCCGACTAAAGACGAGACGAGGGCTGAGACTATCAAGCCAATTAGCAGGATGCCGATCGCCCAAATTAGATTTTCAATGCTTGTGGAGCCCTGAAATAGATTGTTAATTCCGTTTTGGGCATCGGCCAGCGGATTCGGCGGGGGCAGGGTCTGTGCCAAAAGGCGATCGGACATAACCGCCACCCGGCCCGATATCGGTTGAGTTATTTCTTGCCAAGTTTCATTCATTTTTTTCTCAGGTTAACGTCAGATTTTGACATGGAGAAGACGAAACTTTAAGAATAGTTCCACCAAATCTAGACCTCGCCTAAATTTAATGTTTGTACGCTTTTAACCGTACTGGGTTAACTACAAAACCCTCTATCGAATTTGGGATCAACCCATCTCCGACTGCTTTTCGGCCCCTATTCAAAGAACCGTTGACATCGGCATTGATTAGTTGTCCAGTTTGGGTTCTGAACAATCCCCTTTTTACTCTACCGCCAATCTACTCTGATTTTTGTTGAATTGGTTCCAAATCCAAGGCAGAACAGATGGATGTGTAACTCTCCTCTACTAACACAACGTTAATCCGGGCCAGTTGTCCTTTGTACTGCAACATTTGCACGAACCGGCGATGGGGAATGCAGGCAAAATTCTGATAGTTAACCTTGCCACGATTAATCCCATCTTTAAAATCCTGGTTCCAGCCTACAACCAGCAAGCCAATTTGATGATTGACGAGTTCTTTAATAATTGCGGAACTCGTTGTGTGGAGGTAGTAATCCACTTTACAGTTACGCTTGTGCCACAATTTGACAAGTTTTTTACTGGTTTTTTGCGCTGCAGCAACGATCTCAATGCCTCGGAAACCCGATTGCAGTATTGGTTGGTTGACTTCAGGGCCCGTCCGTCGTAGATTGTCGGTACTAACCCAGCCACATTGTAAGTTAATGTTGCCAGATTGTTTAATCCTAAATCTATGGCAGCTACTCTCTGATTAACTTGTAAAGGCTGTTCTAACTTTTCATATACGACCTCGACAATATAACAACCCACCTTCGGAACAATCCGGATTTCCTGAATCGAGATGACTTTTGAGAGCAACCAAATATTAGTCCCTGAGAAACGAGCATATCCTTTTTTTAAGGCTCTTTTGCTGACAGCTTGACAATTAAATACCGCTACATAGCGCCCGCCTGCTCTTTTTCGCTCTCTTGAACCTTGATAATGGGGGATTTTCGGTGCGGCTTTAAATTTAGTTGCGTCTTCCTGATAGTTTCGCACCGCCACATGGTAGCTAATCCATGCTTTGAGGACTAAGCCGAGGGTGCTTTGTGCTACTTTTGCGGGCCGTGCTTTGTAATCTGAACAGGTTTTGAGCGCGCGATAAACAGCCAGAGCGTTTGTTTGTTTGTTGGCGAAAAAGTTTTGACGGTATATGTAGTTAGCCGAGTTGTAAAGATTTTTGCACTGCCATGACAGTCGATCGGCTTCTCGATAAAACCTATGATTTGGTTTGATGATGTGCCTTTCGACTAACTGCATAATCGGTATATATACTGTTATTTCCCGATGATACACTGTATTTAGGAGTGTGTCAATCTTTTACTTTCTGGACAAATTGACGCTACAACTAAATAAATGACTATAAAGTAAGCAAAGTTTTGTAATACCCTCCTTGTTGCAGGTTTCCATGTCAATTCGTCAAGTTTTCGAGCAATCCATTGAAATTCGCGCTGCTGCTACCTTGGTGGAGCGCTGTATAGTCGATCGCACTTTAATGCACAAATGGCTCAATCCCTTGCTGCGCTGCGATCCCCAAGGCGAATGGGATACTGCTGTAGGAAGTCGCAGCTTATTTATCATAAAAATTCCCGTTTTGCAACCCACTTTAGAGAGTGTTGTGTTGGAGCGACAACCCGGTTTAATTGTATGGGGGTTTGACGGATATTTCAAAGGATGCGATCGCTGGGAATGCCAGCCCCAAATCCAAGGAACTCTCTTGATTAACCGCTTTGAATTTCAAATTCCCAATCCTTTAATTAGATTTGGTTTCAATCAATTTGCAGCCCCTTGGACGCAAAAAGATATGAAAAGCCAACTCCGGCGGCTCAAACGGGTAGCCGAGCAATTATCTCAAGAAATTGGTAAGGTGTAATGGGTAATCGGTAATTTGTCATCGGTAATGGGTAATGGGTAATTGGGTAATGGGTCATCGGTAATGGGTCATCGGTAATGGGTCATCGGTAATAGCTCAAAAGTAAGAGATAATAGGAAAAGAAAGCACCAATTCCCAATTCCCCATTCCCAATTCCCAATTCCCCATTCCCAATTCCCAATTAAAGCCAACTTCAGTTATTTACTTCACACTTCCCGATGAATTGGGCTGACAAATCATTTGTCTGGCTTGACCGGCCGTACTTTGCAAACCCGGGGAATTCTGATACATAGCTTGCAAATCTTGGACATCTTTAATCACTCGCTGGTAGATAGCCATCGCTTGATTGCCGTCAACTTCTAACGCAGGAGGAGTGTAATTTTGCATCACTTCCATCAGAGATAGTTTGCCATCTTTGGAAGCTGCGACTAAAGCATCGCGCAGTGCCGGCGCGCTTTGTGCCTTTGTTGCCGGGGTATAAGCAACCTCGCCCAATTGTTTGAAAACAATTTCTCCAAAATAAGTATTTGCCAGCCGCGATACTATTTGGGGATCTAAAGCCACTTCTCGCGTTAATATTTCGCGCACCGATTCGGGAGTTTGTTTCGCAAGACTCAAAACGCTTTGCAGTTGAGATGATGCTTTGCCGGTTTGTGCAAAGCTTTGCAAATCGCTCATGGGTAAAGTTACGTCAACAGCACCGTATTTTACGGTAACATTGTCTAATGCAAAGGCTTTGCCGCTGCTCAGCAATACTGCACTTGTCGAGAGCAAAAGTGCCAAACCTAACGATAAACGCTTTGACATTTTTTTGGTTAAATGAGCTGACTGCTGTTGCATTGCGTTGAGATAACCTTGTTGAAACTTAAAGTTCATGAGTTTGTGCCTCTTTACGTCAAAATACTGTTTCTATCGATCGAATTCGCAGCTATCAGTCGGGAAAGTGGACTCAGAAGTTCCCTAAATGACCTAGTTATTTTACAGTCAGGTCAAACCAATTTAACCTATCAAAAGATAGGTGTTGATTGATAATTTATATGTTATACTCGGATTTTCGACAATTTTATATATCTTTGCAAAACTTATAAAAGCGAGATTTGGTCGTCGCGCACCAGTATATAGATTGTCGGTTTCACCTGCGATGTTGTGCGAGCCAATAGCTGCAAGCTTGACTAGCGATCGCAAATTTAAGTTCAGATATCCCGATCGAGCCTTTCGAGCAATAGGCGAATTCTAGCAGCATCCTCAGCATTCGGAGCATTTGTCAGGTATAGTTCCAAATCGTGGCGCGCCTCGGCCAACCGCCCCATTTGATAATAGAGAATTCCGCGATCGCGCCGTTCCAAGAGTGCATCAGGAAACAGCAGCAAAATCCGATCGATCGCCCCCAGAAACCTCATAGCATCACCCTGTTGGAAGTAAATCGCCTTCAAATTTCCCAGCATTCGCCCCAACAACTGCCGCGGACTTACCGGCGCGAGAAAAGCCGGCTGCAACTCCATAGGTTGACCGTAAATTTGAGAAAGCCTCCCTTGACAATCTTCAGGAAATAGTATCTCGCCACCGTTAAACGCATCCACAAAAATGCCAGCATCCTCAAAATCCGGTCTAATTAAAAAATGTCCCGGCATCCCAATCCCCACCATCGGAAAATCAATCCGCTTAGCAACCTCCAAATAAACCAAAGACAAAGAGATCGGAATCCCAGTGCGGCGATCGATTACTTGATTCAAAAAGCTATTGCGGGGATCGTAATAATCAGCATTATTGCCGGAAAATTCCAAATCGTCATACAAATAGCGGTTAATAGTTTGAATGATCCGCAGCGGATAATTCTGTGGCGGGAGGCGCGATCGCACTTCATCGGCGATCGCATCAAGTGCGTTGAGATAATCCATAGGCTCAAAATTCGGATATTCTTCCAAAGCCATGTACAGCGCAGCTTTCGCTAGGTCGATCGAAGCGTCTGGCTGATTGATTTCTTGATAAAAGAGTTGTCGGGCGATCGTCAGATCCATATTTATAATTGATTAATTTTTTAATAAACATCGTGCGAGATTGCCTCTGGCGTATTTAAATTGTATATCGTGATTGAGGGGGGAGGGGGATAGAATTCTCCACCGTCATCGAAATATACAATTTAAATGCCGCAACAGCTTAGACATCCCGCGAATAACCTATGAATGGCAGAGTGCGAGTTCGATCGAAGAGGGAGCATCTCAGTTTTGCATTATTATTATAGTGCGAGCACTTCAAGAGCTCGCGTATTGTACAATACGCGAGCTCCCGACAGCACTCAAAGAAAAAATGCTTTTTATAAAAATGAGATGCACCCGAGTGCGAGTTCGATCGAAGATGGCAGAGACTCCAATTTTACCCTGAAATTCAGCTTCGGGAATACACCCGGACTCATCTTGATAGAGACAATACTCTAATTTAGATTTTGAATTGATAAAATGGTAATCTACTGCACAAATATAGATCGTCGAAATTGCAACCGTGAATGTAGAACAAATCGATCGCCTGCTAGCTCAGTGGAAACAGAATCTCGATCGCATCAGTCAAAATTTAATTGATTTGCACGGATTGCCAACCTATCAACAACTCACTGCAATGCCGTCAGACGTTGAGTTAACTGGCCAAACACGAGCAAAGGTTGTTCCCGCACTCAGTGCGATGAATGACCTATTTCAGAATTTTGATTTGTTAGTGAAAACGATCGAGCGAGCTGTGATGCTCCGCAAGCAAGTTCCTAAGTTTTTGAGTTCCAGTGCAGAATCTCAACTGCGTGAAATTGAATATCTTTTAACGGGAAATTCGATTCAACTTGGCGAACAACAAATTCCTCTAGCACAGCGAGACTTGCTCAGTGCAGCCAAAACCCAAAATGCAATTGCACCTGCGAAATTACTGGAGGTGATGACTGCTGCTTTTCAAGTCGCGAAAGATGTGGTTGTCGCAGTGGAGACTGCACGATCGCATTTAGCAGCAAAACTGACGCGAGCTCAAACAGAAATGCGATCGATCCAAACTTTAGCTGACTCTCTCGGTGTTCGGACGAGCAATGAACTAGCAGTTGCTCAGCAAAATTTGGTCGATTTTGGCGATCGCATTATCTCCGACCCTTTAGGTGTCAGCGATGAGTTCGAGCGAGAAATTGAACCAATCATCACTCGCTCAAGACAGTATTTAGAGGAAATCGATCGGCAAAAAAAATCCCTTAAACAAGAATTAGCTCGATCTCATCAACTCCTGCAAAATTTAATTAATTTGAATCAGCAACATCAAACTATTTTTGCAGAGTATCAGGAAAAAATAACAGAAGCTGCGACACGAGCGCAGCCTTTAGCGGACGAACAAATTGAAGCTTTAAATCAGTGGCTCGCTCGGCTAGAAAATAAGTTTCAAGAAGGCATATTTCAACCCGTTAAGATTGGCTTACAGAATTTGCGGGTCAGAACGCAAGAGTATTTATCCGCTCAACAGCAAGCCTATACAGACCATCAAACTGCGCTAGAAATGCGTCAAGAATTGCGAGGACGACTCCATGCACTGCAAGCTAAAGCATTAGCTAAAGGGATGGCAGAAAACGAACATTTGAGTCAAATTGCCCAACAAGCCAAGCAATTGTTATATACTCGACCCACTCCTTTAGAGCAAGCAATCCAGCTTGTCAGTGAGTATGAAAAGGTATTGAATCGTTCTTTTAAGGAATGAAAATTTAATAATTCAAACATCTGCCATACTCCTCTCTCTCCAGAAGCGGCAAGGTAAAGGGAGGCTCTTCCTCCGAATCTGCATTACCAGGCTCTGCCTGGTAACGAGCAATATAATACCAAATTCGGGTTTCCAATCCCCTTTATTCTTTGAGTCGGCCGAGGACACTTTGTTTGTATAGCAGCGGTTTCAACCGCCGAATCCGATCGGGGATATCTAATACTTCTTTGGAGGCTCACGAATATTCCTTCAAACGCAGATTGAGTCCCAAAAAGGTTAAAATAGCGATCGCACTAATTAACCCGACGCTCCACATCTCAATCTGGTAGGTATTTTTAAACGATCGATCGAGCATAGAATCATGCAAAATATCATCACTCGATTGCTGAGATTTATCGGGTACGTAACCCACACTTTTAAATCCCCGATCGAGATTCTCTGTAAACGCGGTTAAATTAATGTCTGTTACATCCTTGTGTTCTTTAAGGAATTGCTCGAACGCCCAATTAGATTGCCCTTGTTTGTTTTCCGTACACAGTGCGATCGCCTCAGCTTTTTTGCCGCTATTTACCAGCGCTCGAATTTGTTTGTCGATGTTAACATAAACTCCAAATGCCGATAACATTTCCACCGCCGCTTCTCGCTCTCCACCAAAAGTAATATTGGCAAATTCTTCGGCGAATAATCCACTAAAACCCGCGACTTCCTTGACGTTGGATTGCTTGAATTCCTTAGCGACAGACTCAAAATCCCGATTGCCGGGGATGACGGCAATTTTAGCAATTTTCTCAACAAAGTTGCGTTCGTGTTCAGCCGCCAATTCTCGATCGAGTAAATAGCGGCTTTCATCGGCATTGGCACTGTAGGCAATAGCGCGAGCCTGTCGCAACGGCAAAAGCGAGTTGAACGCATCCTCCTTGGCGACTTTCAGATGATAGGAAGCCGCAGTTAGTGCATTGGTGGTATAAAAGAAAAAGACGATCGCGCAGAAGCTGGCTCCCAACAAACAGGGATTGAGATTGCGGCGCATCCGGTGGTAGAGAAACAGTTGTAATAGTCCCAATCCGACAATTGGCAAGAGATTGCAAACAACTGCGAGGAACAAGAGGTTAGCCGATCGAGCTTTTTGTGAGATATAAGCTCGATCCAGACTCTCTAAATTAACCTTCTGCAATTGTTCGGCAGCGGGCAGTAAAATCGAGTCCAAAATGTTTGCCGCTTTGCGATACGCCTCCAAAAGCGATCGCGAATCGCCCCGTTCGTTCGCAAATCGCGATCGTTCGATTTGCGTAGTGTAGTCCTCCAACGATAGGATAAGCGTGCGAATCTGTTGGCGTTCTGTATCCCCTTCCGTAATGTTCTCCGCTGCCAAGGCTAGGAGTTTAGACAGTTTTTCTTGCCGTTCCCGATAATCTTTAGCGGCTTGAGGATTCTGGCCCGGTTTGACGAGCAATTCGTTAGCAGCATTGGCATCCAAATCGGCGAGGCTATCTTTAATTCGCTGGGCAGTTAAGACGCTGGGTGCGGTATTTTTGCCGATCGTTTCGAGCGCATCGCGCTGCATTCTCACTGCTTCATTGGCAGTACCCAAGGCTAAAAGGCTGACTCCCCACACCAGGTACAATCCCCCTCGCAGAATCTGAGGGGTGGTGAATTTGGTTTTCCAATTTGCGATCGAATTTGGCTTTTTTGCTCGATGAGAGTTGGTAGTAACTTGGCTCATATATTTTGTAATGGGTAATTGGTAATTGGTAATTGGTAATTGGTAATTGGTAATTGGTAATGGGGAATTGGTAATTGGTAATTGGTAATGGGGAATTGGTAATTTGCTTGTTACCAGGCTCTTCCTGGTAACGCAGATCCGGAGGAAGAGCCTCCTTTTACGAACCAGATTATAGGAGAGAGGACTGTAGTCGTGGTTTAAGTTATTAACTTTTCGTTCCTAATTGGTTAAAAGATGCGGACTTAAGTCCGCACTACGAACCGTTTTTGTTATTGTGGTAATCTATCGGACATGATATAATTTGTCATTGGTGGGGCAGTTTTTATCAATTACCGATTTGCCTGCTAGTTAAGAATGGGTAACATTAACAACCAGCTTCGTCCAATGTCCCAACGTAATTTCATCCCCATCCTTCAGACGAATATCTGTCATCGGCGCAAGTTCAACCCCATTGAGAAATGTACCGTTGGTGGAACCGATATCGCGCAGGATTAATGCCCCATCCGGTTGGCGGTGAATGACGGCGTGGCGGTGAGAGATGGCATCATCCAAGTCGAGGGCGAGATCTGGATAAATGGCGCGGATATCGCTAGTGCGTCCGATGAGGGTACTTGGTTTTTTCAGAGGGAAAGTTAGGGGTGTAAACGCGGGCGGTTCTGGGCTACCTTCGCAGCGCAAAGTGCGATCGACGGTGATGAGAAGTTCGGGAGTGCCTGTAGCGGTGGGCGAGGTGGATGTTGGGGGAACAGGCGCTGCGCCCGCATCTATAGTACCCGCATCCAAAACAGAAGATGCGATTCCTGATGCCTTGGGAATCGGAATTTCTCCACTCGCACCCGTGACGAAGTTATAGCCGCAAATTTCGCAGTAGTTGCCGCTATCTTCCTCGTGGGGAGTCGCGCAATCGGGACAGTCAATGGCGGCTGTGGCAACTCGAACGGGTGGACTTTTGGCTTCGACAGCAGCACCTCCATTAATCTTCGCGCCGCATTCCGAACAATAATCGGATTCGATCGATTCGTGACCTTTTGGACACTGATAGACTGACATAATTAGCTATGCGATTTTGAATTTTGGATTGTAGATTTTGGATTGCAGATTTTGGATTGTATAGCAACCGCCACATAGGTTAGGACATAAATAATGTCATAAATTGATTCTCGTACTATGTAACTGTCAACTGTCAACAGTCAACTGTCAACTGCTATAGATTTGGGATGGCTAATTTCGAGAAATTCGTGCCGTTTTGGTCGATCGAGTTTCCAGTGCCATTTCATCTTCCTTCGCCACATTCCGCTTCAAACGAACTGTTCCCGTCGGTGCATCCTCCACTTCCACCACCCGGCGCAGCAGTTTCGCCGTTGCTTCATTCCCGGAGTCATGGGCGAGTTTGACAGCCCGTCCCAGCTTAGCCGTTGCCGCTTCTACATCACCTTTATCGCGGGCTTCGAGTCCTTCCTGAATGGTTTGCGCCAATTCTGCTTGTCCGGTGTAGTGCGCCACTCGCCGATCGATTTTCGTAGATTTCTGTTCGTCATCCGTCCACACCGCTAGAATCCGCGCCTCGGTAATTTTCGTTTCCACCCCGTTGGCGGTGTAAATTAAACTCGCCCGTCCCGCTAACATCTCATCTCCCACATTACCGGGATTCACCTCGATGCAGAAGTGGTAATCGCGCGATTCTGCCGTCCCCCACGCACCTGTCGGATAGTCGCAAACTTGGGGTTTAATAGATTGAGCGCGATCGGTCAGATCGACAATTTCGGGACTGACTTGCTTGCAGAATCGCACCTTTGCCCCTTGGGGAGTCCACAAACGCAAGGCGACATCACTCACCGTTTTAGTCATTGCTTGGGCGAGAATGGCTTGGAAATCGGCTTCTATTTGCGCGGCATTGGCGATGATATCGGTGGTTCCCAGTAGCTTGTTGGCAATGAACTGAAGCTGCTTGACGCGCCAGTCGGTTCCCACCCCCCGACAATCGCACTGAAATACACCTTCGCACGCTTGCAGCACCTGTTCTAGGCGTTTTTGGTCGGAATCATCGTTCTGCCCGTCGGTGAGCAATAGGGCTTGTCTGACGGCATTGGGCATCTCTTTGAACTGCGTTAGTGCCGCTTCCAGCCATTGAGAAATTAATGTACCGCCACTGGCTTGGACTTCTTTAATTTTGGAGATGGCGCGGGCTTTGTTTTCTGCTGTGGCTGGGGAAGTGGGAAAAATTACCTGGGCGCGAGTGGCACCCACCACTATAAAAAAGGAGGTATCCGCAGGAATTAACTGCACGAGTTTAATCATCGCATTTTTGGCGGCGTGGATTTTTGCGCCCTGCATCGAACCGGAAATATCGCAGATAATCCCGAAGAGTTTGCCTCCTGTTTGAGGTGCGATGTTGATATTTTTATCCCCATCGACGGTGACGGTCATAATGGCATTGACTTCTCTGGAACCTTGATGAAGGTAGGGATTTTGGAAGACTTCGGCTTGGAATTGGGTAGACATGGTTTTTGAGTTGTTTGAGTGAATTTTGACTAAATGCGATCGATGCTTTCTTCAGTAAAAATGATGCTAATTTACAGATTGAGAAAAGAGATTAGAGTGTAGGTTGAGTAGAACTGAGATTTTGCAGCATTATCAATAATCCTGTAAGGGCCCGTGAGCCAACCATCTATAATGAACATCGACAATTTACAAAAACCCGCCCTCACCTAACGACAGAAATTCGTGAAGCGCAGCTATCCCGAGCGTGAATCGCACAATCTCAGAAACCGGGTTTCTTTTTATATGCTTCGTACTCAGCAGACATTATTCGCAGAAACCCGGTTTCT